>DATJSB010000123.1:0-36512 GCA_035504315.1 Occallatibacter sp.
ATCGATGGGCTGGAGAAGCAGATGAAAGCGGCGGAAGGAGCGATCACCAGCAATCCCGGCGCAGCGGAGTCGACGCTGCGCGTGCCGGATCAGGTCCACGAACATCTGCTGGCGCTGGAAGCGGGCTTCGAAGGCGAGGATGATGCGCCCACTGCTGCGATGCTCGATCAGATGAAATTGCTGCGGCCGCAGTACGAAGGAGCGATCGAGAAATTCAACGACTTTCTAAAGACCGATGTGCCGTCGTTCAATCGGGCGATGGCGGATCACAAGCTGACAGGCGTCGTCGCAGGAGAACCTGTGCAGCCCTGATTTGGTATGGACCGGAAGCGGCGACGCCTCATAAGTCGGAATCACTGACGAGCCCGTGCGGCTCTCTGGAGATCAAGTCTGCGCTGCAATGACCGGAGGGCCATTCGACGATTGCAATAGCCCGTCCTGGCCTTTTGAAACAGCTTGGTAGGGCAAATCCATTGAGCTGAGACTCATTTGCCGGCCGTATCCAGCCGAGCGGACGACAGATGCCACCGGACCGGTCACATCGATTCTTGATCCCGCTGGCTATGTAGAGGGCGGTCAATTCCGCGAATAACCATCGCTCGTCGAGATGAATACTTTGCAGTTCCCGCGTTTTTCCGTTCCCCTGCCGCCCGTCGCCGTCAGATCATGGCCAGCTTCTTCGGCGGACTGATCCTCTCGCGCCGCCAGGATCTCGGTCTGAGCGCCGCTGAGGCTGCCCGCCTCGCCGGTATCGAGGAGTCTGAGTGGCTGGCGGTAGAGCAAGGTACCGTTCCCACCGACAAGGATCGTCTGCATGCCATGGCCGACGCCCTGGAGATGGGCTGGAACGGGATGATGATGTTCATGATGATCTGTCGTCAGGCCTGGGAGGAATAGCCAAAGGGGCTGGGGGCGGGTGAGGGCCTGATGGATAGAGGCAACTTGGTCGAGGCGGTCGGGGGAGACGGCGAGATCGTCGTTCATCTCGAAGGAGTGCGGGGTACGCAGGGAAAAAGGGCAAAGGAATCAGGAAATATTTCGGGGGGTGCTGGTCCCCTCAGGCTGCGAAGGCAGGGTTGCTCCGGCGGTGGATATGCCGTCCGCAGTTTTGGGGACACGGACATGAAGGGGATCGGATTTCGTGCGACTTGCTATTTGACGTGATACGGTGAAGCGAAAATCCCCCCACGGCCACAACAGGTAAGGTGCAGATGGAGCAACGGCTGTCCATCACGGAGCAGATTTTCGGAGAGGCTCTGGAAGTACCGCGTGCGGAGCGGAGCGCTTTTCTCGATCAGGCGTGTCGGGGAGCGCCGGAGGTGCGGCGCGCGGTGGAAGATCTGCTCGCAGAGAACGACCGTCTGAGCGGATTCCCGTCCGGGTCCCCGCACGCAAAACCTGACGGAACCAGCACAACCGAAGCGGGAACCCGTGTGGAGGGTGGAAGCGCACCGCTGGCGGCGGGATCGCGGCTGGGACGGTACGCGATCCTCGAGCCGCTGGGAGCAGGCGGGATGGGGGTTGTGTATCGCGCACGGGACGAGAAGCTGGAGCGCATGGTTGCGATCAAGATGCTGGCTCCCGGCGTTTTGAGCGGGAACGAGGCGCGACGGCATTTTCGGCGGGAAGCGCTGGCCCTGGCCAAGCTGAATCACCCGCGAATTGCGGCGGTGTATGACGTGGGCGAGCAGGACGGTGCGGATTACATCGTGATGGAGCTGGTAGAGGGCGAATCGCTGGCGGCGAAGCTGAAGGCGGGCGCGCTTGGGGTGAAGGAGGCAACTGCGATTGCGCTCCAGGTGGCGGAGGCGCTGGAGGAAGCCCACGAGCATGGCGTGATCCATCGCGATCTGAAGCCGGCGAACGTGATGATGACGGCAAAGGGACAAGCGAAGGTGCTGGACTTTGGACTGGCCAGGATACTGGCGCTGGGGACCGATTCCACGCTGTCGTTGTCGGAGACGGGCCGGTTGCTGGGCACACCTTTATATATGTCGCCGGAGCAGGCGCTGGGCAGGAGCGTGGACGCGCGGACGGACCTGTGGAGCCTCGGCGTGGTGTATTACCAGTGCCTGACGGGGCAGCCGCCGTTCCGGGGCGAAAGCAGCATTGAGGTGCTGCACGCCATCACCGCCGAGACGTATACGGCGCTTCGCTCGGTTCGCACGGATGCGCCGCCGCTGGCGGAACACATTGTGGGGCGAGGGCTGGAGAAGGATTGCGGCCTGCGCTATCAGCGAGCGTCGGATGTGGCGACGGATCTGAAGCGCCTGATGCGGGATCTGGAACCAGGCGGATCCGGAGCGTGGGTGGCGGAGGTTCAGCCGCAGCGTGGCGGGCGCACGGCGATACTGGCGGGAGCGGCCGCTCTGGGGGTGGCTCTCGCGCTTGCCTGGCTGATGCGGCCAACGGCGCCGCCTCCACGGGTGACCGGAATCACGCAGCTGACGCACGATGGGACGCCCAAGCTGGCGGGCGGTTCGGGTCCACCTTCGGACATGCTCACCGACGGGCTGCGTGTGTATTTCCAGCTGCAGGATCTTTCCCAGGCCGCCGTGATGCAGGTGTCGACGGAAGGTGGCGAGGCGGAGCGGGTGCGGCTGCCGTTTCAGATGGCGGGCCTCGAGGACCTGTCGGCAGCGAAGTCGGAGCTGCTGTTTCAGGGACCGCCCTTTGACACCCGCCTGGGCACGGGAACGTTGTGGACGATGGCGGTGCCGGGTGGGCAACCGCGACGGGTCGGGAGCCTGACCGCGTTCGATGCGACGTGGGCTCCAGGCGGAGAACGCATTTACTACACGGTGGGACCGGAAATTCGCGTGGCACGGAGCGATGGCAGCGAGGCGCACAGCATTCTCAGCGTGCAGGGGCAGCTGTACTGGATTCGGTTCTCGCACGATGGACAGCGGATTCGATTCAGCAGCTGGGACGAGAAGCTGAACACCAACCGTCTGTGGGAGGCACGTACGGACGGCAGCCATTTGAAGCGTCTGCTGGACGGCTGGAATCCGACGCCGAATGAGTGCTGCGGAGCGTGGATGCCGGATGGGAGGTATTTCATCTTCGATTCGGCGCGGGGAGGTTCGTGGAATCTTTGGGCGATTCGGGAAAAGCGGGATTGGTGGCGGAAGACGAATCCGGAGCCGGTACAGCTGACGGTGGGACAGATGAGTTCGCAGACTCCGCTGCCCAGTTCGGACGGGAAGAAAATTTTCTTCATCGGCGCGAGCCCGCGGGGGGAACTGGAGCGATACGACGCGAACAAGAAGCTTTTCGCGCCGTATCTGCCTGGACTCTCGGCTGAAGGGCTGGCGTTTTCGCGCGACGGTTCGAGGATCGCTTACGTATCTATGCCGGAAGGCGCGTTGTGGCAAAGCAAAGCGGACGGCACGGATCGTCGCGAGCTGACGTTTGCTCCGATGCAGGCCGGCCTGCCGCGCTGGTCACCGGATGGCACGCAGATCGCGTTTACAGGGCGGGAGCCAGGGAAAAGTTGGGCCATCTACGTCGTGCCGGCCGAGGGTGGGAATTCGGAACAGCTGACCCCGGGCGAAACTGACGACCTCGACCCAAGTTGGTCACCGGACGGCAATGCGTTGGCGTACGGAGGTTCTTCTCCGGAATCGGTGTTATCGAAGAAGCATCCGATTCGAATCCTGAACCTGAAGAGCCGAGCGGTGACGCCGCTGCCGGATTCCGGCGGATATCACGCGCCGCAGTGGTCGCCGGATGGGCGTTGGCTGCTGGCGATCGATGGAGATACGCGGGGAGTGGTACTGTACGACTTCAGCAGCCATACGTGGGGAGAACTGACGACGCTGCCCGCGGTTTATCCGAACTGGTCGCGTGACGGAGCGTGCGTGTATTTCAACGACTTGTTCGATGTGAAGATGCCCGTGTACCGCGTGTGCCTGAAGGACCGCAAGCCGCAGTTGGTGGTGAATCTGGCCAGGCTGGGAACGTTGGCGGCGGGGACGTTTGGGCAGTGGACGGGGCTGGCTCCCGATGGGTCGGTCCTGGCGGTGCACGACATCAGCCTCGAGGAGATTTACGCGCTGGAAGCGCAGCTGCCGTAAGGATGATTCTCAAGCGGCGATTGATCGCAACCGGCCGCCATGATGGCGATTTCCCTCTCAAAAGAGATTCTGTAGACGAATACGGGATGGCTTACGCGGGCACATTCACGTTCCGTACCTACGATGAGCGGGAACTATACAGGCATTGAGGTGACGGGCAATACCGCAGCAAGCCTTTCAGCTCCGGTCCCTCATCGAGTGAGGGGGGGAGATTCGGAGAGGAGGTTGTACCGAAACGCAGACCTTGTGGAACGGCCGGATTGTTGAGATCCGGCCGTTGTCCTGCTCCATGTTGAACACCTGTGCGCATGCAGGCAGGGCCAGCGCGGCTATCGCCAGCAGGACGAGCTTACGCAAGCTCCACCCCCGCCCCCGTATATGCCAGCGTCAGCACCGTGATGTCGTCTTCCTGCCCAAAGGCCTGGGCGGCTCCAGCAATGGTGTGTGCAGGCTGCGTGCTGATTTCCCGGGCTCGCTCGAAGCCGAACAGCTCGCCTGTCGCGTCGCGAGCCTCGACGACACCGTCAGAGAGAAAGGTGAGCGAGTCATTCGGGCCAAGCCGAAAGACGGTTTCAGCATATTCAGCTTCGGCGCTGAGTCCGAGAGGCAGCCCCGGAGACAGTGGGAGTTCCTCGCCGTTACGGTAGGGTGACAGGTGCCCCGCATTGGCGAGAGTAACCGCCCCGTCCGGACAAATGTGCGCCGCAACGCAGGTCACGAAACCATCGCGCATCTGGCCGATGAGCCCGCGATTCAGCGCGGCCAGAATGCGCGCAGGCGTCAGAGGAGGCATCGTACGCAGCGCGCCGACGATCGCGCTAACCGTGAGCGCGGCGCGCAATCCTTTGCCGCTCACATCGCCCACCACGACCAGAACCGAACCGTCCTGCTCGGGGGCGACACGGAAGAAGTCACCGCCGACCTGAGCGGCAGGCGCGTAGACGCTTTCAATACGAAAGCCAGGGACTTCGGCAGCTGGAGTGATCAGACGCTGCTGCACTGCGCGAGCGGCTTCGAATTCGGTGTGCAGAGCCTCGCGGGTACGCCACTCCTTCAACGCTTCGATCGCCAGCGCAATGGAGAGGCAGAGTCCTGCCAGAAAGAAAGCCAGGTCGAAGAATCCCTGTCCCTGTTGAAAGAGGAGCCGGAAACCAACGAGCGACGACGCCAACGGAGGGAGTGTCATGGCCAGCGCGATGAATCGATTGCGGCGCAGGATGAAAAGGACCCATCCAAGAACCCCCAGGGTGATGAGATTGAAGCACTGCAGGGCGATCGAGGAAATCGGGTTGGCCAGAGCGGCGAAAGCCGAGGGGTGGGCCGGCACATAGGCGACGATCATGCCGAGGTTGAAGATCCACATGGCTGCCAGCGTCAGGCGTTTGAGCCAGACATCGCGGAGGTCATTGATGCCCCAGATAAAGTAGACCGTGACGATCATGGCAGGAAGCTGAGTGGCGACCTGGAGCGGGAAGTACTCCTGCACAGAGAGAGAGATGAGATGAGCGCCGACGACCTCGAAAAAGAGGGTGATCCATGGAAACGTGGCCAGCATGGAGCCATAGAGCAGAAGATTGCGGCTGCGCGAGGAACGCCCCAGCAACAGAACGGCGCAACCGATGAGCAAGATGATGCTGTTCAGGACCAGGCCAGGAAGATTCCGCAGCAAAGCGTGAGTGCTCGCGGCTTCCTGTTCGGCATGTAGAGTGCGTTGCTGGTCGAAAGCGAGAGTCGCGGTCGCCAGAGCTGCGGTATTCCTGCCAACGGAGATGGCAAGCTCGTCAAAGCCGAAGTTGATAGCGCCGGAAGACCTTCGGTCAAAGGGCGGGTACCAGATGCGCAGCGCCACTGAGGCGATGGTCCCGGGCGGAGCGAGTCCACGGGACAGATCGAAGATCGCCGTCTCGGGCAGGCAATCGACCCACGCATGCGGAGGGACACGTCCCAGGGACCCGACAGACGCTCCATTAACAAACACCTGGTCGGCAACGAGAACATTGGGCGGGTTGGTGACCCGGACGCCGAGGGGTTCGGCGGTGTCGTTGCGAACCGCTACGCGGAACCGCACCCAGACAAATCCATCCGATTGGTAAGGCGGTGCGGGCCAGCGGCCGCGCTCCGCCACTGGCCAGGTGCTGTCGTCGAAATTGGCTCCGGCCCAGGCTGGATTGTCGCCGGCGTGGTACCGGACAATGGACGGCGGAGACGCGGAGGCGCTGCTTTGGGCAAAGGCAGTGCCAACCGCAACAACAGGCAACAATAAAAGATACAGAAGGTCGCAGGCCTTCCGCATGCATCCCGTCCCGTCGAAGCGCAGCGTCAGCACCAACGTTGGTCCTCCTCCCCGGGCGGTGCGCCTGCAGACACTCCGAGCCATATCGCGATGAGCGAGAAGGAAAACCACATTATCACAGCGATTTAAGTGCTGCACATTATCACGCACCATAGTCGGGCGTGACCGCAACGCGGGACAGGACCAAGGCGAGAGCGGCAGCTTGACCCGGCAGTCGTGGAGGTCGACCGATGAGGGGAGATTGGGAGAATTCTTTGGGTGGGACGAGCGACGAAGCCGCCCGATCGTAATTTTTGCGTCACCGTGCACTGATTCAAGGCTCGCTCCTTCGCTGCGGCCTTCCGCGAACTGGAATAGGGAGGCGTTCCCCGTGTTCGTCCTCCTTGCTCATCTGTTCCAAGCCGCGAGTCGTGACTCAAAATGAAGAGTATGACTGAGATTCGGGCGAGTCTCGACAGCCAGACCGGTCTGCAAGTTCCGTTGCAAACTCGTTACAGAACAACTCGCACAAACGGCGGCCAACCATCATCATCGCTTCCTGTCACAAGGGTGATTCACATGAGGCGATGCTATGATGAAGATCTCCCGTCGGTATTCTGACCAGCAGCTGGGTCGCTGCCGCATCCAATGGCATTTCACCGAATATGGCTGCTGCGAGCCCCTCTGAGGTGAACCGGTTTCCGGGATCCTCTACATCGGTCCTTACTACAAATCTGATGGGAAAGGACTCCAATGCCTTCGGAATCAAGTGAAGTGAGTCGTCCCTTTCGCTCGATTCAGGACGACAGCCAACGGCTCCCGGCAGAGGAGAACGACACTCTGCCTTATCGGGTCCCGACAGCGGATGAACAAGCCCGGACGATCACCCCGAAAACTCGCGCCCTCATCCTCGCGCGGGACAGGATGAGCGGAGATCTACTGGCCTCCGCCCTGAATCAGACCGATTCGTACGAGGCCGCCGCCGTCGCGCCGGAACGGTTTTCGGAATCTCTGGCGAGGCACAAAGTCCACCTGGCGGTGATCAGCTCGGACCTGGATCACCGCATCAGTGGGCTTGATCTGACCACAAGAGTGATGCGCGCGTATCCCGGCCTTCTCGTAGTCGTCCTGCTCAGCCAGACGTCTCCAGCTTCGGTGGTCAATGCTTTCCGGGCTGGAGCCCGCGTTGTCTTTTCCCGAGAGAGGCCCATCAAGGAGTTCCTCGAGTGCATCGACCAGGTTCGTAAGGGTCATCTTTGGGCTGGCCCCGACATGGCCGACGTACTCCTTCACCTGCTCAGGAATCTGCCGGCACTCAGCGTTTCTATGTCAGCCGATGCAACGCCGCTGACGGATCGCGAGCTGCAGGTGGTTCAGTGCGCGGCCACCGGAAAAACGAACCGTCAGATCGCCCAGGCTCTTTGTCTGAGTGAAAACACCGTAAAGAACTACCTCGTTAAGGCCTTCGAGAAGCTCGGGGTGTCCAGTCGCGTGGAGTTGTTGTTCTACCTCACGATGAGGGGCCATACCTTTGGTATTCAGCCCAACCGGGCGACGAAAGCGATTGCTGCGGAAGAAACAGCCTAGAAAACCGCCACACATCTGTCGTCGCCTTGTGGCCTGCAAAAGATCGCTGCGCTGAAGCACGTCGCGGCGGCGCACAGTGGATGATGTGGTACACGAGTGCGGCGTTCGGCGATTGACGTCAGCGAAGCGCAGCGGTTGCGTTCGCTGGAGGACGAGTATGCAGCCAGCGAGCGCCGGGTGTGCGGGCTGGTGTCGATTGCGGTGTCGAGTTATCCAACCGACATCACAACGCTGTGGGGGGCTCACCGCTGCGGACATTTGAGACGGAAAGCAAGGTTGCCGCTGCGGGTCTTTGCTGTGATCTCTCGAGTGCCAACCTATTTTGGATGGCTTAGGACGCACGGATGCTGGACGGCTCTGACAAGGTCCTCATTTGTCCGTGCGGTTCTGTTTCTCACTCCTGGCGGGCGCCAAGTGCTGCCAAACCACGTCTAGCGCTTCCTCCCACCCCGTCAGCCCCGACCCAAACCGCGCCTGCAGTTTCGCATTCGACAACACGGAATTCCGCGGCCGCTTCGCCGGCGTCGGGTAGGCACTCGTCGGAATCGGCTGCACCGCCGGCTTCCCCCCATCCAGCTTCGCCTCTGCCCGCGCAAAGATCGCCCGCGCGAAGCCACACCACGTCGTCTCTCCGCCGCAGGTCATGTGGTACAGACCTGACCACTCTTCCGCCGCCCCAAACCTGCCCGCAAGTACCCCATCCACGATGTCCCGCGTTGACCGAGCGAGTTCCAGCGATGTCGTCGGCGCCCCGTACTGATCGTCCACCACGCTCAGCTGATCCCGCTCCCGGCCGAGCCGCAACATCGTCAGCAAAAAGTTCTTTCCGTGCGGACCATAAACCCAGCTGGTGCGAAAGATCAGATACCGGCCGCCCACTTCACGGATCGCCTCTTCCCCCGCCAGCTTCGTCTTTCCATATACATTCAGCGGAGCCGGCGCATCCTCCTCCGTCCACGGCCCCTCCTTCGTCCCGTCGAACACATAGTCGGTCGAGTAGTGTACGAGGAGCGCCCCCGCCTTCAGCGCTTGTTCCGCCAGAATCCGAGGCGCGCGCGCATTCACCGCAGCCGCAATCTCTGGTTGCGACTCCGCCCGATCTACCGCCGTGTACGCTGCGGAGTTCAGGATCACATCCGGCTTCACGCTCGCGATGATTGCCCGGATTTGTTCCGGCACTTCCAGATCTACTGCTTCGCGATCGACTGCCACCAGTGGAATTGTCCCGGCGAAGCTGCGCTGTAATTCCTGTCCCAGTTGCCCAGATCCACCCAGGATCAGAACCCGCGGCGCGTCACTCACGGAAAGACCTCGGCTTCGCGAAGCGTTGCGCCCTTGCCGTCCTTCTCGGAAACAATCACATCCGCCGCTCCGACTGGCCAGGCAATGCCAACTTCGGCATCGTTCCATCGAATCGTGCGCTCCCCCGCTGACGAATAATAATCCGTCACCTTGTACGCAAACCCGGCCTCGTCGCTCAGCACCAGAAAGGCATGCCCGAATCCCTCCGGGATCCAGAGCATCCTGCCATTTTCGCCCGTAAGTTCTACCGCTACATGCTTTCCAAACGTCACCGAACTCCGCCGCAGGTCCACCGCAACGTCGAGTACCGCGCCGTAGGCCACCCGGACCAGCTTGCCCTGGGGCTGGATCAACTGATAGTGAATCCCGCGCAGTACGTTCTTCTTCGAAATGGAGAAGTTGTCCTGCACCCATCTTGCCGGCAGTCCCGCCTCTTCCATCGCCCGCTGATTCCATGTCTCCAGAAAAGCCCCGCGATTATCACGAAAGATCTTCGGGCTCAGGACCAGCACGCCCGGCAGTATCGTTTCTTCCACCTTCATCCGCGCTCCTCGGGCGAAAAGTAAGGCTCGCGCAGCAGATTCAGCAGATACTCCCCATATCCGCTCTTGCGAATCGGTACCGTCAGAGCCTCCAGTTGCTCGGCGCTGATGTAACCGAGCCGATAGGCAATCTCTTCAGGACACGCGATTTTCAACCCCTGCCGCCGCTCCACCGTTTGAATAAACAATCCTGCCTCGAACAGCGAATCGTGTGTTCCGGTATCCAGCCACGCCATACCACGGCTCATGATCTGCACGTTCAGCTGGCCCGCATCGAGATAGCGACGATTGAGATCCGTGATCTCCAGCTCTCCGCGAGGCGAAGGCTTCAGCGATAACGCGATCTCCACGACCTGCTCATCGTAGAAATACAGCCCCGTCACCGCATACCGCGACTTGGGCTTCCGTGGCTTCTCTTCCAGACTGATCGCCCGCCCGTCTTTATCGAACTCCACTACCCCATACCGCTCCGGATCATGGACCGGATAGGCAAACACCGTCGCGCCGCTCTTCAGGGAAGCCGCAGCCTGCAGTTGCTTCGAGAAAGATTGCCCATAGAAGATGTTGTCCCCCAGAATCAGCGCGCTCGCATCGCCCTCGAGGAAATCCTTCCCGATCAGGAATGCCTGTGCCAGCCCATCCGGGCTCGGCTGCACCGCGTAACTCAGGTGGATGCCCCAACGCTCGCCATCGCCCAGTAGTTCCGTAAACCGCGCGGTGTCCTGCGGCGTTGAGATCACCAGAATCTCCCGCAGCCCGGCCAGCATCAGCGTGCTCAGCGGGTAATAGATCATCGGCTTGTCATAGACCGGGAGCAGTTGCTTCGACACCACATGCGTCACCGGATAGAGACGCGTTCCCGATCCCCCTGCGAGAATGATTCCTTTCATCGCGCCAGCCGCTCTCCGTAGTTCTGCTCGATCCAGTGCAGATACGCTCCCGTACGCACGCTCTCGACCCACTCGGGATTATCCAGATACCAGCGCACCGTCCGCCGCAATCCCGTCTCAAACCGCTCTGCAGGACTCCATCCCAGTTCGCGCGCAATTTTCCTCGCATCGATAGCATAGCGCCGGTCATGTCCCGGCCGGTCCTTCACAAACATGATCAGCTTCCGCCGGGGCCCGATCCTCGCATCCGGCCTCATTTCGTCAACCAGATCGCACACCGTCGTCACCACATCCAGGTTCTTTCGCTCGCTGTTGCCGCCGATGTTGTAGGTTTCGCCTGCTCGCCCCCGCTCCAGAACCGTTCGAATGGCCGCGCAGTGGTCGCCCACAAACAGCCAGTCGCGCACATTGGCCCCATCGCCATAAACCGGCAACGGCTTGCCTTCGAGCGCATTCAGGATCATCAGCGGGATCAGCTTTTCGGGGAACTGCAGCGGCCCATAGTTGTTCGAACAGTTGGTCGTCAACGTCGGCAGGCCAAACGTGTGGTGGTAGGCCCGAACCAGATGATCCGAAGCAGCCTTCGAAGCCGCGTAAGGGCTGTTCGGCGCATACGGAGTCGTCTCGGAAAAGGCCGGATCGTCGACTCCCAGCGTCCCGTAAACCTCGTCGGTCGAGACATGCAGAAATCGAAACTTTTTCTTCTCCTGGTCATTCAGCCCGGACCAATACTCTTTCGCCTGCTCGAGCAATATCAAGGTCCCCGTTACGTTAGTTCGGACAAACGCATCGGGTGACACAATGGATCGGTCCACATGCGACTCGGCGGCAAAATGCACGATCGCCCTTGGCCGATGCTCTCGCAGCAGCGAGCCCACAAGATGCGCGTCGCAGATATCACCGTGCACCAACTGATGCCGCTCGTTGCCCCGGAGCGAGTCAAGGCTCGCCGGATTGCCGGCATATGTGACCAGGTCGAGATTGATGATCGGAGCGCCAACTGCCTCTGCCCACCCCAGGACAAAATTGGCGCCGATAAACCCGGCTCCCCCTGTGACCAGAATTGCGTTTCCCATCCAGTCCTCACCTGAAAGAGTTCTTCGCGTGAATTAACAAAGGCGCGAAGCTTATGATTGTTCCTGAACTCCACAGCTCCTGCGGCGTGCCACACTCCGGGGCAAACGTCTATGGCTATCGACGCAAAAAAGATAGCACGAACTCCTGGCTCCGTGCCGTCGTTGCCTCAGCCGGCTTTTTGACTGACGTCGGGTGCTTCAGACGGACTCGCACCAAAGATGTGTCCTTTTTTGCCAAGATAGATGAGCAACTCGACGCGGTTCGACACTTCCAGTTTCTCGAAGATACGGAACAGATAATTCTTCACGGTGTGTTCGCTCAGACGGAGTTCCCGGGCGATCGCCTTGTTCGTCATGCCTCGCAGGACGCACTTCACAACATCCAATTCACGAACCGTCAGGAGCGAGGGTTCATCCGCCATCACGACTTCCGGGGACTGGATAACTCTGAGCAGCTCTAAAAGAATCGTTGTCTCTTCAGCACCCACCCAGAGGTGACCTTCCCGCACATGCTGCATGCAGGAGACAAATTCCGCGATCGGGCGTTCTCTTGAGAATATCCCGCGCGCCCCGGAGCGCAGAGCACTCATCACGGCTTCTCGACTGGGGCGGCTCAACAGCATGACGATCGGTACCGTTGGGTGGGCACGCCGCACGGCGCACGCGAGATCGAAACCGGATTTCGCTTCGAGATCGAGATCCGCTCCGATCACTACGATCTGCGCGTTACCGTCCGCCATGCAATCGAGAAGTTCTGTCGATCGCACACCGAGCGCCTGACAGTTCCCTTCCCTGCACAGCGTGGAGGCCAGCAGATCGCTGCTCATGGAATCCCGGTCAGCGATCAGGACTCTCAACGTCCGATGCTGTTCGACCTTTTGAAGTCCGCCATCGGCACTGCGAGAAACCGGTCGTTCCCAATGGCTGCCCTCTCGACGGGGAAATGGAATGTTCTGAGAATGGGATGATGACATAACGCTCTTGCACCCCCTTTTCTTGTCTCCACCGACGACCTCAAAAGACACCTCAAGCGGATGAATTCCTGTCGCAACGTACTGTAAGTCTGCAGTAAAAGCGCTGGGGGATGCGCTGACGAATGACCTGGTACCACCCGATAGTGTTCCTACTCTAACCCAGTTCCGAGATTGCGCATGGTAAATGAACGAGAAAAAGAAAACTTTTCTGCGACGTATCGAAGATGCCCTTCTCCCCCGGAAGGATTTCCCGTCAGTTGAGACCCGCAATGAGACAAACGTCTCATCCCATCGCTGATCGTCTCATCCGCAGTTCCCAACATTCGGGTTCTTGCGGCGCCTGGGGACTGACCCTATGCTGAAACTCCAATGTCGGCACAACCGTTCCCTGAACGCAGAGCAGCACCGCGCTATCCGCTGCGATTGCCTGTGATCTTTTACTGGAACGACGGAAGCGATCACGCGGGCGGCGGTTTCACGATCGACATCGCGGTTGACGGCGCGCTCATCAGCAGCAGCTCCTGTCCGCCAGTCGGGACAGAAGTTCAGGTTGAGGTTCTGATTCCTTCTCCACGATTTGCGCTCGAGGAGATTCGGATTCAGTCCAAAGGAGTCGTGACAAGGATCTGGAAGGAACTTGGAGCCGGCTATTTCGGGCTACGCGGCGAGTTCAACGACGATCAGTTGACACAACACGTGATCCGCTAACGAATTCACAATTTTCCACTGCAAGGGTCCTGGGACTCACAGGGCGAAGCTATGGCCAGGCGGCTCAGCACTCCACAGGACGGGTACGCGCACGACAGGGCGTGGGTAGTGTCTTAATCGAGGATGAGGTCCTGTATTTCATGTTATTTGAGCCTCCGGCATCGTACACCAACCGCGACCAATAGGTGTACTTCTATTGCCTGCGATGCGAATTTCGATGCCACAGCCACCTAAGGCGTTTTGCCGAACAGGGCGCTGAATGCAGCCGACCTTATCCGTAAATCCTTATCCCGCGAGTCAGAAGGTACCTATGCCGTGGAATAGACGATCCTTCATGCGATATCTGGCTGCCTTGTTCGACATAACCGCGCTGGCAGCATCACTGCTGATTACTCTGGTTGTCTTTTCCTTTCCGCGTGGCATGACCTTTGCTGGCTTCGTGGCCATGCGAATCGGCCTTGGAAATTGTCTGCTGTTTGCCTTTCTGCTGTTTGTATGGCATGCAGTATTCATCGCGTGCGGCCTTTATCTCTCACAGCGATTGACGACGCTGCGCATGCAATCTCTGGAGATAGTGAAAGCCAGTGCCCTGGCGGCGTTTCTTTTGCTGGCCATGGGACTCAGCTTTCATTTTCGCGTCGTAACCCTGCGCTTCGCCGGGTTGTTCTGGGTTTCGACGGCGGCGATCATGATCGCTGGCCGGTTCGCCGCTCGGGGTATCCTGCTCGCGCTTCGGCGGCGCGGAATTAATACCCGGCATATTCTGATCGTGGGAACCAACCAGAGGGCGATCGATTTTGGCCGCCGCCTGTTGATGAATCCCCAGCTGGGTTATCACCTGGTAGGTTTCGTGGATGATGACTGGGATGGAACCGAGCACTTCCAGACCACCGGCCATGTGCGCTGCTGCACCTTCCCCGAACTGCGCGGTTTCCTGCGGACAAGCGTCGTTGATGAGGCTGCAATCTATCTGCCGCTTCGTTCCTATTATGAACACGCAGCCGAACTAGTAGCTCTCTGCGAAGAGCATGGAATCGCTATAAGGTTCGATCCGCGGCTGTTCAATTCGCGCCGCCGCAGACATCACGGCGAGGACCTCGAGGAAAGCGCTCCTGCTCTTTCTCCTGTCGGACCATACGATACATTCCCCGCCCTGATCAAGCGCTCCCTGGATATCGGAATTTCGAGCGTCCTGCTTCTTCTGCTGTCACCTCTCTTTTCGCTGGTGGGAATCCTGATCAAACTGACCTCCCGGGGACCGGTCTTTTTCCGCCAGACGCGAATGGGGCTCAACAAACGTACCTTCACCATGTATAAGTTTCGGACGATGGTCGAGAATGCCGAGCAGCTACAGGATCGATTGCTGCCCATGAATGAGATGAGCGGGCCGGCATTCAAAATCAGGAGCGATCCCCGGATCACTCCTCTGGGCCGGATTCTTCGCAAGACCAGTATCGACGAACTGCCGCAGCTGTTCAACGTACTGACCGGAGATATGAGCCTGGTGGGGCCGCGCGCGATGTCGCTGCGCGATTATCAGCTTTTCGAAGTGGACTGGCAGCGGCGACGCTTCTGCGTCAAACCCGGAATCACTTGTCTCTGGCAGGTACGGGGCAGGAACTCCATCCCCTTCGAGCAATGGATGGAGCTGGATATGCAGTACATCGACACCTGGTCGATCTGGCTCGACTTGAAAATTCTGATGCAGACGGTTCCTGCGGTGCTGCGGGGAACGGGCGCCGGGTGATCGGGATCGAGAATCAATTCGCTCCCGCCCCCCTGTCAGGAACGTGCGGCGCAAATTACGGCGCGATCGGTGTCCTGGATCGCGGCGCCCATCACTCACACAAAGACTGGCCTGTGACGGGCAGGCCTTTTCAAATCGCAACCGGAGCCATCTTATGAGTCAGTCAAGAGGACGTCGTGTCGCGATCCTGGGTGTCGCCATCGACGACCTGACGATGGATCAGGTCCTCGACGCGGTTGAAGTACAGATTGCGGAGGGCGGCTTTCACCAGATCGCTACCGCGAATGTGGACTTTCTGATTAATTCCGTCAGCGATGAAGAACTGCGTGAGGTGCTCGGCCGCTGCGACATCGTTCTCGCCGACGGCATGCCTCTGGTATGGGCTTCCCGGCTGCTGGGTGTCCGGCTTAAAGAACGGGTTGCCGGAGCCGACCTCGTACCGCGGCTGACAAAGCTGGCTGCGGAGCGCGGATACCGGATTTTCCTGCTGGGAGCGAGTGAAGAAAGTTCAGCCGGAACGGTGGTCTGGATGCAGCGGAACTATCCCGAGGTCTGTATCGCCGGACGCCTTTGCCCGTCTCATCGACCCCTGGAAGAGATGGACCACGAGGAGATTCTGGCCCGCATTGAGGAAGCGCAGCCCGACATTCTGATGGTGGCATTTGGAAACCCCAAACAGGAAAAGTGGCTGGCCATGCATCGCCACCGGCTGCAGGTACCGGTCTGCATCGGAGTCGGAGGGTCATTCGATTTTCTCAGCGGCAGGATCCGCCGGGCACCCCTGTGGATGCAGAGTCACGGTCTGGAATGGCTGTACCGGACGCTGCAGGAGCCCTCCCGGCTCGCCAGACGCTACCTCAATAATGCCGCTGGCCTTCTGATTTATCTGCCGGGGCAATTGATTGCCAGTGGGATTCAGGCAAGACGACGTTCTCTCCCCGAATTTACGAAGGAAACGATCGGGGCGGCGAAAGTGCTGCACATTCAGGGGGGACTTACCGGCCCTCTCCTGCCACAGTTCGAAGCTGAGGTGCAACGCGACCTTGTTGCCGGCTCCCACGTAGTACTGGATTTTACCGAGACGGCCTACATCGGAGCGGACGCTCTGGGAACGCTGATCCATCTGCTGAGCGCCGCGCGGCGCTGGAAAAGAGAGTTGTGGCTCGCGGGACTACAGCCGTTTCTGCTTCGCGTAGTCCGGGGCGCGCGCTTGGGTCTCTCCTTTCGCATGGCCCCTCACGTTGCAGAAGCGCTGCGGCGCATCGAACCCGAACTGCCCGGTGTTCCCTTTCTCGGCGAGGATTGCGCCTTCTTCCGCATCGGAGACCAACTCGTGCCGATTCCGACGCGCGAGATGCCTGAGGTCTACCACCAGATCCGCACGCTGCTGCAACAGCGCATGAATCCTGCGCCCGTGATCACGATGCCATCGGAGACCGTGGAACCCAGAACTACAGCCGTCGCAGCCTCTGGCCTCCGCGTACGAATGTGATGATGCCGACTGCCGACCGCAATCCGAAGAATGGCTTTCTGCCGAGAGGTCCGGAGTGAATCTTCAAACGATGCTGACCGTCCTGTTTACTCTTGGCGGACTACTGCTTGTCGCGGCGACTCTCCCGCTGGCGCTTGAGCTTCTGGTCCTGACCGTGGCTGCTCTGTTTCCCGCACCGCGCCGACGTGATCCTGCCGCGGAACATGAGATGCCTCCCCTTTCGGTGCTGATTCCTGCACACAACGAAGAAGCTTTCATCGAGAGGTGCGTACATTCCGTTTTGAGCTGTGCGGGTTCCGGCACCGAAGTGCTCGTGGTCGCGCATAACTGCACCGATTCAACCGCACTCAGAGCGGAGAGGGCGGGGGCGCGGTTGCTGGTTCTCAACAACCCCAGCCAGAGAGGCAAAGGTCATGCACTCAGCCACGGATTTGAAGTGATTCTGGCCGGCCCTTATCAGGGTGTGCTGGTGGTGGATGCCGACTCGGTCGTGGACGATGGCCTGATCACGGAGGTGCGCCGGCGCTTGCGCTCGGGCGCGCTGGCGGTCCAGGGGCGCTACGAGGTTTATAACTGCGAGCACAGCCAGCGGACTCGACTCATGACACTGGCCTTCTACGCGGCGAATGTCATTCGGCCACGAGGCCGCGCCCGGCTCGGTCTTTCCGCTGGGATTCTCGGCAATGGCTTCGCCGTTCACCGGGAGGTGCTGGCACGCATACCGTACAGCGCCCATTCTGTTGTCGAGGATCTGGAGTACCACCTTGCCCTGGTTCAGGCAGGCATCCGGGTCGAGTTCCTGCACGAGTTTGCCGTTCGGGGCGAAATGCCAGTGACCGCAGCAGCCGCGAAGGCGCAACGTGCCCGCTGGGAAGGTGGCCGCTTCCGGATGATGAGGAAGTGGGTTCCGAAGCTCGCTGCCGATATCTTCCGGGGACGAGCCACGCAGATCGAGCCGCTTCTCGATCTGCTCGCACTGCCGATGGCCACAGAGGTCCTCCTTCTGGTGGCGGCGGCCTGTTTGCCGGTTTCCTGGCTCAGAATCTATGTACTGTCGGTCTTCGCGGTGGTGCTCTTCCATATCGGCACAGCCGCCATGCAGGGTCCGGGAATCGGAAAGACTCTGCGGTCCCTTTCGACCATTCCCGGCTATATGTTGTGGAAGCTTTGGGTCCTTCCCGAAGTATGGCGAACGTCCCGAGCCGGCGCCGCGTGGGTGCGAACCGAACGCGAATCTCGAGCAGATGGACGGGCAATGTGATCCGTTGCCCATCCGATGAGGAGCCTTCTGTGAATCCATCCCATCATCACCGCGGTCTGGTCCGCGGCATTATCCTGGCCATTCTGTTGCTTGCGATCAGCCGGTTGGCCGCTTTCGCCCAGCAGACTGAATCCCAGCCGGCTAATCCATCCGGTGTCCGAGCCGATGGCGGTCCGATTGCCGACAATCCTCAGGATCCTGCTTTGAAACTCAGCAGCGCCGAGATGCTCCGCCGCTTTGAGCCAGCAGCGGACGAAGAATACACGCTCGGTGCCGGCGATGAGATTGCCATTCAGTTTCCCGGGCGGCCCGAGCTCACCGAGACCACCACGATCGGCCCGGATGGACGCATCACACTGCCTCTGGCCGGACCCATTGCGATTGCCGGCCTGACGCGCGAAGCCGCCGCGCAGAAGATCGCTTCCGCGCTGATGGCCTACTACACCAATGTAGCCGCGACCCTGGAGGTCGTGAAATACGGCTCCAATCACGTCACACTGCTGGGAAATGTCAGGAATCCAGGACAGATCAATTTCGAGCAGACCCCGACTCTGCTCGAACTTCTGTCTCGAGGAGGCATTGAAGCGCGCGCCGATGGCACGCTTCCCGATCAATGCGTGATTTATCGAGGCGACCGGGTATTTTGGGTCGATCTTCAGGAACTGCTGGTAACCGGCAGCCCCCTGGCAGATCTTCGTCTGCGCCGCAATGATCTGGTTTACGTGCCCGTCACAACCAGAACGGTCACCGTTGTAGGCCAGGTGCAGCATCCCGGCGAGATCCCACTGCGGCGTGACTCGACCCTGAGTTCCATTCTCGGCGCTGCCGGCGGTCTCAGCGACGGCGCCGGCAATAACCCTGAACTTGAGGTGGTCCATCGCTTCAAGGGCGGAAGGACGCAATACCTCCGCTTCAGGGACCTCCTCAAGCCAACCGGGGGGATGGAGATCTCTCTCTACCCCGGCGATGTGATCTTCGTGCCCAAAAGCGGCGTTGCCAAAGTTGGTTTCGTTCTGCAGCAACTGGCCCCGGCGCTGATGATGGGCAGCATTGCGGCGGTTGCAGTCCACTAATTCGAGAGGCTTCCGGTTCATGTCCAAAGCAAATGCTTCGACTCCCGAAGGGTTTCTGAGCCCGCAGGCATTTCCAGCCCGTCGCACAACCCCGTCGACGGAGAAACCAAAATCAATAGTGGACATACCCGCCAGTATCCGGCGGCATCCATGGGTTGCCCTGTCGATTTTTTCTTTGCTGTTGCTGTGTGGAGGCTATGCCCTGCACAGGAAAGTCAAACCGGTTTACGAGTCACAAAGCATTGTCTATGTCGCTCCGAAATTTCCCAGGATGCTGGCCGACGACAGCGAGCTCGATTTGCCCTACGAGTCCTATATCCAGGACCAGATTCAGACGGTAACGCGGTATGACATCATTGCCGACGCTGTCGCAAAGCTTCCCTATTCCGTGCGGCACCGTAGCGGGCCCGCCCTGCCTTATGAAGTGCAGGTGCTGCAGAAGAAACTGGATGTAAAGCGCATCGGAACAACCTACGAAGTTTCAATCGCGCTGACCGGTCCCTCCCCGTCGGGTCTGGCCGAGACCGTCAATCAGGTGACCGACGCCTATGTCGATCGCGCGAAGAATCAGGAATTCTACGGCCTCGATGATCGCCTGAAGACCCTCAATCTGGAGAAGCAACGGCTCCAGAACGAGATGGACCAGCGATTAGCCGAGCAGGCGCAGTTGATGAAAGATCTGGGCGTGGCCACAATCAATTCGACGCTAACGGGTGCGGACCCTTACGACTCGGCCCTGCAAAGAGTGCGAGACGAACTGGCCGCTGCCCGCATGCAGCGTGAGGCGGCAGAGGCACAACTGAGCGCGGCACTGCAACGAGATGCAGCGGGAGAGTCGATCGTGCGCTATGCGGCTGTGGACGAGGCCATTTCCGCTGATCCCGGTCTGTCGGGGATCATGAACACACTGAACAGCCGGCGAACCGCCCTGATCCAGGAGATGAACGGGCTTCGCTCCGACCATCCGATCTATCAAAAGGACAAGAGCGAACTCTCCTCGATCGACAGTCAGATGAAGGATCTGGATCGCAGAGCGGCCGAAGAACTCAAAGGCAGGCTCCTTCAGGAGGTCACCCGCACACGCCTGGTCGAACTCAATCTCATCCATGAGCTCGGCAAGAACACCTACAACGCCGCCTCCGCTGCTCCTAAATTCCAGCGAGCCGCCGAACTCGGTCCTCAGATCGACAGCCTGCAAAAGGCCTACGACGCCATTGACGACCGCATCCGCGATCTCGAGCTTGAAAGTGCGTCGCCCGGATCCATTCACGTGTCGACTCCGGCGCAGATTCCGCTAGGCCCCGAGACCAGTAAGCTTCCCTTTCTGCTGCTCGCTCTGCTTCTCACAAGTCTCACCTGCGCCATCGCCGTTCCTGTTGGGCTGGACCGGTTGGACAACAGAATTCACACTTCGCACGACGTCGAGAGGGTCGTCGGTTTCCATCCCCTGGCCGTCCTGCTCGACGACTATGACTTCTCGAGCGAACTGGTTGAGGAATACCTCTTTCGCCTGGCCGCAGCGATCGATCATGCGGTGCGCCATTTCGGTGCGCGCACTTTCCTGTTCACCTCCATGTCGCATGGCAGCGGAACGAGCACGCTCGTCACCCGGCTGAGCGAAAAGATGCGAAAGCTGAACCTGAGAACCCGAACCATCATCGAATCGGAATGCGGTGAGACCGATGCGCTGCGCAGAAATACCCTCTTGCCCTCCGAACTGGTTCTGAGCGGACAGAATGGTGGAGCGGGCGTTCAGAGCAGCCCCTTCAGTGCTTACCGAACGCGTCGCGCCCCCGATAATCAGACAGAATCGGAATCGCCGAGCCTGGAAACGGTCAGGACCCCCGAGCATCATACGGATTCGTGGGACGTGGTCCTCATTGACTCCGTGCCGCTGCCGATTTCCGCCTATACCGAATACCTGGCGAGGAGCGTTGATGCGACTGTGCTGGTGGTGAAGAGCAGCGCGACAACCAGACAGGAACTCGATCGTGCCGCGCGCCTTCTCGAGCGGCTGGAAGTTGCCGGTGTCGCCGTAGTTCTGAACATGGTCAGCCAGGAACGGGCCGACCGCGCGATGAAGCGGGATATCCGCAAATATGAGGAATCTGTCCGCTTGCGACGCTCTGCAGCCTGAGACCTTCGCGATGCCGGCGGCGAAAACGCCCGCAGCGTCAGCCGTCCCGGTGTTTGCGTGAACAACCCGAGTATCGAACTGCGATCCACCCAGAATGCGAGAGCTTTTTGTCGATCCAACCGGTACCTGCCGCGATCGAGATTTCCGTCGCCGAGCCCCAGAAACCCATCAGCACGAGTGCTGCCGGCACGAAGACGCTCGAATCGGCTGCCCTCCACGCCACTGTTTGGACGGTTCTGGATTACGGATGCTCGATGGTGGTACGGGTCATCAGCAGTCTTGTTCTCACCCGGCTCCTCATGCCGGAGTCCTTCGGTCTCATGGCGCTGGTCACGACTCTGATCGTCGGCGTCACCCTGATGTCCGATATCGGTCTGGCTCCCAGTGTGATTCGAGATCCGCGCGGAGACGACCCGGCCTTTCTGAATACCGTCTGGACGCTGCAGGTGCTTCGCGGGCTCGGTATCTTCCTCGTCATTCTCGTCCTCTCCTGGCCGATGTCCCGGCTGTACCACGACTCGCGGCTGGAACTGCTGTTGCCCGCCACCAGCCTGAGCGTCCTGCTTGCTTCGTTCTACAGTACCAACCTGCTCTCCATGTCGCGGCACATGGAAGTTCGCAAGTTGTTCTTCATCGACTTCTCCGCTCAGATCGTCGGTTTACTGGTCACGATCGGATGTGCCGTCCTCCATCCTTCTGTCTGGGCGCTCGTGATCGGAACCATCGCGACCACGACCTGTCGCCTTGGGTTGAGCTTCTATCGGCGGCTAAGTCATGGAATCCGGAATCGTTTCGGCTGGGATCGCCAGAGCATCCGGGGAATCGTTCACTTCGTAAAGTGGATTCTGCTCTCGACCGCCCTCTATTTCTTCGCCTCCCAGGCGGACCGGCTCATTCTGGGCAAGCTGATCAGTTTCACCCTGCTGGGCGTCTACAGCATCGCCTATACGGTTTCCGATATCCCGCGCGCGATTATCAATGCCTTCGCACAGAAAGTCGGCTACCCGTTCATCGCAAAAATGGCTCATCTCCCGATTGCAGAATTCCGGGAGGTATTCCTTCGCTATCGTCTGCGTGCTTTGCTGGCCGGGGCCGGGATGCTGTGTCTGATGATCTATTTGGGAGGCTTCCTGGTCACACGCGTGTACGACTCGCGTTATCGCCAGGCGGGATGGATGGTTCCGATCCTCGCTCTGGGTTTATGGCACACGCTGCTGTGGGCAACAACCATGCCTGCGCTGCTGACGCTGGGCAAGTCCGTTTACCAGGCGATCGGCAATGCGTTCTACTGTGCCACCGTCCTCACGGCCATTCCTTTGGGATTTCATTTCTTCGGACTTTTCGGCGCTGTGGTCGCCGTAGCCGCCGGAGACCTGCCCTTCTATGTCGTTCTGGTCGCGGGAGCCAGTCGCGAGGGAATTTCAACCTGGAGACAGGATTTGCAGGCCACCGCCGTGTTTGTGTCGTTCCTTGGCATCGGCTTCGCGCTGCGCACCCTCGTTCTGAGATGAAGTGCTCAGAGATCTGCCTCAGGCCCGTCATCGCAGAGCGTACGCGGACCATCGCAGATGACGTCGTTCGGACCAGGAATGGCCCCGCCGGTCCTGATGCGGCAATCAGGAGCTGTTTGCAATGAACCTCGCGATCGTAGGCTGTGGCTTTGTCGCCGACTATTATCTGGCCACCCTTGCACTCCATCCTGAACTAACGCTTCTCGGGGTGACGGACCAGGATTCGGATCGTGCCCGGCGCCTGGCCAATGCAGCCGGTGTGCAGCATTACACAAGACTGACCGACCTTCTCAGGGACAGCCGGGTCGATATGGTGCTGAATCTGACGAATCCGCGCAGCCACTATCAGGTCTCGAAGGCTGCCCTCTCGATGGACAAACATGTTTACTCCGAAAAACCGCTGGGCATGCGTTTTGAGCACGCCGAGGAACTGGTGGCCCTTGCCGAAGCCCGGCAACTGCTGATCTCCTCAGCGCCATGCAGCCTGCTCAGTGAGACTGCGCAGACAATCTGGAAACTGCTGCGAGAAAAGACGCTGGGGCAGGTCCGCGTGGTGTACGCGGAGATGGATGACGGGATGGTCTTTCGCATGCCTTATCGCAAATGGACGTCTGTTTCCGGCACTCCATGGCCCTATAAGGACGAGTTCGAAATCGGTTGCACCCTCGAGCACGCGGGCTACTGTCTCAGCTGGCTGGCGGCATGGTTCGGTCCTGCGAAGACCATTACCTCGTTCACGTCGGTCCAGGCACCGGACAAGCTGCCTGACGAAACCCTCAATACGAACGCACCTGATTTTTCGGTCGCCTGCATCCAGTTCCATTCCGGCGTGGTGGCCCGCCTCACCTGCGGCATACTCGCGCCGCACGATCATTCGATCAGAATCGTCTGCGACGAGGGAATTCTGTGTACCGAAGATTCCTGGGACTATCGCTCACCCGTATACAGCCGGCGGATGATCACCCTACGCCGCAGGACATTTCTCAACCCCCTCCGAAAAAAGTATCGCCTGCCTCGGACTCCTTACGGAAAGGCGAAGACGAAGGGAGCGCAATCCATGGATTTCGCGCGTGGCCCGGCTGAGCTGGCGGATGCCGTACGCAGAAATCGCCCCTGTCGGCTCTCCGCACGTTTTTCCCTTCATGTGAACGAGATGGCGCTGGCCATCCACTGGGCCTGCGAACAGGGTGCAACCTATCGCATGCGCACGACCTTCGATGCGATCCAGCCGATGCCCTGGTCAGAATAGGCATTTCATACCTTTTCGAAAGGAAGCACGAAACATGAACACGACGATCCGGTGGGGAATCTGGGGGACCGGTGCCGTCGCGCACCGGATGGCGGACGATCTTCGTCTCGTCGATGGAGCCGTGCTGCATGCCGTGGCTTCCCGGACGGCGGTCCGCGCGAAGGAGTTTGGGTCCCGTTACGGAGCTAACAAGACCTATGAGGGCCTGCCCTCTCTTTTGGCCGACCCTGAGGTCGACGTAGTCTACATCGCGACGCCGAACCATCGTCACTTCAAGGATTGTCTTGCATGCCTTTATGAAGGAAAGGCGGTGTTGTGCGAAAAACCACTGGCCCTGAATCTGAGCCAAGCGCAGATGATCGCCGACCTCGCCCGGCTGCGTGAAGTCTTCTGCATGGAGGCCATGTGGACTCGATTCATCCCCGCGGTGCAGGAGGCCAGGCGTCTCGTTCAGGAGGGCAGCATCGGTCCAGTCCGTCTGATTCAGGGCAACTTTGCCTATCCCACCCCGAGGTCGGCCGCGAACCGGCTGTTCGACGTCAGCAAAGGCGGCGGAGCGTTGCTGGATCGAGGCGTCTATCTCATCTCTCTGGCGCAGGATCTGCTCGGCCGTCCGGAATCAATCCAGGGAGCGGCAATTTTCGGTCCGTCTGGCGTGGATGAGGTGTCATCCGGCCAACTTTCGTTTTCCTCCGGTGCCGTGGCGGTTTTCTCGTCCAGTCTGGTGGTGCGCGGAACCAACGAGCTGACCATTTCCGGAGAGAATGGTTCGATCCGCCTTTTCGCGCCTTTCTTCTGCTCCGATCGCCTCGGCGTCGAGTTCTTTGCCGCGCTGGAGCCCGGGCGTGATGCGAGCAGCGCCCCTTCGGGCGCTCGTGCGATCGCGGAAAGACTTCGGCGTCATCCCGCGGCACAATCCCTGCGCCGCCGTTTCCGTCCGTTGCTCGATTCTCTGCGCTCGGGACGCGTTCGCCGCTTCCCCTTTGCCGGAAATGGCTATCAGTTCGAAATTCAGGAGGTCAACCGCTGTATCGAGAGCGGAATCACCGAGAGCCCCGCGATGACCCTGAACGATTCTCTCGGAGTCATGAGAACCATGGATGATTTGCGCTCGCAGTGGGGCCTGATCTATCCGCAGGAATATGCGGAGCTGCAGGCATCGAATACTCCCGCAGCATCCTGATCGATACCCTGAGCGCGGGAATAAACAGCCCTCTCTCCGAATGGACATGACAGCAAATTCTTCCTCTGTCACACTCCAGACGCCGGTTTCAATCCCGGCACGGTCGCTCGCCTATCTGGTGAGCCAGTATCCGATGCTGTCTATGATCTTCGTTCTGCGCGAAGTGGTTCAGTTGCGCGAACTGGGCTTTCGGATCGATGTCGCTTCCATCAACTCTCCGGATCGGGCGCCTGAGCACCTCACGGCGCAGGAGTCCGCTGAGGCTCGCCGGACGTACTACCTGAAACAACGGGGACTGCGGGGCGCGGTCGGAGCCCATTTCCAGACGCTGCTCACGAATTTCACGGGCTATCTCATCGGGCTGCGTCTGGCGTTTCAGCTGAGCGGGCTGGATCTGAAGAGGCTCGCCTTCAGCCTGGGTTACTTCACCGAAGCGCTCATGGTGGGAAGGTGGATGAAGGACAGCCATCATCATCACCTGCATGTGCACCTTGGATCCCAGGCCGCCACTGTGGGTCTTTATGTGCGCCACACCTTCGGTTTCGGGCTCTCGATCACGATCCATGGCCCGGATGAGTTCTACGATGCCCAGGGTCACTACCTGGAGGAGAAGATCGCCGCGGCTGACTTCGTTTGCTGCATCAGCTCATTTGCACGCAGTCAGCTGATGAAGTGTTCTCCTCACCCCCACTGGAAAAAGCTGTTCGTATCGCGCCTCGGTGTCGATCCTGCCCTGTTCTCCCCGAGTCCCATTCGGGTCCGACCGAATACCTTCGAAATCCTGTGCGTGGGACGCCTGATTCCCGCCAAGGGACAGCATATTTTGATCGAAGCGGCAGACCATCTGCTCAGACAGGGATGGCAGGTGCGGCTTCGCCTGGTCGGCAGAGGACCGGATGAAAGTTCGCTGCGAGAACTGGCGGCCCGCCTCGGAAATGCAGAGTCCGTGGTCTTCGAGGGCGCCGTCAATCAGGATCGTATTCGGGACCTGTATGCGAAAGCGGATATCTTCTGCATTCCCAGTTTCGCCGAAGGCATCCCCGTGGTTCTGATGGAGGCCATGGCGATGGGGATTCCCTGCGTCACCACTCGTATCACCGGGATTCCCGAACTGATTCGTGACGGAATCGATGGACTACTGGTGACACCCTCCGATGTGATCGATCTGGCGGACGCGCTGGTGCGGCTGATGCGCGACGCCACTCTGCGCGAGCATCTGTCCAGGAGCGGGCGAGCCCGCGTGATGGAGCATTATCACCTGCGCAGGAATGTCGAACACCTGGCCGAGATCTTCGAAGAGCAAATCGGCAGGCTGACCGATGGCAGCCGCTTGGCGCCGCAAGAAGAAATCTTTCTCGGCCCCGCTCTTCCCTCCGGGAGTCAGCCACTGGCGTGAACAGGATGGAAAACGCGAACTCCGAAAAGTACGCCTTCGATGTCTCCGTGGTGATCGTATCCTTCAATACCTGCGCCGTTTTGCACGAGTGTTTGCAGTCCATCCACCGCGAAACCGGATCTCTCCGTGTGGAGGTGCTCGTTGTCGATAATGCATCGACCGATGGTTCCCCAGCCATGGTCGAGCAGGAATTCCCCAATGTGGTACTGATCCGCAGCGAAGTCAATCTGGGGTTCGGCAGGGCCAACAATCTCGGTTTCGAAGCCGCACAGGGCCGGTACGTCGCGCTGCTCAACTCGGATGCGTTCCTGACGGCCGGTGCGCTCGAACGCGCCGTCGCGCGAATGGATGCCAATCCTCAGGCGGGTCTGTGCGGGGGCCGTCTGGTGGGGCGTGACGGCGGCTGGCAGCCTTCGGCGCGGATGTTTCCCACCGTCATGAACGACCTGATCGTTCTCTCCGGACTCGCAAGCCGCTATCCTCAGTCTCGCCTCTTCGGCCGCTTCGACCGCACCTGGGCCAACGAGATGGAAGCAGCAGAGGTGGACTGGGTCCCCGGCGCCTTTTCCGTGATTCGTGCCGAGACGCTGCGGGCGGTGGGCCCCTTCGATCCTCGCTTCTACCTCTACTACGAGGAAGTCGACCTTTGCCTGCGCATTCGGAAGAAAGGCTATTCGATCTGGTACTGGCCCGATATCGTCGTCATCCATCTGGGCGGGGAGTCTTCGCGTCAGATCGCCTCTCTGGCCATGTCCCGCAGCGGGGCTCAGCTGATCCTGTGGAGCATGCGAAGCCGTCTTCTCTACTATCGAAAGCACTCCCGGCAACGCGCCTTTCTCGCCATGCTGGTCGAGTCCTTCTGGTACTGGGCCCAGGCACAGCGCCGACTGCGGAGCCGTGATCCGGAGCGTCGTGCGAGAGCTTCCGCCGACCATCGTATGGTTCGTCTGATGGTTCAGGCCTGGCGTGAAACGCGGGGAGGACGTTTGTCCCCGGCGCAACCGTGGTGAACCGATCGGAACGAGATCTGCCTTCCAGCCTATGCGTCGATTTCTAAAAAGGTTTCTTTCCGCCGTCCTCTCGACCGTCTACCGCAGCACGGCAACCCTGCGGGAGGGCCTGATGCGGTGCCGGAACCATGCTCTGCTGTCATCGGCGCTGGCGGTGTCGCTGCCTGACTCCGTCGTCGTGCTGGGACCGCCGGAGTTGCATGGAACGGGCCTGATCCGCCTGGGGCGCGAGGCCCTTCTGTTTCCGGGCCTGTATCTCGAGACACGTGAAGGCGGTTCGATTGAAATTGGAGATGACGTGGTGATCTCCCGCGGAGTTCACATTGTGGCCCGCTCTCGAATGACGATCGGCCACGGCACCATGATCGGTGAATATTCGAGCATCCGGGATGCGAATCACGCCAGGATTCCTGGCATTGCCCTGCGCGATTCCGGTTTCGTAACGCGGCCCATTGCCATCGGTAAAGAGGTGTGGATTGGCCGGGGGGTTACGGTGCTGGGCGGCGTTACGATCGGGGACCGAGCCACGGTCGGCGCCAATGCGGTTGTCACACGCGATGTGCCCGCCGGAGCCACTGTGGCAGGCGTTCCCGCACGGGAAATTCCGATGCGGCTGCGCTCTGCAACACAGAACCGCGACGCTCTTCGGGTTTTGTGACTGGCATTCAATCGAGTGCGCCGAACTGATTCAGGCGAAGAGCGACATACACAGACAATCGGGAAACTCTCTTCATCGATGGAGATTGGGCTTGTTTGAGAACATCCGCGAAGACTGGCGCACCTACGATCGACAACTCTCCCGCCAGGGCCTATGGGCGATGGCGGTGTACCGCTTCGGTCGCTGGCGATACACGATACGATGGCGATGGGCGAGAATGCCGTTTTCCTTCCTCTACAAGCTGATGAAGCCCTTATCTGAGATCCTCACCGGGATCGAACTTCCCTGTGAAGCGACGTTCGGACGCCGGTTTCGGATCGATCATTTCGGAGGCATCATCATCAGCGGGGATGCGGTCTTCGGCGATGACTGCGTGGTGCGCAACGGTGTCACCGTCGGTTTGAAGCACACCGGGCTTCGCGGATCTCCGGTTCTCGGAAACCGTGTCGATATTGGCGCAGGGGCGAAGATCCTCGGCCCCATACACATCGGAGACGACGTGGCAATCGGAGCGAACGCGGTGGTCCTGACCGATGTCCCTGCCAATTCCATTGCCGTCGGGATTCCCGCGCGCATTCTTCCCCGCAGGAGCCCCATGGCACTGGTGGATGAAACCCCGGCGGCGACCGAGAGAGGAAACATCGAGTATGCCGGCCGGCTCTGAGAGCGCAGCGACAAATCGTACCGGTCCGGATCTGCCCGTGCTGTCGATCGTCGTCATCGGCCGCAATGAAGGGAAGCGGCTGGCCCGATGTCTCGATTCGATTCGACAGATTCGCGGAGTCGCTCCAGCCGAGATTCTCTATGTCGATTCTGATTCCACCGACGGAAGCCCAGAGCTGGCAGGGCGGCTGGGAGCCACGGTGATCGCTGTTCATCCAGAGCGCCCCACCGCCGCCATCGGCAGAAATGCCGGCTGGCGCAGAGCCACTGCGGAGCTGATTCTGTTTCTCGACGGAGATACCGTGCTTCATCCGGATTTCCCGCTCGCGGCTTGTCGTGCGATGCTTGCGGACGCTTCGATTGCTGCAGTATGGGGCCATCGCCGCGAGATGTATCCGGAAGCATCGCTCTACAACCGGGTCCTTGACCTCGACTGGGTCTACGCTCCCGGAGCAGCCGAGTTCTGTGGCGGCGATGTTCTGATGCGGCGGAGCGCTCTGGTGGAGACGGGCGGCTTTGATGAAGGTCTGATCGGGGGTGAAGAACCCGAATTGTGCCGTCGCCTGCGAGCTCGGGGTTACAGCATTCTCCATATCGATCACCCCATGACCGGTCACGATCTCCAGATGACCCGCTGGCGTCAGTACTGGAAGCGAGCCGCGAGAGCCGGTCATGCCTATGCAGAAGTCGCGGAGCGCTTCCGGAACAGCGAAGATGCGTTCTGGCAAGCGGATCGAAGGCGCAACCTCCTGCGCGGCAGCCTTTGGATTCTTTCGCTCCTTACCGCCGCAGCCGCGAGCTTCTGGTACGGGCCGGTTCCCCTCGCTGCGTGGCTGGCATTCCTTCTTTTGCTTTCCCTGCGATCCGCGTGGAAGGCGCGCTGGAAGAGCCGAAACCCGTGGTCCCTGGCTCTGTACGGGATTCACTCTCACCTGCAGCAGGTACCCATCCTGGTGGGGCAATTGCAGTTTGAATTCGGCAGGAGAACGGGCAGAAAGATGAAGCTCATTGAATACAAGGACGCCCCGGCCGAATCCAGTACAGCAAACCTCTGAAGCCAGTTCGATGATGCCGACCGTAGCAATCCGCTCAGGACTGTATCGTCCGGGAACAACGGCGAAGAGAGCCGCAAACAGCGGACCGACGAAAGGAGATTCTGCTTGTCATTCTGTTTTCTCTGTGGAGCCGGTATGGTTCGGAGGTTCCAGACACGCGATCATCTGCGGCCGGAGGTCGCCACCGAGTATGCGGTCGACTGGTGCCCGATCTGCGATTTCGGTCGAATTGCGGGACAGTTCACGGCACCGGAGGTCGCCAGCTTCTATGCGCCGGGATACTACACGCATCTCGCTGATGCGGCTGAGGACCGCCGGGCAAGCCTGTTCCATCGCCTGCGTCTCCATCTCGCATGGAAAGCCGATAACGGCGTGGTTCTTTCTCCCGCGGAGATTCCAGCATCGCACCCTGCGGCCACGCTGTGCGATGTGGGTTGCGGCGGGGGTCACGCCATGGCTCTTTTCAGAAAAGCCGGGTACGACGTCGTCGGCGTCGAACCGGATCCCTGCGCCCGCGCCCTGGCGAGCAACGTGGGGGAAGTCTTCGACGGGACGGCAGAGGCTTTGCCGGCGGAATTGCAAAACAGGAAGTTCTCGGTCGTTCTCCTCTCCCATGTGCTCGAACACTGCATCGATCCTACGCTGGCGCTCGGCGCGATTCGATCCCTGCTCGCGCCCGGCGGCACGGCCATCTTCGAGGTGCCGAACAACGGCGCCCGTGGTTTCCGGATGTATGGTCCCGGCTGGTTCTTCGCCGACGTACCGCGGCACCTGCAGTTCTTCACCGAAAGGTCGCTGCGGAAGGCGATGACAGCAGCCGGGTTTCGTGTGACCCGTGTGATCTACACCGGCTACTCCCGGCAGTTCTCTCCTCAATGGCTCGCCAGCCAGCAGTCCATCCGCGAGTGCACCGGCCAGGATACCGGCGCGTCATGGAGGAGCAACAGCTGGCGTCTTCTTGCCTCCACCGCATTTGCCAGCCCGGCGGAAAAGTACGACTCGATTCGCATCCACGCGGTCCATGCAGCGGAGGCCTTCCCAGGTGTGGAGACATCCCGCACTATAACTCCAGCCGCCGCTTAGCTCGACCGGGCCATACGGCTCCGGCCCCAGCTTCCTTCCATGTTTCTCAGCTGTCTAACTTCAGATTGATTTCAGGACAGCCTGACCCGACTCTGGCTGTTCTGTCCCGGAGTGCCGGACGCCGAATACGGTTCGACGCCCGGCCTTCGGATGTGACCAACGGCTTGTTCTCGATCTCATTCGATCAAGGCCCGACCATGCGCCCGGTCCCTCTCACACATCTGCTCCTGCCTTTCACGCTCCTGCTTACTCTTGGCCGGATGGATGCACAGACGGTTAACTTCGACGATCGCTCGGTGACGCAGCCGGTCACCGAACGCATCGGCCTGAACCTCGGTGCGATCAACTACTACGACACGGGCCAGGTCCTCAGGAACCTGGTGGGATCGCTGAATCCGGGCTTCGAGCCCCTGATCAGCCAGCAAATATGGGTTCTGGATGCGAGCGGAACCACCACCAGCTTTACGATCCCCAGCATCTATTACGCCGGACCGGAGAATTACTGGACCGGTGGAACCCTCACCGTGGTTGCATCGCAGTCCAGGGGAGCCGAACTCGGCTGCACGAGCACGATCCTGACCAGCGGCGGCGCGGATTATCCGAACGAGCCGATGGTGACGCTCGCCGCCCCCTGTGCAGCCCCTCTGGCTGCAGGCGACGTGGTTGTGCTTCGTAACGTGGCGTCGCCCACCCCCGAATCGTGGTGGGAAAGCGGCGACGGCGGGTTCTCTCCGACTTCCTCAAATGGAGGAAAGCTTACCTCCGATACGACCGATCTCTGTTCTTCCTGCGGAGCCCAGGCGCTGCAGATGGACGCCACCGCATCCGGGTCGACAGCAGCAGCGACGTGGTACTTCGATGCTGCGCCAACCGAGAACGTTTTTGTTCTCATGAACGGGACCTTCGAAATCTCATTCTGGGCAAAGGCTGCCAGCCAGTCCCCCACCATGACCGTCACTGCGCAGCGATTCTCGACCGCCGACTTCAGTTGCGGTCCTTATACAGTCACCCCCGGAAATGCCTGGACACAGTACACCTACGATTGCACTGCTTCGGAGCAGGCCGGGACCGTGGTGCCGGCCATCGCGTATCTCTCGATTTCGGTCACAGGAGGAGCCGTTGACCTTGACAATCTCTCTTTCCAGAAGGCCCAGGATGACCAGAATCCAACCGTCCTGCGCGACGAAGTGCTTGCGACGCTGAAGCGTTTCTATGCGATCTCAAGCGGCGGCAATCCGGGGCCGTTTCGCTATTGGCTCGAACAGAATGCCGAGACGCTGCAGAACTGGACCCAACCGGATTTTGCCCATGCTCCCACCGTCGCCGGCGACAATTATTACGTTGGCCCCAATGGTGGCGGCCAGATGCAACTTTCCCTCGAGGACTACCTGGTGATCTGCCAGGCCATCGGCGCCGAACCGTACCTCGAAGTACCCGTCACCTTCTCGGCCGCGGACGCTTCCGGCCTCATTGATTTCCTGGCAGCTTCCACAAATACCCCGTACGGCGCCCAGCGTAGCGCGCTCGGCCAGGTCCAGCCCTGGGCTTCGGTTTTCAAAACCATCCATCTCTCCTTCTGCAACGAATGCTGGAATACGATCTTTTCCGGACAGAATCTGCCCTATCGCGCAGGCGCGCCGGCCGGAGAGGCTCTCTACGATTACTCCATCGTCGCAAAAACAATCTTCTCCGCCATGCGGGCCAATCCAGCTTTTTCGTCTTCCTCGTTCGACCTGATCATGAACGCGCAGACGGCGGTCAACTATGGAATGGATGCCGCGATTCAGCGAGTGGGTCCGGATTCCATCGAACTGTCCGATTACATGTACGGTTCGGTGAGCGATTTTGGCACGGACACCGCCCTGTGGACCGCCGCCATGGTTGAGCCGTGGGATACCGTTGCTGACGCGAGCGATCCGTCCAACTTCTACCAGTCGGTTCACGATTACCAGGCCCAGAACACGTGCGGGGCCAACGGCGATTCTCCCTGTCAGATCGACCTTTACGAGTGGGGTCCCGGGACGCAGGCTGGCAGTATCGATCAGCAGCATCTGGATTTCATCACCGCCGGGGCCGGACAGGGAGTGGTTTCTGCCCTGCAGGGGCTCCTTCATCTTCAGTCCTACGGGATCGTAAATCAGTCGTACTTCGCTCTCGCAGGGTTTGAAAACAGCGGACCCAATACCGAACTGGCCAAGCTGTGGGGCAATACCGTCGACATGGGAGGCGCGACGAATAATGTCCGCCCCCAGTTCCTGACCTTATCTCTCGTCAATCAGTCGATCATTGGTCCGATGTATTCCTGCCCCATTGCCGGTAATGCAAGCCTGAATTTCCAGGGCGAGACCAACAACGGAGCGATCGTCCCGCCGGGCTCACCGGAACTGAACGATGTCCCGCTCCTCTATGCGTTTTGCTTCGAAAATGGAAACAATCGATCGGTCGTCTTCATCAATACGGATCTGACGACGGCGCATACGCTGACATTCGCCGGCACCGATGCGCCTGCGGGGGTAGTCACGATGCGGCAATTCGCCCCTGCATCGCTCGATGCTCTCAACGAGGCACCCACCGGCCAACCGTCGAATGCGACACCCGCAACCGTAGCAGTCAATACCTCGACTCTGTCGAGTCTGTCCGGTCTTTCGCTTCCCCCTTACTCCGTGACGGCCCTCGACTACACCGTCGCGCTCCCCGGTCCCGGCTTCAGCCTCCCTGCGGGAACCTATTCCCCGAACCAGACCGTAACGCTCTCCGATCCGGTCGGCGGCACCACCATCTACTACACCACCGACGGCTCGACTCCCACGACCAGTTCCGCCGTGTATTCCTCGCCGATCACGGTTGCCTCGACGGAAACGATCTCCGCAATTGCCGTCAGTTCAACTCTGACCAGTTCCGTTTCCACCGCGCACTACACCATCTTTCCGGCTCCGTCGGCCCCGCAGTTCAGCATCTCGTCCGGCAGCTACAGCTATGGCCAGACCGTGACAATCTCTGACTCCACGACCGGCACGGTGATCTACTACACCACCGATGGCTCGCCGCCGACAACTGCATCCGCCCTCTACACCGGTCCCATCACCCTGACCAGCATTCCCTCCGAGACCCTGTCCGCCATCGCCGTCGCGAACACTCTGAGCAGCCCGGTCACCTCCGCGCAATTCACGGTCAGCAAGGCCAAAGCGTCTCTGTACTTCTATCCGTCCGAGCCGGTCACCTCCGGAGACGGAGCCTATTTCCTGGTTGAGACCTCGTCCAGCCCCACGCCCACAGGCGCAATCACCATCAGCATTAACGGGCAAACATTCCAGTCCAGCAACCAGTGGTATCAGGGAGAGGTTGCCCTCTACGAAACCTCGGCCACCACAGCCGCCGGGTGGGTGGTCGGGAACAATACCGTCACAGCCTCGTTCGCCGGCGATAACATCTATGCCCCTCAGACGATGACGGCGACCGTCGCTTTCAGCCTCATTCCTACTACGACGACACTCACCGCCTCAAACACAGCACCGCTGGCCGGGTCCAGCGTGCAGCTCACCGCCGCCATATATCCGTCAGCGGCAACAGGAGCCGTGACCTTCCTTGACGGCACAACGACGCTCGGCACCGCGAACCTGACCGGGGGCGTTGCAAGCTACACCATCCCTGCGATTGCAGCCGGCACCCATCTTTACTCCGCCGTGTACGAGGGCAATACCAACGACGCCACGAGCACCTCTTCAGCGATCTCCGTGAACGCTCTGCTTTCCTCATCGACCATGCTGGCGGCCTCTGCTATGAGTCCCCTGGCGGGCACGAATGTTACACTCACGGCCACCACGGCGCCTTCCGCGGCGACCGGCACTGTGACCTTCATGGATGGCAGTGCGACACTGGGCACGGCATCGCTCTCCAATGGCACGGCCAGCTATACGGTCTATGCGATTCTGGCCGGCACGCACGCCTACACCGCCACCTACGGCGGCAGCGCCACCTATACATCCAGCACATCGTCCGCTGTTTCAGTAACCGCGCAGCCGGCCGCGGCCATCTTCACTCTCGGCGTCACCAACCCGGTGACGTACGGGAACTCGTCGACCTTCACGCTGGCCTCCTCGCAATATCCTGCGCCGACAGGTTCCGTGACCTTCAGCGTCAATGGCGTGGCCCTTCCAGCCACCAAGGCCTGGGCCAACGGCCAGATCTCGATGTCCGTCAGTTCGTCGACGCAGGCGAATGGATGGATCGCAGGAAGCAGCAACACCGTGACCGCGGCCTTCGCCGGCGACTCAACCTATGCGGCACAAACGGTCACGCAAATGGGCGTCGTGTTTCAACTCCTCTCTTCCACGACAACCCTCAGTGCTTCGAACCCAGCGCCGGAAGCTGGCTCCAGCGTCGTGCTGACCGCGGCCACTGCCCCCTCCGCCGCCACCGGTACGGTGACCTTCCTCGACGGAAATACCACGCTGGGCAATGGGAATCTCGTCAATGGGGCGGCTACGTGGACCATCAGCGCGATCACCGCAGGACCTCATGCGTTCACCGCCGTTTATGCCGGGTCTTCTGCTTACAGCACCAGCACCTCACCCACGCTGGCTGTGTCAGCCCTGATCGGCACCACGACCGCAATCTCGACGGCGAGCACCAGCGCTCTGACCAACTCGAGTGTGACGCTGACCGCCACAACATCTCCCTCGGTGGGGACCGGGACAGTCACCTTCCTCGACGGGACCGCCGCCCTGGGCACCGCCGCCCTGAACGGCGGAATAGCCACTTACACCATCAGCGCGATCGCTGCCGGAACCCACAACTTCACCGCGGTCTACGGTGGTTCCTCGACCTACGCGGCCAGCACGTCGGCCCCGGTCACTGTCACGGCCAGCAATACCGGCGCCTGGCTCTCCTCCACGTTCAATGAATTTGCCTCTGGGCACGCTCTGAACGGAACGGCTCCTGCCATCGATGACGCCGGCACCAACTGGAGCGATCCCAACGGCGACTGGACCTACACCGCGGGGGGCGGTATCACAGCAAGCGGGTCCGACATCCTCTACCCCGCGCTGATCAATACCGGCCAATCCAATTACGCCGCTACCTTCACCTACCCGGCCGTCGGTGCGCAACTCCTCTTCCGCTATGCGGACCCGAGCGACTATCTGTCGGTGCAGGTGTACTCGTTTGGGGAGATCGGTCTGTTCGCGACGGTGGCAGGAACGCGCACCAGCCTGGCCGCGCTCTGGCCCGGCACCCCTTCCGCACCCCTGACCGTGACGCTCAACGGCTCGACTGCCACATTGACCTGTGTCGATCAGACGGTTACGGCAACGATCCCGTCGACGCCGCTGAGCGGCACTGAACTCGGCTTTTTCGCTCCCTCCGCCGGCTTCGTCCTCAGCAGCATCAACGTGACGGCAATCGGCCAGACCCAGACCACCTCGACGACAACGACCCTCACCGCGTCCAACTCCTCACCCCAGGCCGGCGCAAGTGTGACGCTGACGGCGACGACGGCGCCGTCGGCAGCCACCGGTACGGTCACCTTCCTCGATGGAACCACAACCCTGGGCTCGGCGAGCCTCGCC
>DATJSB010000124.1:0-6536 GCA_035504315.1 Occallatibacter sp.
AAGAACGATGGGAAAAAGCGCGTTTTGACCGCCGCGCCGAACAGCGCCTTCATGGCGTGGTCGAGCGTGCCCTTCAAATCGCTGAAGGTGATGTTGGTGTCCACGCACAGTCCTTCAACTTGATGGAAGATGGGCGAGTGCGTGGCGTCGGCCGCGTCGTTACGGTGCACCTTGCCGGGAATCACGATCCGCACCGGCGGGGGCTGCTGCTCCATCGTCCGCATCTGCACCGGCGAGGTGTGCGTGCGCAGCAGCAGCCGGTCGCGCGGTGGTCTGCGATCCTGCCCTGCCACCACCAGCGTGTCCTGCGTGTCGCGCGCCGGATGTCCCGGCGGAAAATTCATGCTCTCGAAATTGTAGAAATCGGTCTCCACCTCGGGTCCCACCCCAACCGAGTAGCCGAGCGCCGCAAACACGCTCACAATCTCGTTCATCGTGCGGGTTATCGGATGCTCGGCGCCGGTCAGGCGCTTTGTCCCGGGCAGCGTAATGTCGATGGCGTCGGCCTTGAGCGACGCATCGCTTGGTCCGGCGCCCAGCGCCGAATCCAGCAGCTGCTCCACCACCGCCTTGAGCGCATTAAAGCGCAGCCCCAGCGACTTCTTGGCTTCAGGCGGGGCGGCTTTCAGCCATCGGCCCGAAACCTCGTTCAGGCGGCCCTGTTTGCGGCCCAGCCATCGCAGGCGGAACATCTCGGCATCCGACTCATTAGAAACGAAAGTGGCCTCGACGCGAGCACGGTTCTCAAGCGCCGTGAACGCCTCCCTCAGCGCGTCGTCATCAAACGCCGTCAGATCTGGTATTCCTTCACTCATATGCGTAAACAGCAGGATAAAGCATTGCCTGCAGCAGATGCGCGCCCAAGCGTGCCTTCGGGTTTTCGCTACTCGATTTCCCTGCAAAAAAGCGGAGGCTATGCCGTACCATTTCCCCTATGAAAACCCGCCTCCTTGCCTTCACACTCACACTCGCCCTCACACTCACACTGTCCCTCACCTCCGCCTGTGCCGTCGCGCAAACTCCAGCCGCAATATACCCGCAGCAATCGGGGTACGTCGACGCCAACGGCGTGCTCATTTACTACGTCGAGTTCGGCAAAGGCGAGCCGCTGGTGGTGCTCCACGGCGGACCCGGCGCCGACCACACCTACTTTCTGCCCTGGCTGTTGCCCCTGGCGCGCACCCATCGGCTCATTTTTATCGACGAGCGGGGTTCAGGCCAGTCAGAGCGCCTGCAGGACGCGTCGAAGTACACCATCGAGAACATGGCCGACGACGTTGAAGCGGTGCGCGTCGCTCTCGGTCTGGGCAAAATCGACCTGCTCGGCCACAGTTGCGGAGGCGTGCTGGCCGAGGCCTACGCGCTCAAGTATCAGAAGAACCTGCGCCATCTCATCCTCAACAGCACCTTTGCCTCGACCAGTGAGATGAATGCCGTGCTGGCCCGCGAGAAGGCCGCCATGCCGCCTGAAAAACTTGCCCGCCTGAACCAGCTTGAAGCTGCCGGCCTCTACGGCAAGGGCGCCAAGTGGGAACACGGGCGCTACCCGGCCGAGTACGAGACGCTGGCCTGGGGCGACGGCTACTTCCCGTTCCTCTACGGCGCGCGGCCCGACGCCAACTACGACCCCGCCACCGGCAATGCGCCCACCAACTGGGAGCTCTACCGTGAAATGTGGGGCTCCCACGGCGAATTCATCATCGACGGCAACCTCAAGTCAGTGGAATGGGTCGATCGCCTGCCCACCATCCACGTGCCCACCCTCATCGTGGTGGGCGACCACGACGAGTGCGACCCATCGTTGAGCAAGGAGATGCACGAGAAGATCGCCGGCTCCAAGCTCGTCATTCTGCCCAACTCGGGGCACATGAACTTCATCGACCAGCCGGAGATGTGGCAGAAAGCGGTGGGAGGGTTTTTGAGCAACGATTAGCGCGGGTCGATGAGTCCTATAAGAGCAAGAAATGCATTCAAGTCTGGCTCGACGGCGGCGGCTCGCAGGACCGATGCCTGATCGATGCGAGTTGCGAGTTCGCGGGCAGTCATGCCTTTGCGGAACTCCGGCCAAAAGTTTACCAGCGCTGCCATCGCCAGACCCGCGGTCAGAGGCCTGATTGTGTCGCGTCGAGGAAAATGTCGCAGCAGAAAGCCTTCGTGACATGGGCGCTGCCAGATCAATTGAATACTGTGTGACTCGGCAAGGCGTGGAATTCGGGCATCCCGGTCAGGAGAGATGTTCAGCTTGTCAGCATCGAGAATGACGGCGCGATGAGCGAACAGCCCTCGGTTCGAAACTTTTTGGCGAATGTGCCTTACTGCCATTTCGATAAGCGCGAGCGGGTCTCCGCTTCCAGGCTGCAGAACGTCACAATCAATGTGTAGATGCAGGCCGGCTTCATCCGCGATTTCGTTGAGGCGCTTGCCGTAGGATTGTTCGCTCTCACCTTCGCAGCCGAGGTAAATCCTCTTTCGCTGCGGTATCCGCGCGCTCACCCGATGCGCGGTACGGCGCCGTACACGCCCCCCAGATATTTTTGGTAGAAGTTGTCCACACGGCGTACGCCTTCAATGTCCTTGAGGCCATAAATGCTGGTGCGTCCTTGTCCGTCTTTTTCCGTGAAAAAAATCTCTTCTTTGCGAAGTTCTTCGAGCAGCGATATGCTGTGTCCGCTAAACCAAAGCTGTGCTCCGGTCATGTTCGTGGGCGCATAAAACCACTGCAAAACCGCCGGTAAAATAGCCGGATGGATGGTTGAGTCGATTTCATCGACTACTGCAATTCCCCCGCGACTTGCCTCCATTGCATGCCAAATTGTGGGAAGCATGCAATAAAACTGGCGTGTCCCTTCACTTTCGCCGTTAAGGCGGAGCGGGCTACTCAGGCCGTAGTGAACAAACTCCGGTTGAATACCTTCTGGAGTCTCTCTCAGATTTATGCCCTGAATTCCGAAATCCAGCTTCGCTATGACCCCTTGAAGATGACTCCGCATCAATGAATTTTCCGCATAAGCCTTCGTCGCGGCGCCTTTGTCTGCTTTTTCGTAGTTTCCCGGTGCAACATTCGACGAGATGCTTTTTGCCCAGGCGAGCAGTCCGGCAATCGGCACATTCCCTGTGAATTGCGCGATCATTGAAGTCGCGCTCACGTTTGGGCGGAGGTTGGCGAGGATCTGGCTAAGCCCTTTGAGCGAAAGTCCAGTACCGCCTTCCACCGAGCCGTTCTCGTTGCGCACAAAAATGCGTCGCGATTTTCCTTTCACGGGCAATTGACGAAGCTCTTCAAAGAGCACAACATTCGGTCTGCCAGGTGACGGCCCAATGTTCACCTCGTAGCTGTATTGAGCAAATGGTCCATTCGTCGGGGCACGGTCTTCGTAATTCGCGGACGATTCGAAATAGACTTTGATCCGAGCAGGCGCCTGGTTGCCGTCTGCAAAGCGCAAGATGGGGAGCGGTGCATCCGGCGGGGTCTCGAAGCTATCGACCAGAAACCAGCGCAAAAATGATAATGCTCTCAGCGCATTTGATTTGCCCGAAGCGTTGGCTCCGAAGATCGAAACCGTCCTGGGCACTCGAAAACCGCTTCCATCGCGCAGTTTGCCGAAACGCCCATCCTCGTCCGGCACCCCGGCGTTGATCGTTAAATCAATCACCTGCGTTTGGCGAATGGAGTAGAAGTTCTCAATTTCGAGACGTCGAATCATAAGCTGTTTCCCTGACCTCAGCCTGAATCTACTCCTCTATACTCTTCAAATCAACAAAAAATTGTCGATATATTAATAATAGAGCATTTCGAGCACTTTATTCCAAACGCCAAACGGCCCGGAGTTCCTATAGGAGCCCCGGGCCGCATTTCCGCCAGTCGTGTTGCCAGATCTCTTTTACGCCGCCTTGGCTGCCAGCGCCGACTTGGCCTTATCCACCAGCGCGGTGAATCCCGCCGCGTCCTTCACGGCAATGTCTGCCAGAATCTTGCGGTCGAGCTCAACGCCGGCCTTCTTGAGCCCGTTGATGAGCTGCGAGTAGCTGGTGCCGTTCAGCTTGGCTGCGGCGGCAATGCGCACAATCCACAGCGAGCGGAACTGGCGCTTCTTTTCGCGCCGGCCGCGGTAGCCGAACTTCAGGCCGCGCTCAACCGCCTCCTGCGCTGCCTGGTAGAGTCTCGATTTTGTGAGGAAATATCCACTGGCGCGCTCAAGTATCTTCTTGCGCCGGTCGCTGCGTTTGGTGCTCCGTTTTACGCGGGGCATGTTCTTTTCTCCTTTTTGCGTTTCAGTTACGCGGCTGGAGGCAGGAGGCGGCAGATCTCGCCGCTCGGAACCTCTTCACTCGCTCATTCAAGCCCTTCAGTCTCTCGCCGGTGCGAACGCTTTCACAACCGGGGGCCGAATCATCGACCCTATGCAGGAACTCATCCAAAAAGTTCCAGCGCGGAGCGCCTAGGCGTAGGGAATCATGCGCGCTACCTTCTTGTAGTCGCCATCTGAAACCAGCAGGGTCCGGCCCAGCTTGCGCTTCACTTTAGGCGGCTTCGAAGTTAGGATGTGCCGCGTCTTCGTCTGGCCCCGCTTGATCTTGCCGGTGCCAGTCTTGCTGAAGCGCTTGGCTGCGCCCGAATGTGTCTTCAACTTCGGCATTGTTCTTCTCGTGTTTTTAAGGGTTTTGGCGGGCATATTACTCGCCGCAGGCGTCATTCAACAGGGATCTCCCCTGCTCAAAAGGCCTCAACCAGTATATCCCAAGCTGAATTCCAGGCCAAACGGGAAAAGCAGTCAGTAGCCAACAGCCAATAGCCAATAGCCGGCGGTAATGTCCTACTCCCTATTCCCTACTCCCTATTGCCTGCCTTTAGGCCCGGCCCGCAAACTCCCTCGTCTCCGTATTCACCTTGATTTTGTCGCCTTCTTTCACGAAGAACGGCACCTTGATCTCCAGCCCCGTTTCAAGCTTGGCCGGCTTTTGCACGTTACCCGCGGCTGTATCGCCTCGCGTCGCAGGCTCGGTATATTTCACCTCAAGCTCCACCTGCTGCGGCAGGGTAATGCCGATGGGGTTGCCGTTGAACTTGTCAATCTGGATCATCGCGCCCTCCACCAGGTAGTCGAGCGCGTCGCCCAGCTTGTCGGCCGGGAGCTGAATCGTGTCGAAGGTGGTTTGGTCGAGGAAATACGAGCCGTCGCCATCGGAGTAGAGATATGAAGCCTCGACCGTATCCAGGTCCGGCTCCTTGAACTTTTCTTGCGCTTTGAAAGTCTTGTCGAAGACCGCGCGGGTCAGCAGATTGCGCATCTTGAGCCGCACCAGAGTCTGGCCGCCGCGCGCTGTCGGCGTGGAAACTTCAACGTCGATGCAGTAGTAGGGCGTGCCTTCAAGCTCGAAGAACATCTTGCGCTTAACGTCGATGGCATCGATCAATGAGGGCATGAGTCAAGAATAACAATTCGACGGATCGGCGAGCCAGCGAGCCGGCGGACCCGGTGCGGCTCAGTCCCGCTCGCGTGCGGAACCCGAGTGAGGCGCCCCCGCCAACCCGAACTCTGAAATCAGATTTCGCATCGTGAAACTCTCAATTTTGAACACCGACAAATTCAGTCGTATATTTAATACAGACCAATTTGGTCGCATATCAGCAGAACACTCGCGAAAACCAGGCATCCTACGTCCGGAGCGCTTTTACTTCGGAGTGATTTGAATCACAGACGAAAACCGGACTCATTTTGTCCTATATTCACAGGCTCACCTTTCGCCCGCCTCCTGCCCCCAGCAACCGGCCCGGAAGATGAACCTGCTGGAGGTCGTAAGTTGAAAGGCCGTATCCTTACTACTTTCTTTATCCTTTGTTCCGCACTGCCTCACATTTTGGCGCAGGCGCCTGCCGCATTCACCATCAGAGGCACGGTTCACGATGCAACCGGTTCGCTGATTCCCGGCGCAGATGTTGCGATCACCTCGGCAACCCCAAACCCCGCGTCCGCCAACTCCGCTGCTTCTAACCCCGCCGGCCCAACCGCCGTCACCGACGCGCAAGGCAGCTTCCAGGTTACGGTTCCGGCGCCCGGCGCCTACTCCGTCCAGGTCAAGGCCCCGGGGTTTGCCGACTACCAAGCCCTGGCCAGCGTCAGCAGCAATTCACCCTCCCCCACCCTCAACATTCAGCTCACCATCAGTGCCACGGCCGAGACCGTTGAAGTGACCGCCAACACCCTCGCAGCCGAAACCACCAGCACCCAGCTCGGCGAGACTCTCGAGAACAAAAAGATTGAGAGTGTTCCGCTGAACGGGCGCAACTTCACCGATCTGATAGCCGTTCAGCCGGGAATCGTCCCGGTGAACACCGCTCAACCCGGCGCGGTCATCATGACCGGCGTGGCCACCACCCCGCCCTCAGGCAACGCGAACCCCGGCAACCTCTCCATCAGCGGCCAGCGCGAAGCGTCGAATGGCTTCCGCGTGAATGGAGCCGACGTTGAAGAAGATGTGAACATGGGAACCTCGATCGATCCCAACCTCGACTCCATCGACAGCTTCCGCGTGCT
>DATJSB010000125.1:0-27134 GCA_035504315.1 Occallatibacter sp.
CGCTGGTGAACGAATTCCGTTTCGGGTTCGCCAATTACTACGAGCAAGACTCCTTCCCGATTGAAGGAGCCACGGCCATCGCCGATCTCGGACTCAACTTCGATCATCCCATCGGCATCGCCTCGCATCCCACGGCCGACGCTTTCCCCACCTTCGATTTCTCCGACGGCTCAGTAACCAACATCGGCCAGGACAAGGTTGGAAATACCATCTCGCAAAATATGCAATTCACCGACAATGTCACCAAGCTCATCGGCAAGCACACGCTACGCTTTGGATTCGATGCCCGCAGAGAGCATTTCAATTCCGAGATGTACTTCGCCCCTTCTGACGACTTTGGCCAGTTCACCTTCAGCGGCTCCTGGACCAACTACTCTTTTGGCGATTTTCTGCTCGGGATGCCCGGCCCGTCTTACTTCGCGGTCATTGGTCCGCAAATGGATGCACGCAGTGTCCACTGGGGCGTTTACGGCCAGGACACATGGCAGCTAAACCGGCATCTAACCCTCAATTTCGGATTGCGGTGGGAACTGCTTCCCCCGTTTGTGGAAAGCAACGGCGACATAGCAACCTATCTTACGAAGGGGAATAACTTGACCGTCGTGGTTCCGGACAAGTTCCCTAAGTTCATCGCAAACAATTCGCTCCTGCAGCAGATCAACACTGGCTTTCTGCAGGGATTCAACGCATGTTCGCTGAACAGTGGATACAATCTGGCGTGTAATAACGTCGAAACGGCGAGTGAGGCGGGGCTTCCTCAAGGGCTTCGCGATTGGAATTGGAAGGATTTTGACCCGCGCGTCAGCTTCGCATGGCGTCCTTTCAACAACGACAAGACTGTGGTTCGCGCCGGCTTTGGCATCTATACCATGACAACGCTTGGCCCCATGTCTTTCAACAGCGGCATCATCGCACTCTCTGACCTGCTCACCTACAACAATGCTTTGCCGGGCTCTTCCGGGTTCTTCCAGTTTCCCGACACCTCCCCTCCGGGCGCAGCGACAGCTTTCGGCGGCGGCGATTTCGAAGAGGCCAACGATCCGCACTGGAAAGATCCGTCGTCGGCACAATGGAACCTGACCGTGGAACGGGAGCTGACACAAAACACGACGGTGAGGGTGAGTTACACGGGCCAGGGTGCGTACCATCTTCCTATCACCGTAGACAACAACGAAATTCCGGCCAGCACAACACCGTTCAGTTACACAGAGGTGTGTAACAACGCGAACCCCCCGTCCTGCGAACCAGGATGGGCTGATCCGCGCACTCCCTTCCAAAACTGGCTGCTGCTGGAGGAGTCGGACAGCATCGGCACGCAGAGTTATCAGTCAGGCATCGCGGAGATCACGCATAGAACGGGGCATGGGCTCACCTTCGGCGCCAACTACACCCTCACCAAAAATATCAGCAGTGCGCAGGGCAGCGACGCGCCGTCGATAACCGCGAGCGAAGAGCCTTATGCCGCGGAAATTGCCAACAAAGACAACATAAAGTATGACCGCGGCAACGTGGTGGCGACGCCGCGCCAGCGCGCCATGGTGACAGGCACCTACGCACTGCCGTTCGGAAAGGGACAAACTCTTGCGGGACCGGGATTCCTGAGTACGGTCATCGGAGGCTGGAACCTGAGTACGGTTACGACCATGCAGACCGGTGAGTGGCTCACGCCCACTGAGCCGGCGGCCGACGATCAATCGAACACCAATATGATCGAGCGATCCGAAGGCGGGGCCATCTCACGTCCCGACTGCACGGGCGGTAAAATCTCCTCGACTCTTCCCTATTTCAAGGGCGTCACCCTTACCCCGCCGCCGAACGATGCCGGACGCTTTGGCTCCTGCGGCGTCGGTTCCCTTGAGGGGCCGGGAATGATCGACGTGGATGCGGGTCTGGCCAAGCGCTTCAATTTTGGCGAGCGAGCGCATCTTCGCTTCGAAGCGTCGTTTACCAACGTCATAAACCATACCAATTATGCGCCGCCGGTGATGAATATCGGGGCCGGCAACTTTGGCGTTTTGAATTCCGCGCTGCTCCAGGGCCAGGGCGGAAATCGGACCGGCCAAATGGCGTTGCGCTTCGACTTCTAAACAAACCGGCATTCTCGTCTTTGAACTATTTCCTTGGCCCGCGAACTTACCTCTCGCCGGGCCATTTTTTTGCGTTGAAGGAGGGAACTGCCTGCGTGGGCGCCCACCCCCGCCACTGTCATCCTGAGCGCAGCGAAGGGGAAGGAACTGCAGTTGTTTGCTTTTATGCATCCATCCGACCAGCAGCCCGTTTCCAGTCGGCAGGCTCCAGGTCATACCAATCCCAGCTTAAATCGACCCACGCGGGGTTCATCTTCTCAATTAGCGCGATCTTCCTGGCTCTGGTCCAGCCTTTCAACTGCTTCTCGCGATCAATCGCTTTCGTCACGTCGTCGAAGCCCGCGAACCATACCAGCCGATCGCAGTTTTACCGCGCTGTAAAGCCCTCATGCTCTCTCCACTTGTGCTCAAAGACGCGCTTGAGCAGGTTCCCGGTTACACCGATATAGAGCGTGCGGCTGCGGCTGGCCATCATATATGTAAAGTAGCTGCCCTCATGCATACCGCGCATGGTACCGGAGAGCGCTCGCGCTACGCAGTGACGAAGAACAACTGCAGATCCTTCCCTTTCGCTGCGCTCGGTGTCAGGACGACAGTGGCGGGGAGAGGTGAGCGGTCCCCATGTCTCAGAGTCGAGACTTCGGCACACGTCCTGCTTTCGTGCTAATCTGATATGCCAAATGGCTAAATATGCAGAACGAGAAGCTGCGATAACGAACGAAGTTTCGCTAGTGAGCATAGCCATGCTGATCGTCAACGAAAGCGAAGGAAAGTCTGATTATTTAGATTATCTAACGCCGTTCCTGACCTCGATAATCCGCGACAGTCTTCCACACGGAATAAACCGATATTCAGGACACGAGGCACTAAACGAAGTATTTCAACTTGACATTCCTTCATCGACGGTAGAACTGTGCCTTAAGCGTCTTACTCTACTTGGTCAGCTGACATCAACTTCGCTCTATGGAAACTTGAGCTACCTTCCAACGGACTCACTCGTACCTTCGAATATTGAGCCGGCCCGCCAAGTGGCATCAGAGACGCTAGCCAGAGTAATCTCCAGCCTACTCGACTTCGTCGCGGCAACATACGCTGACGTTCGCTGGAATAGGGACAACGCGATCGCCGCGTTCACGGGGTATCTTTCATACTTCGGCATCGACTGCCTTCGATCCTACTTCGGTAAGTGCGCGCTCCCGCGAATCGTAACCGACAAGCGCGAATTCATCATCGTGAATTCTTTTATAATTGCGCGGCAAAACGACGCCGAGGTATTTGATGACATTGTCATTTTCGTAAAGAGCCAGATGTTGGCCAACGCCCTGCTATGCCCAGACCTCGCCAATAATTCTCAGAAATTCTCAAATTTGACCATTTATTTAGACACTCCGCTTATGCTGCGACTACTTAACCTTCAGGATGAAGCTGCGCGTGCGGCAGCTGCAGAGTCGATTGATCTTTGCAGAAGTCTGGGGGCGAAACTTGCAATTTTCGAGCACACCTATCAAGAGATGCGACAGGTGATTCTTCAAGCGGCGGCGAGTTTGGATAATCCGCAATATCAAGTCTATCCGATATATCGCGAGATGAGAAAACGCGGGATAACGTCCGCCGAGCTACAACTGAAGGCTTCACATCTTGATGATGAGTACAGGCCAATGGGAATTGTTCGGTTGAAAACCCCCGAGCATTTGGCCGATTTTGAGATTAGCGAACGGTTGTTGGACGCTGCCCTCGACGACGGAATTTCCTACCATAAAGAAAAAGCACGAATTTATGATATCGATTCCATTCGATCAATTTACACGCTAAGGGCCAACAAGCGACCGACCTCAATTGAAGATAGTGTAGCGATCCTTGTGACTACCAATACTGCGTTGGCCCGCGTGGCCTACAAATTCGGCCAGAAGTTTGAATGCTCGATGGAAGTGTCGACAGTTGTTAGCTCATTCAGTATCGCGAACATTGCATGGCTGAAGGGCAATATGATTTCAACAACCCTTCCGAAACTTGAATCGTTGGCCTTGGCGTATGCTGCGATGCAGCCTAGTCATCACCTCTTTGAAAGGTTCGTGAAGAAGGCTGACGAACTCAGAGCGAAGAGCCGAATAACACCCCGCGATCATGCGATATTGAGATTCTCTCCATCTATTCACGAACTGCTCATGAAGGCGACGCTCGGCGACGAGGAGCGAATCACGGATGCAACGATGGAACAGCTCCTTGAAGAAGCAGAAGGAGAGCTCGTTAAAGAGGAGCGCGCACGGCTGCAAGCAAAAGAAGAGGAGCTTAAGACATATGTCGAACGTTCAAGTGCGAAGGTCTCTCAATTGGAGGGCCGGTTGAGTCAGTCAATTGAGGCGAGCCAGCGTCTTCTTCTGCAACAAGTGAAAGTGTCGAGGCTTGTTGGATCTTTAGCCCGGTGGGGCAGTTTTGCGGTGTTTGCAGGTTTGTATGTGGCGATGTTTTTTGCGATCGGGATGATTCCTGGGTCGGAAACTTGGAAGGCGGTCGCCAAGGTTGTCTCAACTCTTTTTATGATTGGGTTTGGAATCTATGGCGCAACCCCGAACGGATGGAGCCAGAGGCTTGGAAACGCAGTCACCTCCGGAGTGAGGAAGTATTTGCTGCCGTCAGATCCTGCCATGGAAAGCGATGAGATCGTATTAGATCAGAAGCTGCTGCCGACGGAGCTACGCGCGGAAGAACCCGAACGCGGTGCCAGTAAATATCCGTCCGATCGTTCGGTTGAGCCATAAGAGCCAAATCGAGCCCAGCCACCTACCGATTCCTCCCACATTATGTTGCATGTCGGCGCCCGGCGGAGGGAAGCCGCGCGCAGATTGTCGATAGCCCCCAGTTCTCCCGGGCCCTTCCGCCCTCTAATTCATTACAATAGAACTAATGGCGGTTCCCCGGAGATCCACGGCGCGCGGACGGTTGATCAGGGCTCAGCGCAAGCTGCGCGAGTACGCCATGGTGGCGCGCGCGCTCGCTGACACCTCGCATCCCGTGCTGGCGCAGATCGTTCCGGCACGTTTCTGCAACCTGAGCTGCGCTTACTGCAACGAGTACGACAAAGTCTCCCCACCCGTCCCGCTCGAGGAGATGTACCGGCGCATCGACCACCTGGGCCGGCTGGGCACGGCGATGATCGGCATCAGCGGCGGCGAGCCGCTCACCCATCCCGACCTCGACGACATTATTCGCCGCATGAGAAAGACCGGCGCCATTGCCGGCATGATCACCAACGGATACCTGCTGAACCAGGAGCGCATCGAGCGGCTGAACGCGGCCGGCCTCGACCACATGCAGATCTCCATTGACAATTTAGTGCCCGACGAGGTCTCGAAGAAGAGTCTCAAGGTGCTGGACAAGAAGCTGCAGATGCTGGCCGAGTTCGCCGAGTTTCACGTGAACATCAACTCGGTGGTGGGCGGCGGCATTCGCAATCCCCAAGACGCGCTGGTGATCGGCAAGCGCGCGCTCGAGCTGGGGTTCGAATCGACCATCGGCATCATCCACGACGGCGACGGGCAACTGAAGCCGCTGCTCCCGGAAGAGGCGAGCGTCTACCACGCGATGACCAATCGCAGGAAGACCAACTACGCGCAGTTCGATGACTTTCAGGAAGCGATTGTGCTGGGCCGGCCCAACGACTGGCGCTGCCGCGCCGGCTCGCGATACCTCTACATCTGCGAGGACGGGCTGGTGCACTACTGCAGCCAGCAGCGCGGTTATCCCGGCATTCCCATTGCCGAGTACACGCGCGAACGTGTGAAGCAGGAGTTTTTGACCGCCAAGAGCTGCGCGCCCCATTGCACCATCGGCTGCGTGCACCGCATCAGCCACATCGACCACTGGCGCGCCCCGCAAACGCGCATGGTTGCCCCCGGCGGCCAGGAGCTGGTGAAGATCAGTGGTCAGTGAACAGTGAACAGTGAACAGTGGACAGTGGGCAGTGGGGTTAGCGAGTCGGCGAGTCGGCACGTCAGCGAGTCAGCTTGAAGACGTCCCACAGGGGACTAAAGCCCCTTCAATTAAGAGCCTGAGCAGCACGAGTAAACTCGTGCCCTGATACAGGGTCGAGCGCGGGGGTTTGTGCTATCCCAGGTCTCAAAATCGAGACCCGGGGCATCCTCCGTACTTATTTGGTTGACTTCCTTACGGGCTTAACGCCTGTTCCCTGTTCACTGTTCACTGTTCCCTGTACTTTGTACAGCACCAGCGTCGTTCGCTCGTCATCGTCGAAGATGCGGTAGCTTGAGACGGGGACGAGCGTGTAGCCGCGCAGCGCGTCGGTTTCGTTCTCATCGTTCCAGGCGAGATACCAGCCTGGTTTGTAGCGCGCGACCTTTGCGGCCATTGCGGCCATGTCGTCTGTGTCATATGCGCCGTTGATTGACGGCAGGCCGGCGATGAGGCCGATCTCGGCCGCGCTCACTCCAAACAGCAATTGATTGCGCGTGCGATCGGCGCGCACGCGGGCGGCGATGTCGCGCGCCGCGCCGTAGAGCTGATACTCACGATGCGCGAGGAAGCCGGCGATCGTCACCGTGTTGGCGCCGGCCGCACCGAGGATTAGAGCTGCGAGCACGCCGGCCACAATGCGCGGCGTGCGCGTGCCGCCAGCCGATTCGCGCGTGGCCGCAACGAGAGCGTGATCGAATGCCAGCACGACGATGAAGATGACCGGCGCCAGCATCACCAGGAAATAGCGCGGTGCGTAGTCGTCCTGCCGGCTGAAGACGAACAGGGCCGCGCCGGCGATGGCGATCCAGGAGGCCGTGAAGAGCGGGTTGCGCCAGAGCCGGGGCCCCCACGGATAGGTCTTCATCCGTGGGGTGGATAGCGAGCGCGCAAGGGCGACGGACGCGACGAGGATGGCGAGAGCCGCGGGATAGAGCAGGCGGTCGATCCAAAGGCCGTTGACCGCCAGATCGTGGAGCCAGTGCAGCGTCTGCGGCCAATCGATGTCGGGCATGGCGTTGACGCCGTAGAAGAAGTTGTAGTCGGCGCCGTAGCCGAGCCAGGCGGCGAAGAGGCCCCAGAGCCGGAACAGAGCGAAAGGGACTACGGCTGTAACGAGAAGAACGCGGAGCAGCGCGCGCCAGCCGCGGCCTGCGGAGTGAAATGCCATCCACGCGATGGCGGGGATGAGGACGGCGAAGGTAGTCTTGGTAAGCAGCGCCGCGGTGATGAGCAAAGCGAGAGCTATGGGAGGCAAGATGCGGTCTTTGGCCGTGCGGGAAGCGAGGAGGAGCGCCAGGCAGAACTCGAAGACTGCGACAGTGTCGAGAATGGCGAGCCGGCTGAAGACAAAGGCGAAGGGGCTTGCGGCGAGCAGCAGCACGGCGGCTTCGGCGGCGATACGGCTTGGCGCGCAGCGGCGGATCAGCAGGTACGCGACCGCGAGCGTGGCCAGCGAGAAGACTACGCTGAGGGCGCGCGCCGCGATGATGCCGATGCCGGTGAAATTAAAGAGGGCGCCGAGAATCGCCGGCCACACCGGCAGCGCGGCGGCGGGGTTGTAGCCGCCGGCGATGTGCCAGTGACCGGTGAGCGCGTGCATGATGGCGGCGTTGGCCCACCAGCCTTCGTCGGTGAACTTGGCCTGGTCGATCATCCACGGCGAGTAGTTGGGGAAGTCGGCGGCCAGCCACAGGAAGCGGGCGAGGCCGAGCGCAGCAACCAGCACCCAGAGCGCGATGCGAAGCGCGCGCCGGGCGATTTGCTGAGACGCTGGTGGCGCGGGCAACGGGTTATGCCTCGTGGGGGACCCCTTGCGCAGCGGTGTGGATGGCGAGCAGGCTCTGGAGCAGCATCGGGAGCATTTTGAGGTCGAGGGCGTTGGCGCCATCACTTTTGGCGTTAGCCGGGTCGTCATGGACTTCAAGGAAGAGGCCGTCGACGCCTACAGCCACCGCCGCGCGTGCCAGCAGCGGGATGAACTCGGGCTGGCCGCCGCTCACACCGTTGGCCGAGGAAGGCTGCTGCACGGAGTGGGTTCCGTCAAAGACCACCGGGGCCAGTTTGCGCATGATGGCCAGCGAGCGGAAGTCGACGACGAGGTTGTTGTAGCCGAAACTGGCGCCGCGTTCGGTGAGTAAGACGCGCTCATTGCCCGTGGAGCGGATCTTTTCGACAGCGTGGTTCATGTCCCACGGGGCCACGAACTGGCCCTTTTTGACGTTGATGGCGCGTCCGGTGCGGCCGGCGGCGACCAGCAGGTCGGTCTGCCGGCAAAGGAAGGCGGGGATCTGCAGGACGTCGACTGCCTCGGCGGCGACTTCGCAATGCGAGGGCTCATGGACGTCGGTGAGCACGGGCAGGCCGGTATCTTTGGCGATGCGGGCGAGGATGCGCGTGCCCTCCGCCAGGCCGGGACCGCGGAAACTCTTGACGCTGGTGCGGTTGGCCTTGTCGTAACTGGCTTTGAAGATGTAGGGGACGCCGAGGTCGGCCGTGATGCGCTGGATGGCCTCGGCCATGAAGCGGGCGTGGGATTCGCTTTCAATGACGCAGGGACCGGCGATGAGGAACAGCCGGCCTGGTCCAACCTGGACCGGCCCTATTTCAAAGGAGTTGCTCACGTAGGAGATTCTACTAGGGGCAGCGCCGGGGGACTGTAAGTGTGGGTGTGAGTGTGAGGGAGCCGGCAGTCACACCGCGTCGCGGGGTATGTGCTGAGCACAGGCCCCTTGAGTACAAGGGTCCTCACGAAATGGAAATGTGGACGAGCCCGAGCCGGGGGGCGCGTCAACTGGTGTGGCTGCGCGACCACTCCCACAGTGCGCGATCGAGCGTGCGCAGTGGAGTAGGGGCGGGCAGATCGCTCTGCGCCTTCACGATGTTGCTCTCGGCCAACCGCTTGCAAAAGGCCAGGTACTCCTCGTAGAAGTGCACGTCGTGCCGCGCATGGCCCAGGGCTTCGAGGGCGCGATAGTCAAGCACCGTGTAGCGCTCGGGGTAAATTGCCGCCAGAATGGCCGAGGCCACCGGCAAATCGACGCCTTGCAGGTCGAGCAGCGATTTGACCGCGGATTCGGTGGTGGCATCGGGGGCCGTCACCGCGGCCAGCACGCGCCGGATTTTCTCGTTGCTGTTGGCGATCAGATATTGCACCGAGCGCTCCGATTTCCAGCGCACAATCGCTTCAAGGTTGGCTAGGGTGAAGTCGCCGTTGCGAATGCTTTCTCCGGCTTCAAATGCTGACTTTTCAAGCACTTGTATTTTTTCCCCTGCCTTCTTCCAATATTCATCGGCCAGCTCCTGAAGTTCGTCCTCAGGGGGTTGGAGCTGAAAATACGCGACCATCTTTCTTCCTTCCTTTCGCTCAAAAACTTTCACACAATAGGCCCGGGAAAAACCGTTGTCAATAGCCCGAAAGGGTCCACGAAACTAAGATGCAAGAACGATTTCAAAGTGGGATAAAAAAACTCGGATTCGAGTGTCGGGCAGTGGAAATCAGCCGGAATGCAACAGAGGGGGCAGCGATGGCGGGGGAACTCGGCCGTCCGTGGAGCGGGCGTCAGGCGATGCATAAATACATAAATATGCTATTATGGAAATATGCGGACGACGATCGACATCCCGGATGACGTTTATCGGACGATCAAGGTCATGGCGGCCAAAAAAGGCATCACGGTGCGCGAACTGGTGCTGGAGGGGTTGGAGGCGGTGCGGCAAAAGAAGCCCACCACCCCCCGAAGGCCGTTCAGCCCTCCCCTAATTCCGTCCACACGTATGGATAGGCTTGTCATCGATAACGAGACCATTTATGACCTCATCGACTTCCCCTAAAGCCGTAGCCGAACCCGCGAAGCGGTTTCCCGTTATCCATTCGCGCACTCCAGGCGCGCTGAAGCTGGGAAAGGACGGCGTCTACGAGTACATTCCTTTTCCTTGACATCAACGTTTGGCTCGCTCTCAGCTACCCGGCTCATATTCACTTTGAAACGGCGGACACGTGGTTCCGCGCGCAGGAACCGAGTGCAACTTTCGTCTTTTGCCGCCACACGCAGCTCGGATTCTTCAGGCTGATGAACAACGAAGCGGCGATGGGCAAGGATAGGCGAAATCAGCGCCAATGCTGGGAAATCTATGACCGCTGGATCGATTCCGGAAACGCAGTATTTATGGAAGAGCCGGCCGGTATCGAGATTGGCCTCCGACAGAGAACCGAATCGGAATTCGCGTCGCCAAAAACCTGGGCCGACGCTTATCTTGCCGCCTTTGCCGAAGCCGCTGGGTTGACCCTCGTCACCTTCGATCGCGCGCTGGCTGCCAAGACGAAAGGTGCAGTGGTGCTGGGGTGAAGGCCCATGAATAGCTCGCCACGCACAGCCTTGCCTCGAAATCTGCGCGTTGCGCATCCATCGACAACCTTGAAGCGAGTGAGTTTATTCACTGCACAATCCCCGTGTCTTTGGTAGAGTGTTCTGAATTCGAAAACCTTGATTGTTTTCGCATATCGATTGCCGAGAGGAGCACGCGGTGCCTCGCTTGCGGAAGATTGTTCTTGGCCTACTGTGGGTTGTGCCTTTTGTTTACGGCATCGCCGCGGTCTCACTTCCCTTTGCAATTTATCGGTTGATCTCAGAACCGGCATATGGCTATCAAAATATGTCGGAATCTGAATATCAGGTCCTGCTTTTTCTCTTAAGAGCCGTATTGATACTTTTGGGAATTTCTCCTTTGGCGCTTTGCATTACCAGCGCGATCACCCTGCTGCAGTATCATCGCCGCAAACCGGGCACGCGCATCTGGGCCATCGCCTGCGGCGCTGCCTTCCTGGCGAGCGCTATTCCACTCATCGCAGCCGCGGCGGTAATTATTCACTATTCCGGATTCGGTCGTTCCGAAGCGTTTGTTCTGGTGCTGCCCGCAGCGCACCTGGCGGCCGGGATCCTGATCATATCGGCATTCTTTCCGCGCAACTCCGTGAGCGAGCTGCTGTCAGTGGAAACGCCTCCGGCCAGGGTCAAGGGAGATGGCACCAGCAGGATTTCAAGCATCCTCGTCGTTGTGTTCATCGTTGCCAGTCTTTGGTTTATCAATTTCAAGATCTCCGGGTGGGCGGAGGAGCAGGGCCTGGAACGGGCATCCGGTTTTCTCGGCGATCAACTGAGCTTCTTCGGCGCTTTGCTGATTGCGACTATATTTCATGAGCTCGGACACATCGCCGCGGGACTGTCATTCGGCATGAGGTTGCTCTCGGTCCGCATCGGGCCTTTTCACGTGGAGATCAAAGAGGGCAAATGGAAATTCGTCGCACCCACTTCGTGGAAGTGCCTTTTACAAGGCGGAGTGAGAATTATTCCGCCGGGACCGAGCGAGTACCGGAAATCAGATGCAATATGGACGGCGGCCGGCGGGCCATTGGCAAGCCTTATCACCGGCGGAATGACGCTGCTGTTTTTATTGACTGCGAAGGGCTCGGCCTATGAGCCTGCGTGGCAGTTAATGGGCTACGTCACTTCGCTCAGCGCGGTGTTCTTTCTTGCCAATCTGATTCCTGTGCGTGAAGCGGCGGCTTACTCCGACGGTGCGCGCATTTACCAGGTAGTTATCGGGCATGTGATGGAAGACTATCGCCGCATATTGGCAACGCAGGAGGCCGGGAAGATTGGACCGACGCGGCCCCGGGATTACGACATAGCGCTGATTGAGAGGACGGCATCGAACGGAGACCTGGCGCCCCACCTTGTTGCATATCTGCATCTGGTTGCTGCCGATTATTACTTCGATTGCGGGAGATTCGAAGACGCAATTGCGGAGTTAAGCAAGGCAGAGCCGTTGGTAGCAGGAATGGGGGAATTGTGGAAGGAGAACTGCGAAGCGATGGTTTTGCGTGCGGTCAGTTTTTCGCAAGACCGGGAGATGGCGGAGAAATGGTGGGAGCGCGGGCTCAATGCGAAGCCATTCGACCGAAAGGAAGAATCGGAATTCGGCATTCTTGCCTACTGCGTCATCGAAAATCGGCTTAAGGAAGCTGAAGACATTTGGCAGAGGCAGATGGAACGCACCAACCGTTTGCCGGACAACGGCGAGCGAGCATTCGATCTGCACTATTTAAATCGACTGCGGAAACTGATGGACAATGCGCCCGAGACGGCGGGTGGCGAAGATTCAATGGTGAACGCGGTCGAGCTCACCGGCCTTGGCTGATCGTAGTGGCCTGAGTCTCGGTCTTGCGCGACCCTTTCTCGATCCACCATTGCTCCAGCATCACAACTCCGACCAGCAAGGCAATCACAAGCACGTGGTACCAGGACCAGGCGTCGCCGCCCCGCGAAGCAAGCCACTCCGGCATGGCAGGCGCGAGCTTGAGCGCAAGCCAAAGCAGCAGGACAGCAACGAGCAGAAACCCGATGTGGATTTGAACGAGCTTGGCGATGCCGCTGCTTCCACCGCCAAAATAGTCTTTCCACTTTCCGTTTGCCCACGCCATGCCGACGATGACGATGGTGTAGGCAACGCAAAGAGTGGCATAGACAGCCCACCGCATGTCTTGCAGAAACAGATATGTTGCCGCAGATGCAATTACCATAATTAATGCAACGGTTTCGCGTTTAAACCGCCGTGATGTGAACCGCATGTTTGCGCTCTCTCCGGTTCAAAAAAACGACCGCAGATCCTCGGCGCCCTGCGCTGCGCTCCGGACGCTCAGGATGACATTGCTCTAGTTGAAGTGACGTCCTCTGAGGCTTCCTGCATTCCCCGCGCGAGGCGATTGCGGTAGCTGGCCACAATAAACTCACGGAACAGCGGGTGCGGCTCGAGGGGCTTGGACTTGAACTCGGGGTGGAACTGGCAGCCGATGAAATAAGGGTGGCTGGGGATCTCGACGATCTCGACGTAGGTTGAGTCGGGCGTGGTGCCGCTGATGCGCAGGCCCCCACCTGTCAGCAGCGCTTCGTACTCGCGATTGAACTCGTAGCGATGGCGGTGGCGCTCGCTGATCTCGGTTGCGCCGCCGTAGACCTGCCCGGCCAGCGATTCCGGTTGCAGGATGCAGGTCCACGCTCCCAGTCTCATTGTCCCGCCCATCTCTTCCACGCCCAGCAGCTCGCGCAGTTTATAGATGACGCGGTGTTGCGCTGCCGGGTCGAACTCGCTGGAGTTCGCGTCCTTGAGGCCGCAGACGTTGCGGGCAAATTCGATGCACGCGGTCTGCATGCCCAGACAAATTCCAAAGTAGGGCACGTTTTTCTCCCTCGCGTAGCGGATGGCGTTCAGCATGCCCTCGATGCCGCGCTTGCCGAAGCCGCCCGGCACCAGGATGCCGTCGAATCCCTCGAGCTGCGGCTCATAGCTGCGATCCTCTGGCGATTGCGACTCCAGCCCTTCGCCCTCGATCCATGTGAGCTTGAGCTTCAGATTCTGCGAGACTGCGCCGTGGGTCAGCGCTTCTTTGAGCGATTTGTAGCTGTCCTCGTAATCGGTGTACTTGCCCACGATGGCGATTGAAACTTCATCCTTGGGGTGGTAGCAGCGGTCGACCAGGTCACGCCATTTGCTCAGGTCAGCCTCGGGCGCGTCCTTGTGCATGTACTTGAGGATGAGGTCGTCGACGCCCTCCTGCGCAAAATTGAGGGGCACTTCGTAAATTGACGGCACCGTCTTGGCGCCGATCACGGCGCGCTCTTCAACGTTGCAGAAGGCGGCGATCTTCTGCTTGATCTCGCGGCTCAGCGGACGCTCGCTGCGGCACATGAGCACGTCGGCCTGGATGCCGATGGAGAGCAGCTCCTTAACGGAGTGCTGCGTGGGTTTGGTTTTCAGCTCCTGCGCGGCGGCGATGAATGGGACCAGGGTGAGGTGCACAAAGACGGTGTTTTCGCGGCCCAGCTCCTGGCGCATCTGGCGGATGGCTTCAAGAAACGGCAGCGATTCGATGTCGCCCACCGTGCCGCCGATCTCGACAATGGTCACGTCGGCGCCGTTCGATGCCACTTTGCGCATGGCGTTCTTGATCTCGTTGGTGACGTGGGGAATCACCTGCACGGTGGCGCCGAGATAATCGCCCCGGCGCTCCTTCTGGATGATCTGCTGGTAGATGCGACCGGTGGTAAGGTTGTTGTCGCGCGAGAGGGGCGCGTGGGTGAAGCGCTCGTAGTGGCCGAGGTCGAGATCGGTCTCGGCGCCGTCGTCAGTCACAAACACCTCGCCGTGCTGAAACGGCGACATGGTTCCGGGATCGACATTGAGGTAGGGGTCGAACTTCATCATGTTCACCCGCAAACCGCGGCTCTCGAGCAGGCAGCCGATTGAAGCCGCAGCCAGACCCTTGCCTAAACTGGACACAACTCCGCCCGTTACAAAGACATACTTTGCCGACATCGATGCAACCTCTTTATTAAATTGTTGTGGTTGGACGTACCTGGTGGGCACAATCAAGTATGGCAGAGTTCGCGATGCGAAGAAAGTGGGTTTTTGCGGGAGCGTAGGATAACTGGGCTGATACTCCCGCGATCTGCTTGGCGGTTAAAAAGATAGTGGATCAGGCGCCTTTATGAGAATTCCTTGGCTGGTCGTAATGCGCAAACTGCTAGCCGTCAGCGCGGCACTCGGGTTTGTTGCGATCGCTCGCGGCCAAAGCCCCGGCGCCGCACCGAAATATCTTTGGCAGAACGTGACGATTGTAGACGGCGGCGTAATGCCCGGCATCTACATGCACCCCAAGGCCCCTGGACTCATGTACATCCGCGCCAATGTCGGTGGCGCCTACCGCTGGGACGCGAAGCACTCGACCTGGATTCCGCTGCTGGACTGGCTGGGCGGGTCCAAATCGGATTCGAACCTCACCGGCGTCGAGAGCATCGCCCTCGATCCAACCGATCCCCGGCGCGTTTACATTGCTGCCGGAACCTACACTGAGCCATGGGCAACAAACGGGGCCATCCTGGTCTCGGCCGACTACGGAGCGAGCTTCAAAAGGGTCCCCCTGCCTTTCAAACTGGGCGCCAACGACATGTTCGGCCAGCAGGGTGGTGAGCGGCTGGCCGTCAATCCGTTCCAACCCAGCGAACTCTATCTCTGCACCCATGCAAACGGATTGTGGCACAGCGAGGATTACGGAAAGACATGGAGCCAGATGAGCGGTTTTCCCATTACCAGTTCGTCCGACACCATGGGACTGGATTTTGTTCGCTTCGACCCGCGGCACAAGGGAACGGTGTATGTGGCTGCTTATTCGGGAGGCATTTACCGCTCGACCGACGGCGGGCAAAGCTGGCAGGTGGTCCCCGGCCAGCCCGCCGCGCTTGAGAATGGCGAAGCGCCGCGGCCGATGCGATCGGCGCTCGGACCCGATGGCGAGCTTTACATTACGTATTGCAATGCCGCAACACTCCAGGGCATCGGCGAGGGGGCCGTGTACAAGCTCGACACCAGCGACGGAAAGTGGACCAACATTACGCCGCCGGAGCCCAAGGGGAAACTCTGGTACGGATATGTCGCGGTGACGGCCGATGCCGAGCGCAGCGGCACGGTGATGGTTGGCACGTGGAATCGATGGAGTCCGGGCGACGACATTTTTCGCAGCACCAATGGCGGCTCGACTTGGACCAGCCTGAGAAAATACTCCGTCTTCGACACCTCGCTGTCGCCGTTTCTCAACCACCAATCGGTCTTTGGAGTGTGGAACTCGTCGGTGGAGATCGATCCTTTCGATTCCGGCCATGTTCTTTACCAGGGCGGCAACACGGTGTGGGCCACCACCGATGTAACAAATATGGACACGCGCCAAACGGTGCACTGGACGGTGGGAGCCAAAGGAATCGAGGAGACGGTGATTCACGAGGTAGTGAGCCCGCCGGCGGGCGCGCATCTGCTCAGCGCGCTGGCCGACGAAGGAGGCATGAAGCACACTGACTTTCAAGTCTCACCGGACACGTTCCTGAACCCGGTGATGATCGAAGTGGCGGGGCTGGACTACGCCGAATCGAAACCGAACATCGTGGCCCGCGTAGGCCTGCTGGATTATCGTGGAACCGTGGCCGGCGCCTATTCGCTCGACGGCGGCAGCACTTGGAAGCCGTTCGCAAGCCTGCCCGCCGGAACCGGAGCGGGACCGACCTACGACGGCTATGCCGCGACGGTGTCGGTGGCGGCCGATGGCTCGGCAATTGTTTGGGCGCCTGGCGTGGCCTTGCCGGCAACTTCGCGCGACGACGGCCGTACATGGGTCGCGTGCACCGGAGCGCCCAAAGGGTTGCGCGTGGCGTCTGATCGCGTGAATCCCATGAAGTTCTACGGATACGACGCTGCCACCGGAACGGTTTATGCGAGCAGCGACGGCGGAGCGACGTTTGTGCAACGCGCCGCCGGCCTGCCCCGCGACCACGGCAGCCCGGGCTGGACGGCAGAAGCCATACCTAAAACCGTGCCCGACCATGAGGGAGACGTTTGGCTGCCACTGGGGACTGGCTTGTATCATTCGACCGACTCCGGCGTAAGTTTTACCCGGCTCACTTCAATTGAAGGCACAGAGCTGGTGGGTTTCGGGAGGCCGGCGGAGGGAAATCCTTATCCGACGGTGTACGCGGTTGGAACGGTGAACGGCGTATACGGAATCTTCCGCTCCCTGGACGAAGGCCGGTCGTGGACGCGCATCAACGACGACGCGCACCAGTACGGAAAGCTCGGCGACGTTACCGGAGATCCGCGAATTTTCGGGCGGGTGTATGTGGGCACACAGGGGCGCGGAATCGTGTACGGAGATATTGCGCCGGAATCGCGCGGCAAGGGGAAGTAGTTAAGCGGCGTGGGAGAACGGAAGGGTCATGAACGACAGGATCGAGGTCCGTCAAACCGACATCACCACCCTCGCCGTGGACGCCATTGTGAACGCGGCCAATGAGTCGTTGCTGGGCGGGGGCGGCGTGGATGGGGCGATCCATCGGGCGGCGGGCCCTGAGCTTTTGGCTGAGTGCCGGCTGCTGGACGGCTGCCCGACTGGCCGGGCCAAAATCACCAAAGGCTATCGACTGCCGGCAAAGCATGTGATTCATACAGTGGGGCCGGTGTGGCGCGGCGGCAACCATCGCGAGCCGGAGCTGCTGGCGGGTTGCTATCGCGCGTGCTTTGCGATTGCGCGCGAAAAGGGGCTCAAGACGCTGGCGTTTCCGGCCATCAGTTGCGGGATTTACGGCTATCCGATCCCGCAAGCCGCCGCAATCGCTGTGCGCGAGACGCGGGCGGCGCTCGACGCAAACCCCGAAATCGAGAAAGCGATCTTTGCCTGCTTTGGCAACGAAGTCTTCGAAGCGTACCGGCGGGAACTTGATGTGGGGTAGCCGGCCCCCGCTACTTTTTCACCTGCGCAGAAGCCGTTCCACCGCCCCATGGTACCTGCACTGAGGGCAGGCAATCCTGCCCCTCAGCCGAGGCCTTCAGCGTGCCCTGTATCTTGCCCTGAATGTAAGGAAAGCTGGCCACCACGGCGTGGCCGTTATCGTCAGTGACCACATCGACATTCGTAATCTCGCCCTGCGACTCGAGAACCACCGGAAGCCTTGCTCGCGCGGCGAAACCATCGGCCACGATGAGCACCGCGGTCGCATCCGGCGCGGCAATCCTCGCTTCAAGCCGGCAACCGCCGTCCTGGTTGACCACCGGATGAGGAACCAGGGTTCCGAATGCGGTCACCTCGCGGTCGCGGCTGTAGAGAGCGTAGCGCGTCGGCTCGCCAGGGATATTCTTCGGGGATACAAGCAGTTCCACGCCCGGCAACTCTGAAGCACCTTCCTCGGCGAGATGCGCCCGGCGGGTCATTACCAGGCCCTGCGCATTCACATACACATCCTGATCGCCATAGCTCACAAGTTTTCCGACGATCCAGGTGCCCAGGCCATAGACCTTGTTTTCGGGCGCTCCCTCGGCAAAAATCCGGTAGCGGGTCACGCTGCCCTCGGGAGTCTGCGTCTCGCCCACCTTCACAAACCGCAAGTGATAGGCCAGACGATCAAGATTGCCTGCGCCGCCGTTATCCCAATGCGTCTGTTCCACGATGGTCAGAAGCATATCTTTGCCGGATGTTGAACCGTCGCGAAACAGTGCGTAGGTGACGCCGGAGATGTCCTTATCTTTCCTGGATTCCTTGGCGAAGGAAGGAGGATGAATCTGCACGATGACGCAGCACGCGATGAGCAGGAACCTGAATGAGGGCCGTGTCATGCATATAGTGTCGGACATTAGCTTTAAACGCGCAATAAACAATCGGCCCCGGCGATGAACCGGGGCCGGTATCCAAGTGAATCGGTTGGCCGGGCCGCGCTCGAGTTGCCTCAGGCGCGGCCGCAGCAAAAGACGGTTAGAAATTGAACGTCACCTTCGCCGTCAGCGCGCGCGGAGTTACGTAGTGCGTGCCGCTGAAGGTGGAAAGGAAATTGTACAGCGCGTACTTGTTGGTGACGTTGATCGCCGTGAAGTCGAGATCGGTTTTGTACTTGTCGGCATGGAAAATGTTGTTCTTGCCGACCGTGACGTCAAACAGGCTGCGATGCGCGACGCGCGGAGGGGCGTGGTCGTTGTCGCCCGTGTTCGGCGCGGGAATGTTGAGCAAGCTGGAGGTAAGCTGGTTGGCCTGGCACTCATAATAGGGCTGGCCCGGAAGGAAGTCGAAGCCCGGAACCGGCACACCAATTTGGTGAGTCGGCGTGGCTACATCTCCATTGCAGGCCAGTCCCGACTGGAACTCTTCGTCCGCGGTCAAGGGCGTAGGGGCTGCGTTCCCATTGAGAGGATTTGCGGGCGGGAATATGCCATTGTCTACCAGCAGCACCGCTGGCACACCGTTCAGCGTAGCAGGGCTGCCATCCGGGTTCGATGAGCTATTTGGACAGGCAGTGTTGGGATCGTTGGAGGAGGGGTTGTAGCACGTTGCGGATCCGGCTACGAGACCCGAATCGAAACGCCAGTTGAAGCCGGTCCATAGACCGCTTATCCAGCTCTGGCCGGGAATCTGGTATTGGAAGTGAGTAGTCTCGTTGAACCTTTCGTCGTGGTCGATTCGGAAGGGGTAATAGGCTTGGCCCGGCGTAACTCCGCTGCTGGCGCCGGCACCGGCAATTTGCGGCGGGTAGAAGCGCGCAGCCACCGAGGACGTAACGAGGTAGGCGCTGAAGCCGTGAGTGTCGGGCATCTCGGCGCGGAGAGCGTAGCCGGGAATCTTCGAGTTATGCCAGTCGATGGGGAAGGTGATGGGCGTATTGCCCAGCACGCTGAAGTCGAAGGCATTGTGCGTGTACTTCCAGATGTATTCGCCACTAACCACGGCATGCTTTCCGAAGGCCTGCTGGAAATTCGCATGGAACTCATTGCGGAATCCGGGCTGGAGCCTCGCATACACGTTCGGCTGGCACGCCAGGAGGGGATTCAGGACTGGATCGGTGCATCCCAGACTGGAGAGGACCAGGTTTTCGTTGAATGGGGTTTCCATGGTACGCGCGTAAGAGACGGCCAGAACGGTCGAAGAGGGTTTGATGGTATACCCGAAGCCGACGCGGGGCTCGGGCTGGCGGGCGACTGCGAGACCGTTGTACAGGTCGCCACGCATGCCGAGATTGAAAATCCAGTTGCCGGCTTTGATCTGGTCCTCAATATACAGGGCCAGTTCTTTTACATCGGTGTGGCCGAACCAATAGTAATCGCTGCCGCCGCGGGTTAGGTCGTAGTTTCCCAACGGGCCGTCTAAGGCAGTCAGGTAGTTGCCGTTGGCACTTGCTCCATCTGGGCCTGCGGCGCAATCGTTCAGGTAGTCCTGGTAGGAGAATCCCGCCAGCGGAAGTCCATTGGCGTCCATGCAGGGTGAGTTGTACTGGTTCCAGACGATGCCCAGGGCGTCATGCTCGCGTAGCCATGTATCGCCGTATTGGAATCCGGCTTTGAGGTTATTCACTCCTTTGACATACGAGTAATCTCCGTGAATGGCCCCGTTAGCCAACGTGCGGTATTGGGAGATGGAGGAAGTTTGCAGGTTCGCTGGCCCCAGGTCGGCAAAAGGATTGCCGCTGGGATAGTAGCCGTAGATGTCCTTTCTGATAAATGCGCCCAGGTTAAGGACCGAGTCGTTGCTGACGATGTGCGTGTAGGTGGGCGAAATATTAAACGTATTGATCTTGGAGCCTTGGTCGGTGTTACCCACACTACCAAAGGAGGGGCTGGCGCTGATGCCTGTGTCGTTAATGACGTTTTGCACATCAATGTTTTGGAATGCATTGGGGGTCTGGAACCAGGAGCGGCTATAGTTCAAATCCCAATGGATGGAATCTTTTGACGAAAAGCTGTAATCGATGCGGTCGAAGAAGTTCTGCTCGTTGCCCTTGTCGTGAAAGACGGTGAACTCGGGCGGATCGAGGAAGCGTCCGGTGTTGAGTCCGTCCGCCTCGATAAAGTTACCCCAGGCTTTGCCGCCGTAGGAGAGTTCGAAGCCGCCATTGGCGGACCCGAACGAACCGTAGGAAGCGTAGATGTCGCCGGTAGGCTTCGTGATTCCCTCGCCGGATCGTGTGGTGGCTACGATCACCAGGCTGGTTTTGCCGCCGAACTCGGCCGGAGGCGCACCGCTGATGACCTCAATGGATTGAACGGCGTCGGACGGTAACTGGTTGGAGAAGACCTTGCTTTGCTGGTCGGTGATCTCTTGGCCGTCGATGGAAAACGAGTTGGAGGCGTGGTCCCCGAGACCGTGGAAGAGGCCGTTGGAATCGGCCGCGACGCCGGGAGTGGAAAGAGTGACGAGCGAACTCAGCGTAGAAGACGCGCTCTCCAGCGGCACCCTCTGAAACAGGTCGCGGTCCACGTCGGTGTGGAAGGTTGGATCGTCCTCAATCAGGTCGCCGGAGGACTCGACCGTCACGGTTTGGCTGCCCCCCGAGATTTGCATAACCAACTTGAGGCTGGTTCCAACCGACGAGTCAATTTCAGTATTTCGGCTCAGGCGGGCAAAACCCTTGGCGAAGACGTCGATCCGGTAGGGGTTAAAGGGGACGTTGTGGAATGCAAACTGGCCTGTTGCGTCAGTGGTCGCGGTTTGGTCGAATTCGCTCACCGGGTTGGTCAGATGAACCGTTGCACCGGGAATAACTGCGCCGCTAGGGTCAGTCACCGTGCCGCGTATGGCTCCGGCGTTGCCGCTTTGCGCCTGTGCGCAGAGCGCTCCGAGACCGAGGATGAGGATGGGAAGGGTGCGTAGCATTGCGCCACGAGGGAATTGCATTGGATAGTCTCCTGAGAATTGGCTGAAAAGCGATCGTTTTGCCGGAGGTTTGTGGCCGCGCGGCAGTTTCTCAGCATGGAGGAGCGTCCATCCGGTGGCGAATGAGCCTGTATCGAAAAGCCGAAAGCTCACGCGCCGTTTGCGGCGAGTGCGGCTTTCCAGCGTTCTTATGAATACGAAGGATGCGTCAGACTCGAAGGGAACAAAAACCGCCGGAGTGGCGCTCAGCAGGAGACGGGAGGAGGACGGATGAAGAGCTGGAAGTAGCTCTGCCGGGCAATGGAGATAGGCTCGGCCGGCGGAGTGGAGGCTCCCAGATGCACCAGCACTATGACCGCGGTAGCGGCCACAGCGGGTACGGCTGTGTGCATGACGATGCAGAGCTGACAGTGATCCGCATCGGTTTCGTTGGCGTGCAGGTGAGCAACCTGGGCCACGGCCAGCATGGCCAGCAGGGCAAGGCACAACCCCGCGATCGCAGCCATCAAGCCGCGGCGCGAGCGGAGATCAACGTTCAAATGTGCCCGAAGTCCTGTCAAAAGCGTAAGCCCACAGTTTAAGGATACACAAGATTGGACGCGGAAGGCGCGCCCTGGTAACGGTTTGATGCATTGAGAACGTGCCGGGGTGCCAACACTGTCGCTCTTGCTTCGTCTAAAATGAGGGTTCATATCGACTTCGCGGTGTTCTGCCGGAAACCGCTGATCGGTGGGAAGGCCGGCCGAAGCTGCCCGAATGCATCGCTTTCCGGCGCGGGGGCGCCGGATTCTCCGCCATGACCGGAATCGTTCATCTTCGACGCGCATTGCCGCTTTGCCTCGGCTTGATGCTGATCGCCGTCCCGGTGTGGGCGCAAAGCTCTGATCCGGCAGATAATCACGGCAAGCCCCTCCCTATGACCCCGGATCTGCCTGATATGGGCCGCAACCACCGGCTCATCCTCAAAGACGGCTCCTACCAGATCGTTCGGGATTACAAGATTGTGGGCGCAAGGGTGCGCTATCTCTCGCAGGAGCGCGGCGACTGGGAAGAGATGCCAGTCGATCTCGTGGATTGGGACGCCACCAAAAAATGGGAGCAGGCGCACGCCAATTTGACCTCTGACGACGACTCGTCGCCGGCCATGAAGGAGGCCGAGTCGATCGACAAGGAAGAGACCGAAGAGCGCGACGATCAGAAGGCTCGCATGCCCGAGGTGTCAACGGGCCTTGAACTGCCGGATGAAGACGGCGTCTTCGTCCTCGACAATTTTCACGGCACGCCGGAGCTGGTTGAGATTCCGCCCAACGATCTCGACCTGAACGCGCGCCAGCGGCACGGCATTGGGGTGCTGAATCCCCTGGCTGGGCAGAGGGCCGACATCGAGCTTGAGGGCGCTCACTCCAAGATTCACCTGCACGTCAACGATCCGTCGTTCTTTCTCTCGCTCAACGTCTCAGATGATAAGGAGCCGGTGCTCTCAGAACCGATCACCGTGCACACTTCGACTGAAGGAATGAACCACAAACCCAGTGAGGGCGCGCACTCGGCACAGTCGGGCTTTGCCCTGGTTAAAGTGGATGAGCGCAACGCCGTTCGCATCATCGGGGCCATACATGTAAGTCCCAGCGGCCAGGTTACGCAGAGTGAAAATGTGATCCCCGCCAGCGTGCAGGTGATGCCGGGAAAGCACTGGCTGCGCATCGATCCCAAGCAGCCGCTCGAGATCGGCGAATACGCGCTGGTTGAGATTCTGTCGGCCGAAGATATCAACCAGCAGGTGTGGGATTTTCGCGTGGACCCGACCAAGGGCGACAACCCGGGGTCGATAACGCCGATTCAGAAGGAAAGCCGGTAGGCGCCTCCCGCTCGATTAAGACGAGTCAGTCGGGATTCGTGGTATCCCACCCTCGCGACAAAGACAGAGACGTCGCGAGGATGGGGCACCCAGATTCGTGCGCTCAGCTCGATCCGCTTAGTAAATCACCTTCAATCCGAACTGGATGATGCGGGGTTCGAACGTCGTGGTAATGGTGCCGCCGCTGCCGCCGGTCACTGCGCCTCCGTCGGTGCCGGTGACTGTACCGCCTCCGGTGCCGCCCGGCAAATACAGGTTGGTGTGGTTGAAGATGTTATAGAACTCTGACCGGAACTCGATCTTCGCGCTCTCAATGGGCGTGTTGAAGCGCTTGTTGAAGGCCAGATCGGTCTCGTAGAAAGCCGGCGTGCGGCCATAGTTCTTGGGCAGGTTGCCGAACGGGCTGATGAGGTCGTCGGTGGGGCAGGGGCTGACTGAAACCGAGCAGGTTCCGGGCAGGTTGAGCGACGCAAGGTTCACGTACTGGATGTATCCCGTAGAAAGTTTGGTCTTCTCGATATAAGGCGTGCCCGCGGTCAGGTTCGGCCGGTAGAGGTTTTCGCCGCGCCAGTTCTGGCTCAGCTCCGGCGAAACCGCGTTGGCCGCTGCGGGATTGTAGGTGAGGTTGAACGGCGTTCCGGCCTGCATGGTGTTCACGCCGCTGATCTGCCATCCGCCCAGAATCGCGTTCTCCGCAGGCCCGGCGCCGGCCAGGAAGCGCCGTCCTTGCCCGAACGGCAGATCGTACACGAATGTGGTCACGTTGGCCACCGGCAGGTTGTAGTCGCTTTGCCCGTAGTCGGCCTCAATGTCGTCGCCGTTCTGCGGGCAGGGCGTGTTGGCGTCCAGCGTCGACGAGGCGTTGTCGAGCGCGTGCTGCCAGCTAAATGAATTCAGCAGCGTAAGCCCGGCCACAAAACGCTGCTCGTAGCGAACCTGCAGCGCATTGTAACTCGAGTGGAATTCGCTCAACGCATCGGTGATGTCGCCGGTGAGGAGAGTGGGATACAGCGTGGGGTTATTGAGCAGGTAGCCGCCCCAGTTGGGATACGGCCGGGCAAAGCCGTTGGCTGGGTTCTTCTGGTTGGCGTTGATGAACCCCTGCAGGTGTACGCCATGGTTGCCCACATCCGCCACGTCGAGCAGAATGTTCTTGGCCAGCGTCTTCTGCACGCTCAGGAACCAGCTCTCGGCGTATCCGTCCTTGGTGTTGGGTGGAATGAAGTCGATGTCGTCGGTGCCTGGGCTGAAGACCGTCGCCAGTCCCGCCGGAAATCCGCTCGAGAGCCGCTCGTAGCCCTGTGTGGAAACCGAGCTGGGGTTGGTGACCGCGGTAAACATGGCAAACGGCGCGTTAATGGCGATATTGTTGCCGGAGCCGGCGCGCCAGTAGTGAACAAAGGCCGTCCCATATCCTGCGCGAATGGCGATGGTGGGCGTTATGCCCAGGGCGAAGCCGACTCGCGGAGCCCAGTCGCCCAGCGGAGGATTGACCAGTTGTCTGCCATAGAGCCCGCTGCCGCTAAACGTTGAAACGCACGGCGCCGTGCCGCACATCGGCGGCGTGGGATAGTTGGCGGCTGGCTCGAGCGTGAGCATGGTTCCGGTAGTGGGGTCGAAGTTGGAGAGATTTCCGTTGCGCGCCTCCCACGACCCTCCATACTCCCAGCGCAGGCCCAGGTTCAGGGTCAGCTTTGAGGTGGCCCTCCAGTCGTCCTGCGCGTATACGCTTTGCATGGTCTGGGTGGTGTGCGCAATATAGTAGGTGGCCAGCGAGTAGGTGCGGCTGGCGCCGAAGAGGAAGTCGGCCCAGTAGGTGTCGGTGGCGTTCTTGGTGTTGGGACACGCCGCTCCCGCTGAAGCCGGACAGGCGCTGTAGCCGTTGCTGAAGGCAAAGGAGCCGTACAGCGGATTCGAGTCTTCAATCTCCTGCCAGATGTGTTCGTACTCGTAGCCGAACTTGAACGAGTGCTTGCCCAGGACCCACGAGTAGTTGATCTTGGGATCGAGCAGAGAGGGGTTCTGCCACTGCGGATTGGTGCTCTGGCGGCCGAACGAGGTAAAACCGCCCGAGATGGCGATCGACGGCAGGCCGCCGGAGACATCGGAGATGGTGGGCAGGCCGGGAATCAGGCTGGTGAAGTTGTACGAAGAGCCGACGGACTTGGTCCACTTGCCGGCGTCGGTGCCGCTGAGCGCCAGCCGCGCATCCAGGAATCTCGTCGCTCCCATGGCGTGGTTGTAGCCGGCCGCAATCTGCTCGTCGTGAATCTTGGTTACGCCATTGGTCTGCCCGTCGATCGGCTCCGGCAGCGTGGGATAGTTCACGCCGGTCTCTTTGCGGTCGCTCACCTTCAGGAACCACGAGGTGTTCTGGCTCTGCTGGTAATCGAGCCTGAGATCGCCTTTGTCGGCATTGTCGGTAAACGGCGCGTTGGTCGGGCAATCGCTTGAGGCCTCGCCGGCCGAACCACCGGTTCCCGTTCCCGCCAGCACCGTGCACTGAGCAGGAAGGCTCTTGAGCGCGTTGGCGTAGTCGGCCGCAATCTGCTGCGAAGCGGGATCGAGATCGGCGATGGCCTGCGCCGGCCACTGGGTGAAGGGCGTGCCGGCCGGGATGTAGGTTCCGGGGCTGTAGGGGTCTTGCACAGCTACGGCCAGGTTGCCGTTGAGCTCGTTGAGCGTGGGTACGGTCAGCACCACCAGCGGCGTGAGCCTCTGGCGAAATCCCTCGTAATCGAGGAAGTAGAAGAACTTGTTGTGCATTATGGGCCCGCCGAAGTTGGCGCCGAACTGGTTGCGGTTGAAGCTCGGCTTCTTGACCGGCGCAAAGTAGCCGGTCGCATTCAGATCGGTGTTGCGCAGGAACTCGTAAAGCGTGGTGTGGAAGTTATTGGTTCCGCTCCTGGTGGCCACATTGACGGTGGCGCCCGACGAACGGCCATACTCCGCGCTCTCGTTGTTGGTAACCACATCGAACTGAGCGATCGAGTCAGGCGGCGGCTGGATGATCTGGTTGTCGAATCCCTGGTTGCTCTCGCCGTAAGCATTGTTGTCCATGCCGTCGATCAGGTAGTCGTTGAACATGGTGCGCTGGCCGTTCACGCTGTACGAGCCCTGGCGCAGCAGCGAAGTGACGCCCGTCTGATTGGCCTGCGAGGGATCGGGCCGCGCGCCGGAAACGTAGTCGATCAGGTCGGAGTAATTGCGGCTCACCAGGGGCAGCGCCTCGGTCTGGTAGCCGGTGATGGTCTGGTCGCGCTGGCTCGACTCCGTCTGCAGCTCCAGCGCCACGTCGCTCACTTCCACCGTGGTGGCGCTCTTGCCCACCTGCAGCGTCAGGTCGATGCGCTGGCGCGCGCCCACGGAGACGGTGATGTTGTCGGCAACCGCGGTGCTGAATCCCGTGTGCGCGGCCGTCACCTTGTAATTGCCGGTATGCAGCGAGGGCACTTCATACTCGCCCGCGGCGCCCGAGGTTACGGTGTAGGTGGCGCCGGTGTCCTTGTTCACCACGGTCACGGCGGCGCCGGGAATGACCGCGCCGCTTGCGTCCTGGATCGTGCCCACCAGGCTGCCGGTGTCATACTGCGCCAGGCCGCGGTGCGCCGCCAGCGCCAGCATAAGCGCCAGCGCGGAAACCATCCATGCCCGCAGCCTGCCAGGCCGATTCGCCCTTTTCATAGTGCCTCCTCCAGAAATCAGGGTTCGAACAACGGTTGAGTTCTGTCCCCGTTCAGCGGGACGGCGCGTCGATTTTCGGCCGTGTTTCAAGGCCATCGTTCGCGACGCCCGTTAATTTTCGAAAAACAGATTGTTAAAAGCGCGATAAACGCAAAAAATCCACCCTGAATGCAAGCCGCTCCGCGCAGACGAACGCAAGGTTCGGCCGATCGACGAGAAGCTGGATTCAGTGGTGGATTTCTCTTGGTCTTTTCCGCCACAAAAACTAACAAACCCAAATTGCGCGTGTCAAGGGAAATCG
>DATJSB010000126.1:0-15364 GCA_035504315.1 Occallatibacter sp.
CCCCACTCAGCCTGGAATTTGATTCCGCTTCGAGCGATGCGATCGAGCCAAGAGCTACGGGCTAACGGCTGCCCTCTATAAGCAATTCTAATCCAATCCAAAACAATTATAACTTTGCCTTATAGAGCCTGAATCAGCGACAATAAGGGTGCTGGATGAGGTCGATCTTCCCCGGCAGGCGCAAACATGAGCTCAGACCATGTGGTTTTCTTCGACACGACCCTGCGCGACGGCGAGCAATCGCCGGGTTGCAGCATGACCACGCAGGAAAAACTGACGATGGCCCACGCCCTCGAGGACCTGGGCGTGGACATTATCGAGGCTGGCTTTGCCATGGCCTCGGAGGGCGACTTTGCCGCCATCGCGACCATTACCCAGGCTATCCGCAAGCCGCGCATTGCGTCGCTGGCCCGCGCCAAGACTGAAGATATCGAAATGGCCGCCCGCGCGCTGCAGTTTGCCGACCGCGCCCGCATTCACGTCTTCCTGGCCGCGAGCGATCTGCATCTGGAATACAAATTGAAGCTCGGCCGCGCCGAGGCGCTCGATTTGTGCGGCGAGAGTGTGCGGCTGGCGCGATCGCTCTTGGACGATGTGGAGTTTTCGCCCGAGGACTCGACCCGGGCAGATCGCAATTATCTCGTCGAAATGGTGCGCATTGCAGTCGAGGCCGGCGCAACGACCATCAACATGCCTGATACGGTTGGGTATTCGACGCCGGAAGAGTACGGCGGCATGTTCCAAGAGGTGCGCGAGCGCATCCCGGCGATCGATGAGAAGGGTGTGATTCTGTCTTCGCACTGCCACGACGATCTGGGACTTGCGGTTGCCAACTCACTGGCCGCGATCCAGGCGGGCGCGCGTCAGGTGGAGTGCACCATCAACGGCATCGGCGAGCGGGCCGGCAATGCCGCGCTTGAAGAGATTGCCGCGGCGCTTTACGTGCGCGGCGACAGCTACGGAGTGACCAGCTCGATCAAGCTCGACCAGCTTTACCCGACGAGCGAGGTCTTGGGCCAGCTCATCACCTTCAAGCCGTCGCCCAACAAGGCGGTAGTCGGGGCCAACGCCTTTGCGCACGAATCGGGGATACACCAGCACGGCATGCTGGCGAATCCGCTTTGCTACGAGATCATGACCCCGCAGCTGGTAGGCGTATCGAAGACGAACCTGGTGCTGGGCAAGCATTCGGGCCGCGCTGCGCTGCGGCACCGGCTTGAGCAGCTCGGCTTCAACGTCGGCCGCGACGAGCTGCAGCATATCTACTATCGCTTTGTCGCGCTGGCCGACCGCAAGAAGAACATCTATGACCAGGATCTAATCGGTTTGCTGCCCGATCCGATTCGCGAGCGCCGGCACGAGCCGGTGGCGGAGCTGGATTGAAAACCGCAGAGACCAGAGACCAGGGACTGCTTCGCAGCATAGTTTTGAAAGGGCACGACTTGAGTCGTGCCGAGCGCGCCGTAGGCGCAACGGATGTTAGCCCCGCGCTTCAGCGTGGGGTAAATGTCGCAGAAAAGGGCAAAGCCCCGTAGGGGCGGCGCAGGTTTTGAAAGGGCACGACTTGAGTCGTGCCGAGTGCGGCACAAAATGATTCGGGCTTTAGCCCCTGAGGGAAATAACAGAAAATGCACCTCAAGATTCTAGTTACCGCTGGCGACGGCATTGGCCCCGAAGTGACGAATGAAGCAGTCGCTGTGCTGGAAGAGATTGCGCAGGCCGGCGGTCACACCTTTGAATTCGACTACAAACGGATCGGCGGAGTGGCGATTGTGCAGGATGGCACTCCGCTGCCTGCTGACACATTGGCTGCCGCGCTCGAGTCGGACGCGGTTCTGCTCGGCGCGGTTGGCGGCAACGAGTTCAACTCACTCCCCCCAGACAAGCGCCCCGAGGCCGGCCTTTTGCAGATTCGCGCGGCTCTCGGCGGCTTTGCCAATCTGCGGCCGGCGTTTGCCTTCAAGGAACTGGCGGTGAACAGCCCGCTGCGTCCTGAAGTGGTCGACGGCGCCGACATTCTTTTCGTGCGCGAGTTGCTGGGCGGTCTCTACTTCGGCCAGCCGCGCGAATGGGACAAGACCACCGGCAAGGCATTCAACACGATGGTTTACACCCGCGATGAAGTTGCCCGCGTGGCGCGCATCGCATTCGATCTGGCTCGCGGACGCCGCAAGAAACTCACCAGCGTGGACAAGGCCAACGTGCTTGAGGTCTCGCAACTCTGGCGCGCAACGGTGATTGAGGTCGCTGCCGAGTATCCCGATGTGACGCTGGAGCACCAGTACGTTGACGCAATGGCCATGCACCTGATGAACCAGCCCCGCAACTACGACGTCGTGCTGACCGAGAACCTCTTCGGCGACATTTTGAGCGATGAGTCGGCGGTGATTACTGGTTCGCTGGGCATGCTGCCTTCGGCGACCATTGGCGGCAAGGTGGATTTGTTTGAGCCGGTCCACGGCTCGGCGCCCGATATCGCAGGCAAGGGCCTGGCTAATCCGCTCGGCGCGATTCTCACCGGCGCGCTGATTTTGCGGCTCACGGCCAAACTCAAAGCCGAGTCGGCGGCCATTCAAGCGTCGGTGCGCAAGGTGCTGGAGCAAGGCTTCCGCACACCCGATCTCGTTCGCGGCAACAAGCAAGGCCTCACCGTGCTCTCGACAAAAGAGATGGGGCTCAAGGTCCGCGAGACGGTGAAGGAGCAGCTATTAGCCGTTAGCTCTTAGCTTTTAGCTCATCGCGCCTGAGAAGGATGTTGCCGAGCGCGCCGGAGGCGCAGCGGTTGTTAGCCCCGCGCTTCAGCGTGGAGAAGAAATTTGATTCGGGAGTAACGGAGTCCTGTAGGGACGGCGGAAAGTTTTTATGTGAGGCCGCGAATGCCTCGGTCCGCAAAACAGAGCAATAGCTGAAGGCTGTTTTCAGGAGATTCATGAGCAACGAACCAAAAACATTATTCGAAAAAGTCTGGGAAAAGCACGTCGTAGTAGAGCCCCAGGGCGAGCCCACGCTGCTTTACATCGATCTGCAGCTGGTGCATGAAGTCACCTCGCCGCAGGCGTTTGAAGGCCTGCGCCTGGCGGGCCGCAAGGTGCGCCGGCCCGATCGCACCATCGCGACGGTCGACCACAATGTGCCGACCACCATCGAAGGCCGGCTGAATATTGTCGACCAGACCGCGGCCACACAGATTGCCACGCTGCGCAAGAACTGCGCCGACTTCGGCATTGAGCTCTACGATGTGAACTCGCGCGAGCAGGGAATTGTGCACGTGATCGGCCCGGAGATGGGCCTGACCAAGCCGGGCATGACGATTGTGTGCGGCGACTCCCACACCTCGACGCACGGCGCATTCGGAGCTCTTGCTTTTGGCATCGGCACCAGCGAAGTGGAGCACGTGCTGGCCACGCAGACGCTGCCGCAGTCGAAGCCGCAGACCTTCCGCATCGCGGTTGAGGGCGAGCTGCCGCATGGCGTCACCGCCAAGGACATCATTCTGGCCATCATCGGCAAGATCGGCACCGACGGCGCGACCGGCTGTGTAATTGAGTACGCAGGTTCGGCCATCCGCGCGCTTTCAATGGAAGGCCGCATGACGGTTTGCAACATGAGCATCGAGGCCGGCGCACGCGCGGGCATGATCGCTCCCGACGAGAAGACCTTTGCATATTTGAAGGGGCGTCCATTTGCGCCGAAGGGTGCGGATTGGGATGTAGCCGTGGCCGAGTGGAGCAAGCTGCCCAGCGATCCCGGCGCGAAGTTCGATCGCGAGCTGACGATTGATGCGACGACCCTGGTTCCTTACGTGAGCTGGGGAACCAGCCCCGGCATGGTTGCGCCGGTGACGGCTGCTGTCCCCGATCCAGCGAATGCGGCCAACGAACTCGACCGCAAATCGTTTGAGCGCGCGCTCGAATATATGAATCTCAAGGCAGGCACTCCGCTGGCCGAGATCGCCGTCGACCGCGTCTTTATCGGCTCCTGCACCAACGGCCGCATTGAAGATTTGCGCGCCGCCGCCAAAATCGCCGCCGGTCACAAAGTTTCAAGCCACGTAAACGCGATGGTCGTCCCGGGTTCGCAACAGGTAAAGGCGCAGGCAGAGAGAGAGGGTCTGGACCGCATCTTCAAGGAAGCGGGTTTTGACTGGCGCGAGCCCGGCTGCAGCATGTGCCTCGGCATGAATCCCGACATTCTTTCGCCCGGCGAGCGCTGCGCTTCCACGAGCAACCGCAACTTTGAAGGCCGCCAGGGCCGCGGCGGGCGCACGCACCTGGTTTCACCTGAGATGGCCGCGGCAGCCGCAATCGCCGGGCATTTTGTCGATATCAGGAATTGGGAAGTGCGCGAAGAAGTGACCGCTTAAGAGTTATCGAATTAAGAGTTATCGAACTAGCCGCAGCTTTGAAAGGGCACGACTTTAGTCGTGCCGAAGAAGCAAAAATGTGTATGGGCTTTAGCCCCTGAGGGAAGGTTTATGGAACCGTTCAAGACACTCACTTCGCTGGCCGCGCCGCTCGACCGCACCAATGTCGATACCGACCAGATTATTCCCAAGCAGTTTCTCAAGCGCATTGAGCGCACCGGCTACGGCGATTTTCTGTTCTTCGACTGGCGCCAGACTCCCGACGGCACGCCCGTTGCCGATTTCGTGATCAACGCTCCGCGTTACAAGGGCGCGAAGATTCTGGTTGCCGGCAAAAACTTCGGCTGTGGATCGAGCCGTGAACACGCCGCATGGGCGCTGAGCGATTTTGGCTTCCGGGCAGTCATTGCGCCTAGCTTCGCCGACATCTTTTTCTCCAATGCGGGCAAGAACGGCATCGTTCTGGTGCGGCTCACTGAGGACCAGGTGAACACGTTGCTCCAGAACGCGCAGAAAATTCCCGGCTATCAACTCACGGTTTCGCTTGAAGCGCAAACGGTGACTGACAGCCGCGGATTCAACGCAACCTTCGAGATCGATCCTTTCCGCAAGTTTTGCTTGCTTGAAGGGCTCGACGATATCGGCCTGACATTGCGCCACGCCGCTGCGCTCGATGCGTTCGAGACGAAGCACGACGAGGCGGGATGGCTGCAGGCGAAGTAAGACAGCTTCTAGCTACTAGCTTCTAGCTGCTATCTCGTCCCGCTGCAATAAACATGATCAGCAGGTGACTAAGGGAAGACCAATTCATTATTCGATTTGATTGGGTTTTTAACGGCAGCACGAACAGGCTAGTAGCTAGAAGCTAGCGATGAGCGAAGCGAAGAGCAAATGACCATCGAAGGCAAACGACAAAGCATTCCCATGACCGAGGGCCCCAGCCGCGCGGCGGCGCGGTCATATTTCCGCGGCGCGGGATTCAAGAAGGACGACCTGCACAAACCGATCATCGGCGTCGCCAATACGTGGACGGAGATCGGCACCTGCAACGTGCACCTGCGCGAGATCGCGGAGGCTCTCAAGCAGGGCATTCGCGAGGCGGGCGGCACGCCCATGGAGTTCAACACCATCACCATCCATGACGGCATCACCATGGGCACGCAGGGCATGAAGGCCTCGCTGGTTTCGCGCGAAGTGATTGCCGATAGTATCGAACTGGTTGCGCGGGGCAATCTCTTCGACGGCCTGGTCGGCATTGGCGGCTGCGACAAAAACATGCCGGGCATCATCATGGCGCTCTGCCGGCTCGATATTCCCGGCATGATGTTCTACGGCGGATCGATCGCGCCCGGCAAGCTGAATGGCGTCGACATTACGATTCAGAATGTATTCGAAGGCATCGGCGCGCATGCCGCGGGCCGCATCGACGACGCGGGACTCGAGGCACTCGAGGCCGCGGCCTGTCCCGGCGCGGGCGCATGCGGCGGCCAGTTCACGGCCAACACCATGGCCATGAGCGGCGAAATTCTGGGCATTTCGCCCATCGAGCTCTCCGGTGTCCCCGCCACCGACCCCAAGAAACTCGAAGCCACGCGCAAGGCCGGCCACATTTTGATGGATGCAGTGCGCGCCAACCGCAAGCCATCCCAGATCATCACCCGCAAAGCTCTTGAAAACACCATTGCCAGCGTTGCCGCAAGCGGCGGCTCGACCAATGCCGTCCTGCATCTGCTGGCCATCGCGCGCGAAATGGGCATTCCGCTATCAATCGACGATTTCGATACGATCTCGACGCGCACTCCATATATATGCAGCCTTACGCCGGCCGGCAAGTATGTTGCCAACGATTACCAGGCCGCGGGCGGATCGCGTTTGCTGGCTAAGCGCATGATTGAGGCAGGTCACGCCGACGGATCGGCGCTCACTATCAGCGGCAAAACGCTTGCCGAAGAAGCTGTGCTCGCCAAAGAAACTCCCGGCCAGGATGTGATCCACACCTTCGAGAAGCCCATCAAGCCCAACGGCGGCCTGGTGATTCTCAAGGGCAACCTCGCGCCCGAAGGCTGCGTGATGAAGATCGCTGCGGCCGGCAAATACGATCATCGCGGACCCGCGCGCGTCTTCGATTGCGAAGAAGATTGCTTCAAAGTTGTGCAGGCCGGCGGCATCAAACCCGGCGATGTTGTTGTGATTCGCTATGAAGGCCCCAAAGGCGGCCCGGGTATGCGCGAGATGTTGCAGGTGACGGCGGCCATCTCGTCGAACGCGGAGTTGAGTGCCCAGGTCGCACTGCTTACCGATGGGCGCTTCAGCGGCGCGACGCGTGGATTCACCGCGGGCCACGTGGCTCCCGAAGCATTTGTGGGCGGGCCCATTGCCGCGGTGCGCGAGGGCGACATCATCTCATTCGACATTCCCAGGCGCACGCTCAACGTTGAGATCAGCGACGAAGAGATGGCCGCGCGGCTCAAGGATTTCAAACCGCCGGCGCTGCGCTGGCCGAAGGGCGTCTTCCGTAAGTATGTCGATCGCGTCAACAGCGCATCTGAAGGGGCAACAACGTAAGAACAGCTTTATGTCGCTGGCTGGAACATGTAAATGGATTGAAATGGGGAAACGGAATGCCGCCCCGCGTAAAGAGGAGATGCGATGACAAACACGTGTGACGTCAATCTGTGGACCTCCGCGGAGCATGCGCTGGACTATCTTAGACGCGCGGACTCGATTCCACATCGTGTCGAAGGTGAACGAACTCTGCTTGAGTTCTTGCCTTTTGACGCTAAGCGCATTCTCGATCTGGGCACTGGCGGTGGAAGGCTCCTCGCTTTGATCAAAGCGGCCAGGCCAGGTGCCCAACTCGTCGGATTGGATTTCTCGCCGACGATGCTGGAGACGCTGCACAATCAGTATGCCGCCGACAACAGCGTGACGATCGTATCGCACGATTTTGAAAACAGGTTGCCACAGATGGAGCCGTTTGACGCGGTGATCTCGAGTTTTGCAATTCACCACGTATCCCATGAACGAAAGCGGATGCTGTATCAGGAAATCTTCGACCTTCTGGTGCCCAACGGTGTTCTCTGCAATCTCGAACACGTCTCGTCACCAAGTCCTCGCCTCCACACCGAGTTTCTCGATGCAATTTCCTGTGCAGATGAAGATCCATCAAACAAGCTCCTCGATTTCGAAACTCAGTTGCAATGGCTGCGCGAGATCGGCTTCGTAGACGTCGATTGCCATTGGAAGTGGCGCGAGTTGGCTTTGCTGGTAGGTGTCAAGCCATCCGCGAGTAATTGAGCACGAGAGAAAAGCCAATAGCTAGCACCCAAGGAGTTCAACATGGCCACCAACGCACAGACAGCGAACGCAAATGCTCACCTCACCACGCCCACGCGCCTCACGGGCGCCGAAATTATCTGGGCCACGCTGGTGGGCGAGGGCGTCGACACCGTCTTCGGTTATCCGGGAGGGACGATCCTTCCGGCATACGATGCGCTGCGCAAGTTTCCCATTCGGCACGTTCTGGTGCGGCACGAGCAGGGCGCGGCGCACATGGCTGACGGATACGCGCGCGCCACCGGCAAAGTAGGCGTGGCCATTGCCACCAGCGGCCCCGGCTCTACCAACCTGGTTACCGGCATTGCCACGGCCATGCTTGACTCCATTCCCATCGTCTGCATCACGGCCAACGTGTCATCAAAATTGCTGGGCAGCGACGCGTTTCAAGAAGTGGACATCACCGGCATTACGCTTCCGGTAACCAAGCATAACTTTCTGGTGAATCGCGTTGAAGACATTGCGCCGGCGCTGCGCCATGCATTCCAGATCGCACGCAGCAACCGCCCCGGGCCAGTGCTGGTCGATATCACCAAGGATGCCGAAATCAACAGCGCGCTCTTCGATTTCGAAGCTGCCAAGCCGCGTGCGGTTCGTCCTCATCCCATGCTGCGCGTGGAACAAAGCGACCTGGACAAGGCAGCCGAACTGATTCGCCAGGCCAAGCGGCCCATCATCTTTGCCGGCCACGGTGTGACGGAGTCGGGCGCGATGGAGCAGTTGCAGGCGCTGGCCGAGCGTACGCAGATTCCTGTGGCGCTGACACTGCTTGGGCTGGGCGCGTTTCCCGCATCGCATCCGCTAAACCTGGGCATGATGGGCATGCACGGCGAGGCTTGGGTCAATCACGCTATTCAGGAATCGGATCTGCTGATCGCCTGCGGCATGCGTTTTGACGATCGTGTGACCGGCACGCTGGCGCAGTACGCGCAGAAGGCAAAAAAGATCCACATCGAGATCGACCCTGCCGAGATCAACAAGAATGTGAAGGTTGATGTGGCGCTGGTCGGCGATCTGCGCGCGGTGCTCGAGGAATTGCTGCCGCGCATCGGTTCTCGGGGACAAGGGGGCCGCGACGGCTCGGCATGGCTCAAGACCATTGAAGCCAGCAAGGGCGCGGTGGCCGTGCGCGACATCAAGAACCTGCCCGATTCAGGCCACCTGTACGCGGCGCACGTAATGCACGATCTGTGGCGCATTACCGGCGGCAACGCCGTGGTGGTAACCGATGTGGGCCAGCACCAGATGTGGGAGGCGCAGTACTACCACCACGAGAAGCCGCGTACGCTCATCACCTCGGGCGGCCTCGGCACCATGGGCTTTGCGCTGCCCGCGGCCATCGGCGCCAAAGTGGCGTGCCCTGAGAAGGAAGTGTGGGTAGTGGCTGGCGACGGCGGATTCCAGATGACGGCCGCCGAGCTTTCCACCATCGTCCAGGAGAAGCTCAAGATCAACATCGCCATCATCAACAACGGCTATCTCGGCATGGTGCGCCAGTGGCAGGAGTTTTTCTACGAGCGCAACTACGAGGCCACGCCGCTGGTGAGTCCCGACTTTGTGATGCTCGCCGCTGCCCATGGAATCGAGGGCCGCGCGGTGCGTACTCGCGCTGAGGTTGCCGAGGCAGTAGAGGCAGCACGCGTGGCTCAGGGTGCGTATCTGATCAACTTCCTCGTCGAGAAGGAGGAGTCGGTTTATCCCATGATTCCGGTGGGCGCGGCGCTGCACGAGATGATCCGCCGTCCCGAACACGATCCGCTGGAAGAGCGGGGGGACGAGTAGACAGAGATCAGAGAACAGTTTTCCCGGAGATCAGCGAGGAGACTAGCTTTATGGCGCATTCGTTCCGGTACCTGGTGGTATGGCAGAGGGCAATGCAGTTAACGGTTGCCATTTATCGGTTGACCAAAGACTTTCCGAGAGAAGAACTCTACGGACTGACAAATCAGATTCGGCGAGCTGCGGTTTCTATTCCTAGCAACATCGCAGAAGGCCATGGGAGACTAAACACCGGCGAGTACAGGCAATTCCTTGGAATTGCCTGAGCTTCAAATTGTGAGTTGCAGACTCAACTTGAAATTGCCCGACAGTTGGAATTTGGAGCTTCAAAATCGATTGATGAAGCAGAAGGTTTATCGCACGAGGTACGGAAAATGCTCTACTCAACGCTGGAATCGCTCAAAGTTTGAGCTTCCTCTGATCTCTGTTCTCTGATCTCTGTTCTCTGATCTCTGTTCTCTGATCTCTGTTCTCTGATCTCTGATCTCTGTTCTCTGATCTCTTGAAAGGCTTATCATGCTGCACACATTTGTTGCATACGTTGAAGACCTGCCGGGCGTGCTGACGCGCGTGGCGTCGCTGTTCCGGCGCTTGAACATTAACATCAACTCGCTGACTGTGGGGCGCAGCGAGCGGCCGGGGCTCTCACGGCTTACGCTGGTGTGCGAAGCATCGGCCGAGGCCGGCCATCGCATCCGCGCCAGTCTCTTCAAGCTTGAAAACGTCGTCGACGTCGACGACATCGCCCAGGCGCCGTCGGTTACGCGAGAACTCGCGCTCATCAAGGTCGCGGTCACGTCGGCTACCCGCGCGCAGGTCTTCGACCTCGCCGAAGTATTCCGCGCCCGTATCGTCGACCTCACTTCAGAGTCGCTCATCATTGAAATGACCGGCGTCGAGAGCAAGATTGAAGGGCTCATCGAAATTCTGCGAGAAGAAGAAGGCCGCATCCTTGAAATCTGCCGCAGCGGCAAAATGACCATGCGCCGTGGCCACCACACCAGCAGCGTTATGAAGGCGATGGGCGTTGGCGCAGAAGAGCCTGTGGATGCAATCGTAGATATGCCGGAAGAAAAAGTTCCGACGGAGATTGAGTAGACCTTCTCCCCGCCAGACATCTAAAAGTTCTCAACACGAATTTCAACAGCGCAAGCAAAGGACAACGAACAAACATCATGGCAAAGACCTATTACGATCACGATGCCGATCTGACCCTCATTCAAGCCAAAAAAGTGGCCATCATTGGATACGGCTCGCAGGGACACGCCCACGCACTCAACCTCAAGGACTCGGGAGTGGAGGTGAAGGTCGGCCTGCCTGCAACATCTCGTTCCGTCGCCAAGGCTCAAAAGGCCGGCCTTGAAGTCGCGACTGTTGCCGAAGCAACCAAGTGGGCCGACGTGGTGATGGTCCTGGTTCCCGACCAGACCGCGGCCAAATTGTACGCCGAGGAGATCGGCCCGAACCTCAAGCCGGGTACGTTGCTGCTGTTCGCGCACGGCTTCAACATTCACTTCAAGACCATCTTGCCGGCAGCGGGCATTGACGTGGGCATGGCCGCACCTAAGGCGCCAGGCCATCGCGTGCGCGAAGTCTTCACTGAGGGCGGCGGCGTGCCCTGCCTCATCGCGGTCCATCAGGACTCGACCGGCACGGCTCATGCGCTAACGCTCAGCTATCTCAAGGGCATCGGCGGAACGCGCGCCGGTGTTCTCGAAACCACATTCAAAGAAGAGACCGAGACCGATCTCTTCGGCGAGCAGGCGGTGCTGTGCGGCGGCGTAAGCGCGCTGGTGAAGGCTGGATTTGACACGCTGGTGGCGGCCGGCTATCAGCCTGAGAGCGCGTACTTCGAGTGCCTGCACGAACTCAAGCTCATCGTCGACCTGATGTATCGCGGCGGTCTTGCGTATATGCGCTACTCCATCAGCGATACGGCCGAGTGGGGCGATTATGTGAGCGGACCGCGCGTAATCAATGAGGAAAGCCGCAAGGCGATGCAGGCGATTCTGGCCGAGATTCAGGACGGCAGCTTTGCCCGTCGCTTCCTCGCCGACCAGAACTCCGGGCGTAAAGAATTTCTCGCCTTCCGCGAGGCCGAAGCCAAACACCCCATCGAGATCGTGGGCAAGGAACTCCGCGCGCAGATGCCGTTCCTCGATCCGGTAACGGTGGAGGAAGTGGCGAAGGCGCGTTGAAACTCAATTCAAGATGAACGACGGGCCATGCGAGGTGCACCTCTGCATGGCCCTCTCCGCGCTAACCGAAGTTGAGATCAAGCACCGCCCTCGTCCGCAAAAGACCCATCATATTGGTCGATGAGAAAGCCCCCGACTTCGTCCTCGACAACGGAATATTTTTCCGGCTTTCGCGGGTTATAACGCACCTTCACCTTCTTATTGATCAGGTCCTTGGGTGAAGCTCCGTGAGTCGAAAACGAGCGGGAAATCCTCACCATCCCGGCATAGTAATCGTCGTTGACGATGTAAGAGAAATTGCCTACGTCAAGAGGCGGGTTACCGCGGCCGCCGGAAACCGTAGCTAGTGACTGAATTGTCGCTTCGGTCACAGGCCAGTCCGCCAATTTCTCTGCGCGTGCCCGTCGCGTGACAAGCCAAAGCACAAAGACAGCCACTGCGCCAACGGCGAAGAAAGCGATCCCAATTAAAAGCCAATTCATGGCCAACATGGTAGCAGGCAGAAGCTCCGCTTCGCCCAGGTTGGCTCAATGCATGAAGACCCATCATTTGTTCAGATCGCTGGCCCAGTTCTCTTTCGCCGCGAGTCCCGGCACATAATCGAAAACCTTGTCTGCGGTCACCATAGTCGCCCCCACTGCAATGGCGTGTGCGGCGATGATCATGTCCATGCTTTCGAGAGGCCTTCCCGCTGTCTCCTGTTGCGCGCGCAGTTGTCCGTAAGCTCGCGCCTCAGCGGAGCCGAGGGTGAGAACTTGTATGCGCGCAAGGAACCATCGCAGTGCGCGGCGCAGTGCGTCGGCATTTGGGTTTTTTGCCAGGCCAAACTCCAACTCAAGTTCCGTAACGATTGAAATGCAGGCCACCTCATCGGGGCCAAGTGACGCAAGCCGAGCCCGGGCAGCGGGAGATTTGCCTTTGAGGATGTAGCTCACGGTATTGGTGTCGAGCATGTATAACCGGCTCATAGTTCGTCGCGCTTTTGCGGCGGACCCTGATGACGGTCGGCGAGGAAATCCTCGGGAAACTGGGCATTATCCAATGCGGCATACACTTCGTCCCAACTGTCCGGCGCCTGGGACAAGATCACGTCGCCGCTTTGCGCGTCTCGTCGAATGTAGACTTCCTTGGAGGTGAACCGATACTCGGCCGGGATGCGAACTGCCTGGCTTCGTCCGCTCATAAAAACTCGCGCCTTTTCAACCGGTGCCATCGCTCTCACCTCATGAGATATATCATGCCATATATCAATCCGGGAAGCAACGTTCGTCAACTAAGTCATTCATAATGAATTGCTTAATGATGCGTGGATGCGAAGAGGGATGCTTCATGAAACAGATCATTTCCTGGGAGATTCTTGACACCACAATGCGTGCCGCTCTGCGTCACCACTCTGCTAGAGTCTCCTTCGTGATGAAACGACGCTTCCCCTCGTTCCTTATTCTCGGTTCTCTTCTTTGCGGCGCGGCAAGTTCTCTGTCCGTCGCGCAATCGAATCCCGAGCAAGCATCGCCGCCTTCCGAGCCGCGCTCCGTTCAGATCACCGTCAATCTCAACGCGAAGATCGGCCCGTTTCCGCCTATCTACTCATGGTTCGGGTACGACGAGGCCAATTACACGACCATGCCGCATGGGCGCGAGCTGCTGCGCGAATTGCACGACCTGAGCCCCGTGCCGATTCACATCCGGGTGCACCATCTGCTGACTTCAGGCGACGGCAAGGCCGAGCTCAAATTCAGCTCAACCAATATCTACACTGAAGACGCCGACGGCACGCCTCACTACGACTTCACCATCATCGACAGCATCTTCGACACATGGCGCGACGCGGGCGTGCGGCCGCTCGTCGAACTCGGCTTTATGCCAAAAGACCTTGCAGCCACGCTGCCTGATCGCCATGAGCCTTACCAGGTGCACTTTCCCGGTTCAACCATCTCGGGAGCGTCGAACAATCCGCCCAGGGACTATAAGCGCTGGGAGGAATTGGTTCGCATGCTGACCGCGCATTTAGTCGAGCGCTACGGCCGCGATGAAGCCCTCAAGTGGAACTTCGAAGTGTGGAACGAGCCCGACATCGACTACTGGCATTCGACCGAAGAGGACTACTTCAAGCTCTACGACTATGCGGTGGCCGGCGTGCGCGCGGCGCTGCCCGGTGCGAGCGTGGGCGGACCGGCGACGACGGGCCCTGGCAGCCAACGTGCTGCGAAGTTTCTGCGCGATTTTTTGAATCATGTGCAGTCTGGTCCGAGCGCGGCCACGGGCGGCAAGGTGCCTCTTGACTTCATCTCGTTTCACGCCAAAGGCGCTCCTCGCTTCAACGAGGGCGCGGTCACCATGGGACTCAGTCACGAGCTCACTGACGCAGACCGTGGATTTGCGATCGTCGAGTCGTTCCAGCAGTTCAAGCACTTGCCCATTATTTTGAGCGAGGCCGATCCCGAGGGATGCGCTGCTTGTTCATCGCGCAACAACCCGGCCAACAACTACCGCAACGGCACGCTGTATCCGGCGTATACCGCAGCCGCGTTCAAAGGGTTGCTCGATCTTGAGGGCAAGCATGGTATGAACCTGATTTCGATGCTGAGCTGGTCGTTCGAGTTTGAAGACCACGACTACTTCGAGGGTTTTCGCTCGCTTGCGACCAACGGCGTCGACAAACCGATTCTGAATCTGTTTCGCGTGCTGGGCATGATGGATGCCGACAGGGTGAGTGTGACCAGCAGCGGCGCCGTGCCGCTCGATACGCTGGTGAGCACTGGCGTTCGGGATGCGCCCGACGTGGACGCGCTGGCCACGCGCGACGCGCACTCGGCAGCGGTGCTGCTGTGGAACTACCACGATGTGAACAAACCCGATTCTCCGGCGCTGGCCAGCATTGCCGTTAAGGAAATTCCCGCCGGCGTGCGACGCGTGTTACTCGAGCAGTTCCGCATCGATGATATGCACAGCAACTCGTACACGGCGTGGCTGGCGATGGCATCGCCGCAGCACCCGACCGACCAGCAGTACGCGCAGCTCAAGGCGGCAGGGCAACTCCAAACGCTCGGCTCGCCCCGGTGGCTCGATGTGCGCGACGGTAAGGTTGACATCCCGGCCAGTCTGCCGCTCGAGTCAGTGAGTTTGATGCGGCTGAAGTGGTGATAATTCCGCCGCTCTCTGGCCGCAACAGTTCTTGCAGAAATCCAATTAGACAATCGTTTGTTTCATGCGGTACTCTGGGCGTCGCAAAACTCCAGACCGGGCGAGGCGCAGTTTTTGCGGCGAGAGTGTGCATGATGACGGCGTTGAAAGTCTGTTTATTTGCGAGCGTGATGTTTGCGGCAACAGCCGGCTTGGTGGGGCAGGGAAATGCGAAGCAAACGAGAGGTGAATTTCTCGCGCAGTACAAGGGAACGCCGTATGAGGATGCCCGGTACACGGGCGGGGCGCAGGCGATTCCCGGCAAAGTGTATTGCGCATACTACGATCGCGGCGGCGAGGGCGTGGCGTACCACGACTCCGACGCCAGGAACAACGGCAGCGGCGCGCTGAACCCGGCAGACGGGACTTACCTGAACGAATTCAGAATGCACGAAGGTGTCGATACGAGCTACACGAAGTTTGGCCGCGATCCAAAGATTGACGATACCGAGTACGACCGAGTGACGCCGCCGGCAGATCTGCTCTATGTCGGCTGGACCGTACC
>DATJSB010000127.1:0-24320 GCA_035504315.1 Occallatibacter sp.
GGGATCGAGCAGGCGGTTCGGCTCCCAGCCCATGCCTGCATTTTGCGTGAGGCCGAATAGGTTTCCCGAGGGCTCAGTGAGCAGCATCTCGGCCGTGAGCGGCAATGCGCCGGCAGGGCCGCGCGCATGGGTGGCGACAGCGAAGTCGCCGGCTGATTCCAGTACGGATGAGAGAGAAATATTCGTAGCGGGCTTCCCTTCGAATGACGCAGCCGGCAATTACACAGCCCAGCTCACTCCGGCTCGATCATTTTACCGTTACCAGCTGTCTGAAGGGACGAGGGTAATGGGGAGATTTGAAGAAAGCCTTCGGAGACTGTTCACACCGATTCGCGCCGCCCCTACGGGTCTGCGAGTTTGTGTTGCATGCCTACCCAGGACTGCGTTCGCTCATCGCGAACTTGTCCTGGGCTAACCTCTTCGCCTCCCTACAGGAGGCGGTGCATCGGCGCGGGGGACGCGGCACCCAAGGCGCGATTGAGGAAGACGCAGCTTCAACGCTCTGTCCTTCACTGAATGGTATAAACCTTGTGTGCGTGCCGAAGCATCTCAGTCGAATTTGAAGAACCGGCCCGACCTCGGGCGCCGCTGGTTCTACCTGATGCCGGTGGTCTTTGTCACTTACAGCCTGGCTTACCTGGGCCGCTCCAACTTCGGCTTCGGCGCCGCGGCGGGGCTGGCCAAGTCGCTCAACATCACCGAATCGCGCACGGCATTCCTCAGCTCGGCGTTTTTTCTTGGCTATTTTCTTTTTCAGATTCCCGCCGCCGCATACGCGGTTCGGAAAGGCGCCACGCGGCTAATCTTTCTGGCTCTCATCAGCTGGGGAATCTTCTCGGCGCTCACCGGCGTCATCCACAATTTCTGGCTGCTGGTGGCCGATCGCCTCGCGCTGGGCGTTGCCGAGAGTCTCATCTTTCCCTCCATGCTCATCCTGCTCACCAACTGGTTTACGCGAGCCGAGCGCTCGCGGGCCAACGCGGTGCTCATCCTGGGCAACCCGGTAACTGTGACGTGGATGGCCGCAGTGACCGGCTATCTGATACGCGCAGCGGGCTGGCAGATGACGTTCATCCTCGAGGGCATCCCATCAGTGGCGTGGGCCTTCATCTGGATTACGGTGGCGCGCGACCGGCCGGTGCAAGCATCGTGGCTCTCACCGGAATCGAGCGCGGAACTGACCCGCGCGCTCGCACATGAACAGACCGCGCTGCCCCAATACGCAAATTGGGCGGCGACCCTGCGAGTTCCGGGAGTGATCCTGCTTTGCATTCAGTTTTTTTTCTGGAGTTTTGGGCTTTACGGCCTCGTGCTCTGGATTCCCGCAATGATTCACTCCGGCCTGTCGCAAGGAATCGGAGCGGTCGGTGTGCTGAGCGCCGCGCCATTTCTGCTGGGCGTAATCCTGATGCTTATTGTGGCTTATTTTTCTGACCGCGTACTCAGACGCAAGGCCTTTGTCTGGCCCTTTCTTATGCTCGCGGGAGTCGCACTCTTCTGTTCGTATGCCACGGCGGGCCACAATTTCTGGCTGGCTTACGCGGCCTTGATCGTAGCAGGTGGTTCAATGTATGCGCCGTACGGCCCGTTCTTCGCCATCATTCCTGAGATGCTGCCGAGCACCGTCACCGGAGAAGTGTTTGCGCTCATCAACACCTGCGGCGCCCTGGGCGGATTTGCCGGAACCTGGCTGGTGGGCTGGCTACAGGCGGTTACGGACAACTCGCGCGACGGATTCCTGAGCATGTCGATCGCGCTGCTGACAGCCGGCGTGATTACGCTTTGCCTGCCGGGGCCAGCGACTCGACAGAAACCGCAGCCCGCGTAAACTCGCCATCGACGAGACGCCAGATTCCCAGCGGGTTCTCGTTCTTCAGCTCGTCGGGCAGTGCGGCCTGGGGGAAATCCTGATAGCAGACCGGCCTTACGAATCGATAGATAGCCTGCGTGCCTACCGATGTCATGCGGCTCTCGCTGGTGGCCGGGAACGGCCCGCCATGCACCATCGCGTGGCACACTTCGACGCCGGTCGGGAATCCGTTCACAATCAGCCTTCCCGCTTTTCGCTCAAGGACCGCGATCAGATCGGTGTTGGCGGCGATGTCGGCGTCGGTTCCATGGACTGTTGCCGTCAGTTGCCCTTCGACGGCATTCAGAAGCGCCAATAGTTCACCGCGGTCCGAATAGCGAATCACGAGCGCGCTGGGGCCGAAGATCTCGTGCGCCAGTTCTGGCGAACGCAGCATCTCGCTGCCACTTACTTCAAACAGCGCCGGCGCCGCGTACGATCCGCCCGATCCTTTGGACCCTTCGGCAAGCGTTTTGACCGCGCTGTTAGTTTTGCGCGCGGCTACGCCCGAGTGGTGGTTGCCGCAGATTGTTTCAGTCAACATCGCTGAGGCTTGGGACTTCTCGACGAGGGATTTCAGCGTCGCCACAAATCCATCCGCGGCCTGGTTGCAGGGCAGATAAACCAGACCCGGCTTGGTGCAGAACTGTCCCACACCCAATGTGAACGAGCCGAACAGCCCATTAGCGATCTGCGCTCCGCGCGCGGCGAGCGCCTCAGGCAGTACTACCAGCGGATTTGAACTGCTCATCTCCATGAAGCATGGAATCGGCTCGGGGCGCGACGCGGCAACCTTCATCAGCGACCGGCCGGCGCCCAATGAGCCCGTGAATCCCACGGCTTTGATCGCGGGATGAGCGACCAGGGCGGCGCCAAGCTCCGATCCCGCGCCAAAGAGGAGCGCGAACACGCCGGCCGGGAGACCACAAGCGCGCACGCTCTCGCTCACCACCTGGCCCACCAATTCGCTCGTCCCGGGATGGGCCGAGTGCGCTTTTACGATGACCGGGTTGCCTGCGGCAAGGGCGGATGCGGTGTCGCCTCCGGCCACTGAAAACGCCAAGGGAAAATTGCTGGACCCAAAAACAGCTACGGGACCGAGTGGGCGAAGCACTGAGCGGATATCGGCGCGCGGCAAGGGCTTGCGCTCCGGCTGCGCCGGATCGATGCGGGCATTGGCCCACGATCCATCTGCAACAACCTGCGCGAAGAGACGAAGCTGGTTCACGGTGCGCGCCAGCTCGCCTTTGAGTCGCGCCTCGGGCAGTGCCGTTTCGTGATTTGCCCGATCGACGATCTCCGCGCCAATCGCCTCAAGGCCGGCGGCAATGGCTCGAAGCAGTCGCGCCCGCTCGCGGCCCGGCAGCCTGCTATAGACCGTAAAGGCTTCCTCGGCCAGCAAGGCGGCGCGATTGAGATCTTGGTGCGAAGCGTAGTGGTAGGCAGGCTCAAGCCTGGTTCCGGACGCGGGATCGACGCCGTGAAAAACACCGCTCCCCGCCGCAAGTGGCCGGCCATCGATAATTGAAAATCCAATCAGCATCCCTCACCGCCATTGATCAGAAAGATCGCAAAATCACAAAATCGAAGCTAGGAAATGACTGCCCGTATGAACAGCCAATACGCACAAGTTTACCTGTGCAGTGTTGACCGTGCGCCACGCTCGGGGTTCACTCTCTTGCACGACAGGCCCGACCCGGATGAAGCCACAAAACAGCTCGCGCAAGCGGGTCAATACGATGATAACGTTTACCAACGCGGGCGGGGTGCAACGCCTTAAGTAAAAGCATTTAGTCTGCGCTCGACCGTCGTTTCCTCGAGACCGCGGATGGCCCTTCCAAGCGTGATACTATCGAGGGCGGTTTAAGCGGGACTCGAATTCTTCGCTCAAAAAACGCTACTATCCGGGAGGGAAATTGGTTGCAGTTCCCTACGCGGCACATTGGGAGGCACGAAAGAACAAAATGCCCACCTCACAGTTCATTGCCGGCAATCATCTAAGCGCATCCAACAAGATGCCCCGCCAGATCAACCGGAACCTCATCTTCAATCAGATTCGCACCAGGCAGCCGATCTCGCGCGCAGATTTGGCGCGATGCTCAGGGCTGCAGCGCAGCACGGTTTCGCTCATTGTTGAAGAGCTGCTGGCAGAGCGCTGGATCGTGGAAGGTCCAACCGGCCAGATTCCGCGCGGGCGCAGGCCCACTTTCCTCAACATCAACACCCAGCGCGGCGTGCTGGCCCTCGACATCCACCCCAGCCAGACCACGCTGGCGGTGACCGATCTTGGCGGCAACATCATTGCGGAGCAGGTCGTCGTACCACCCGAAAATCCAAAGAAGGTGGTGGGCGCGATAGTCGATGCAGTGCGCGGGATGATCGCTGCCCATGGCGATCGCTCGTTCGACGGCATTGGAATCAATCTTCCCGGCCGGCTGGATGCCAATCTTGAGAAGTTCATTTTTGCGCCCAACATCGACTGGCCGATCGGCAACATCAAGTCGCGCGTGGAACAGGCGACGGGACTGCCGGTGGTGGCTGATAACGTGGCCAATGCCTGCGCGCTCTCTGAAGTATGGTTTGGTTCGAGCGACGGTCTGCACGACCTGGTTGCAGTGAGCGTGACCGAGGGAATCGGTACTGGCATCATCGCCAACGGCCGATTGCTGCGCGGAGAAGGGGGTGTTGCCGGCGAATTCGGTCACGTGCAGCTGGAACCAGCCGGATTGCCCTGCGCCTGCGGGAACCGCGGCTGCTGGGAAACCATCGCCTCAAACCGCGCCGGCATGCGCTACTACGCCGAGCTCGCACAAAAGCCATCGCCAGGATTCGACGAGCTGTTGCGCATGGCCGAAGGGGGCGATGCGATAGCCTCTGCCGTCATCGAAAAGATGTGCAGGGCGCTCGGTCGGGGAATGCACATGGTTGCCTCAGCGTTGGCGCCCAGCGAAATTGTGGTTGTCGGCGACATTACCACCGTGTGGCCGATGGCTGCTCCGATCATCGAATCCGAGATGCGGCGCAACCGTCTGGTACGCGTGCCGCGCCTTCGCGCTGCGCGAGGTGGCAGCCAGGCCCGGTTGCGCACTGCTGTGGCTCTGGTAATGAACGAGAATATGCTCTGAACATGGCGATCGCTCAGTGCTTGACTGCGGTCTGCGCCTTCACTTCGGCAATCATCTGCTGCACTTGGGCTTTGGCCTCATAATCCGGGTCGGCCGCAAGAAGCTGTTGCCAGTCGGCCAGCGCTCCTGCCGCATCTTTCCTGCCTTGCCATTTCACCAGGCCCCGATTGAACAGCGTATTGGGATTGTTGGGTGCGTAGCTGAGCGCCAGGTTGAATTCTTCGATCGCCTGATCCGCATCGCCCATATACCAAAGGCCGGTCCCCATGTCGGTGCGCACAGATATGTCGGATGGCTTCAACTTAAGCGCGCGGCCGTAGTAGTCCACGGCGATCGGGTATTGCTTGGCATCGTAGTAGAGGTTGCCCACGCTGGTGAGCAGTTCGGCATTGTTGGGCTGCGTTTTCAATTGTTCGATGAGAGGCGCAGCCTGGGAATCGGCCATGGTCTTCAACTGAGCGGGATCGCCGGTATTCGCTGGCGGCGCCGGCGTGCTCGCTGCCGGGGTCGCGATTGCGGTTCTGGCGGCCACGTTGCCGCTTTTCTGCCACCCGGGAATCAGCAATCCGCCGCCGATGCCCGCTGCCAAGCAAGCCAGCGACAGTAACACGGCCTGTTTCTGTGTCCACTGCCGCAGCGGTTTTCTGGTCGCTTCAGTCATTGGCTCCTGCTCCCTTCCCGGCTCCCGGCCCGTTACTTGCAGCCATCACCTCGGCTACCAGCTTCTGCACCTGCGCCTTACGTTGAGCGTCCAGGTGCGGATTCAACTGTAGAAGCTTCTGCCATGCGGCGATTGCCCCTTTGGGATCCTGTTTGGCCTGGAGCCGGATCATTCCCAGATTGAAGAGTGAATTGGGGTCCTTGGGGTCAAGAGTCAGCGCGCGATTCAGCTCGGCAATGGCGCCGTCAACGTCGCCGGACCGGTACAGGCTGGTGGCCAGCTTGGTGTGCGCTTCAAGGTTCTTCGGGTCTGCCTGAACGGCTTTGCTGAAATAAGCAGCGGCTTGCTTGAACTGATGAGCAGAATGGTAAACCGAGCCGACCTGAATCAGAAGTGTGCTGTTATTCGGGTCGCTTTTCAGCTTCTCAAGCAGCGGAGCCGCCTGCTGGTTAGCGATCTGGTGCATCTCGGCAAGGCTTGGCATGCGCCCGGCCGGGGTTACTGCCGCGTTGTGAGGAGAAGTCGCGACAGCCCTGGCGACCGGAGCAGCAGACGCAGGATTGGTCGTCGATGTCCGAATCAGAAATCCGACCGCGAGTCCTATTCCGATACAGATTGCGGCCATCGCGTAAACCCGCATTGTCGGCAGACAAACCTCGGCGGCAGGCGCAGTCTTTGATTCATTTGCCATATGCCGTCGTCACCTCCGATCGGGGCGGCCATCTGGCCGCCTTTGGCGGTTACTGAGATGGTCCCGATCACCTGTTCGCAGCGCGCTCTGCCCTCAAGAGGGACAGTGGTCACCGCTACTGCCCGGCGCGCTTAAGCGCGCAGCGTCAACAGGTTTAGTGGACCATTAGGCGGCCGATTTGGGAGTGACGCAAATCACAATCTTAGAGAGTTTTAAGGAAGTGTGATTACGGTCACTTCCGTGAGGCTCATCACCTGTAAATATTCAATCGGAACTCCCAGAGGTGTGGCGACACAGCAAGGGAGGTCAGATTTGACGAAGAAAGTGACGGTTCTCACTTTTGGACACAGCGAAGGCAAAAACCGGTGACTTTGGTGATTTTTACGGTACTCCGTCGTTACCGAGCTCAAAGCTGATGCCGCTCACACATTTTACGCATTTCTCTGACTTTGGAATTCGAACCGTCGTTGACATTAACCGAATGCGAGTTTGGAGAGGTTTTGGGCCTCGAACTCGCAGAAACAGCACGATTCCTGTGCAGGGCAATTGAGGAACCTGAACTGAGAACAACTTCAGCACGGGTCGAAGTCGAGGTTCAGCCGAGCAACAGAATGTGCACCAGGAGGCAATATTCAATGAAGCGCAATCTATTCGTCGCAGTAATGTTGGTGGCGACAGCCGGTTTTGCGGCCGCCCAGAATTACTCGCCCTCGACTGACGTCCTGGGCGCCCACCTTAACTACGGTCGCGGCTGCGCGGCCTGTCACGCACCGCACAGCGGCGCATACGGCAACGGCGCCGCCAAGACCAAAGACACGACCTCGGGCAATGTGGCTCTGTGGGGCGAGGATGTGGCAAGCCTGTACGGCCAGACCATTAACACCGGCGGCGGCAGCTACCCTGAGACACTGCCTTCGGCGATGTCCACGGCGTCAGAGGCCTTCGGCCTTCTTACCTGCCTGAGCTGCCATGACGGCAACCTCGCCGAGGGCGCGATGATGCAGAACGCGGTCTATGAGACGCTGCCCCCGACTTATGGAACCCACAACACCATCCCGACGCTGCTGGGCAACGACAACACGACCACCGGCAACTACCTGAACGACCACCCAGTGGGCGCGCTGGCGACGTTTGGCTGCAACTCGGTTCCTACCGGTCAGACCTATGGTGAGAGCGGCTACAACTGGGATTGCACCATCAGCGGCACCACAATTACCGCCGGACCGAACATGGCCAGGTTCATCAACAACTATGGCTTCTTTGTTTCGCTCGGCACCAGCACCAGCACCACGGCTCCGATCGTGGTTTGCACCACCTGCCACAACCAGCACTCGATGAACGTGGTTAAGGTTTCGAACACCGCGAATATCGCCGCTGGTTCCACCGTCAAGTCCGGCCTCTCTGGCGCCGCAGCAGGTACCTATCAGACCATGTTCTTCCTGCGTGGCCCCTACAACCCGACCAACACTGCAAGCAACTCTGCGGCTCAGTTCTGCCGGCAGTGCCATGGCGGCGAGTCGAACGAAATGAACAACGGATCGGCCGTTACCACCTGGTAATCCGCTCTGAACATCGACGGGGAGGGCCGGCACTTTCCCTCCCTCCCCGTCCTTCCTTCTGGAGGTCAACCATGAACTTGAAGTTTTCATCGATCGGCCTGTTCGTTTTCCTAGCCATTGGCGCTGCCGGTGCACAGATCGCATCGCATACGCCGGCACTGAAATCCACGCCGACTCCGGACGCATCGATGATGTCTCCCCTGGTGGCCACTTCAACACCTGTGGCCCATGTGAATGGCACCGTGCTGACCCAGACCGACCTGGTCCGCGAGGAATACGCCATCTTTCCATACGCCCGCCAGCACAACGGAATCCCCAAAGACCTGGAGCCCGAGATTCGCGAAGGCGCCATGCGGATGATGATCTTCGAAGAGCTGGTTTATCAGGAAGCCCTGCGACTCAAGATGAGTGTTTCACCCGTGCGCATGCAAAAAGCCGAGATGGATTTCCGCAAGACTTTTGCGACGCCCGAAGATTACAACGCGTTTTTGCAAAGCGAATTTCACGGCTCGCAGCAACTGCTGGAACAAAAAATCCGCCGCTCGCTGCTCATCGACGCTCTGCTCAGGATCGAGGTGAAGAGCAAGGGCCAGGTGACGCCGGCTGAAGTGCGGTCTTACTACGACAAGAACCCCGATCGCTTCAGGATTCCTGAGTCGTATATCTTCCAGACGATCTCGGCGATTGCGCCCGAAAACGCAACACCCGATCAGATGAATGCGGCTCGCGCGCGCGCCGAAAAGGAACTGCCCCAGGCGCGAGCAGCAAAAACGAATAACGATTTCGGTCTGCTGGCGGAAAAGGAATCTGACGACGACTATCGCGTAATGGAAGGACAGCACAAGGCTGCAACGGTCGATCAGCTTCCGCCCCCGGTCGTTCAGGCGCTCAAGACGATGAAGGCCGGCGACGTCAGCAATGTGATCCAGGTGGGGCAGGCCTTCACCATTCTCCGCCTGAATGCGCATGCACCGGCGGAGATGGAAAAGTTTGAGGACGTTCGCGCCAAGCTTGCCAGCGCCCTGGAGCAGAGGAAGGCCAATCAGCTTCGTGCCGCATTCGACCAGAAGCTACGGCAAAACGCAAAGATTGAGGAACCGTAGGGGCTTGGTTAAGACTCCGCAAAGCGGAGAGTCTCTCAAAGCCGCCCAATGAGGAACGCATCAGTCAACCGCAAGATCTAGTGAAGTGATGGATCGCATACCGTGCCGAGTTACTTTCGAGTTGCGCTGGTTTTACCCGCAGGACTGCTGCTTATGGCGGCACCGCTTGTGGCGCAGTTAAAACTCGGCGAGACCACCTCGAGCGCCAGCGGCACTGTATCTTCCGGTTACACCGCCGATTACGGAAATCAGATATCCTCAGATCACGGCTGGACAGTGGGAGGCACCGGTAACTATAACGGCAGCTTCTACAGCCCCAATTTCCTCAATTACTCCGCTTCGGTTTACCTCAATCAGTCGCGCGCCAACTCTGATTTTCAGTCCATCTCCGATGCAAGCGGCTTTGGGGTGTCGACCAGTATCTTCGGCGGAAGCAAGTTCCCCGGCGCGGTCTCTTTCTCCAAGGGCTACGACAGCGAAGGCAACTACGGCATTCCCGGGATTTCCGATTACGTGACCCATGGCAACAACGATGAGATCGGAGTCTCATGGAGTCTCAATCTGCCCAACAAGCCAACCCTCACTGCGGGCTACCAGTTGGGAAATGATTCCTACTCCATCTACGGCTCCAACGATAACGGAAGCAGCTCGTTTCAGAATTTCAATCTACGCTCCAACTACATCCTCGAAGGCATCAATCTGACCGGCTTTTACTCCAAGGGCTCGAGCAATTCTCTGATCCCTGAAATAGTGAGTGGAGGGGTGAATACCCAGGTTCAATCGAACTCCGACGGTTTTGGCGGCGGCGTGTCAGACAAGCTTCCGCTTCAGGGCGCATGGTCGGCCTCAGTGAACCGTTCGAGCTGGAACACCTCCTATGAAGGGGTGACGTCGACCGGTTCAGTCGACACCGCCGATGGGTTCATGTCACTGCATCCGACCGACAATTTCACTCTCTCCGGCAGCATCATCTACTCCGACAATCTGGCCGGGCAACTGATTGAGGCGGTCGTGAGCCAGGGCGCGGCTGCTCCGTCGGCACTGGCCAATCAAACCTCTTATTCACTCGATACGCAGGCCACGGGCACCTACATCCCCACGCAGTATCTGCAGACCACCCTCTTCGTCGAACACCAGTCCCAGTTGTTCGATGGCGAGGATTATGGCGTAAATTCCTATGGCGGCAGCGCCACCTTTTCACACAAGCTGCGCGGCGGCAACTTCAATACCACGATAACCTTTTCCGGTAACCAGGGAACACAAAGCGGCACCGATTCGATCGGCTTCGCTGCCGCAGAACACTATTCCGACGAAATCGCCGGATGGCACATCGACGAATCGTTCAGCTACGCGCAGAATATGCAGACGCTGCTGGTTGCATATCTGAATTCGAATTACAGCTTCTCAGGCAACGTGCGCCGCAAGTTCGAGAAGCTGGCGTTCAGCGCGGGCGGCGGAGGATCAAGAACGGCCCTGACCGACCAGCCCGGAACGACGAGCAGCAGTCAGGAATACAACGCCAGCATCGGATACAGCAACTGGATCAGCATGAACGGCAACTATGCCAAATCCAGCGGCCTGGCGCTGGCAACCGGAGCAGGTTTGACGCCGGTACCGGTTCCCTCTCCCGCTTTGCCCTCCGATCTGTTCACGTTCTACGGGGGAACCAGCTACTCCTGGGCGGTATCGAGTGCTCCAGTCCACGGGCTGACCATGTCGTCCAGCTATTCCAGGTCGAACAGCAACACCAGCGGCACTGGCATTGCGGCCACGAACCAGAATGAGCAGTACAGCGCCATCATTCAGTACCAGGTCCGCAAGATGGGATTCACGAGCGGTTTTGCCAGACTGGAGCAGGGATTCGGCGGATCCGCCAGTCCACCGGCTATCGTTTCGTCGTATTATGCGGGGATAACACGTTGGTTCAACTTCTTCTAAAGGAAAAGCGTCTGCGCCGCGGCGCGTCACAGGTCCTCATTCTCCTCCTGTGTATCCCGGCGCTGGCGTTCGCCAAACCAAAATCCAACGTCCCTGCGGAGATGTGGGAACTCTCGCTCGATGGCGGGCGCAAGCTGGTCTGGGAGCGCAGCTTCAGCTCCGAATCTGAAGTGCGCAAGGTGGGATTCTGGGGCAAGGTCATCGACGTGATCGCAGGCGCGCCTCAGATGCACACCATGGTGCGCCCTTACAGTGTCGCCACTGACTCCCGGGGCCGTATCATCGTCACCGACCCGGGCGCAGCCGGAGTGCACATATTCGATTTCACAAATCACAAGTACAAGTTCGTCCAGCACGTGAAAAGCGAACGCGATGCCATGCTCTCGCCGCAGTGCGTGGCCGTGGACGCCCAGGACAACATCTACGTGACCGACTCCAACGCGGGCGTGATCTTTGTCTTCGATTCCAACGGAAAGTACCAGCGCTCGATCGGCAGCCTGAGCGGCGGCGAGGGATACTTCGAGCGGCCCACGGGCATCGCGGTCGATTCTGCCGCCCAGCGCATCTACGTCAGCGATACAACGCGCAACAAGGTCCTAATCCTCGACATGCAGGGCAAGGTGCTGCAGCTCATCGGCAAGAAGGGCGGGGACGACGGCGAGTTTTATTTCCCCACTGAACTCAGGCTCGCCGGTCCTGACCTGATCGTCGTCGATGCCATGAACTTCCGCCTTCAGTTCTTCGATCGCGCCGGCAATTTCGAGTCGGCGATGGGCACCTTCGGTGACGGATTGGGCTCATTGCTCAGACCCAAAGCAGTCGGAGTGGACTCCGAAGGCGACCTCTACGTCGTCGATTCTTCCCAGGGAGTTGTGCAGGCCTTTAATCGAAAGGGTCAGTTGTTGTATTACTTCGGCGAGAAAGGCACCCACGCCGGTGAGTTTCAACTACCCTCGGGGTTGTACATTGATCATGACGACCGGTTTTACGTGGTCGACTCATTCAATCAGCGCGTGCAAGTATTTCATTATTTTGGTTTGGGAAAGCCGGCCGGGGAGGCAGCCAAGTGAGGGTCCACGTTCTCCTCACCATTTTTGCGCTCGGTTTGGCGGGCGCCGGCGCGCCGGGCCAGATCGTAGGCGACGCGTTGGGCGTGCACAACTTTGCCCCTACGGGAAAGTCGCCGATCACCGGCGCGCGCCCCGACTCCTGTTCCTATTGCCACGCGCCGCACTCCGGATTGAACACCGGCCTATGGAACCAGAAGCTCACCAAGCAGATTTACTCTACCTACACCAGCAATACCGAGAAGAACATCGGAACGCAGCCCGCTCTGGGCGGCCCGAGCAATCATTGTCTGAGCTGCCACGACGGCTCAGTGGCCATGGGCACTACGGTGGTTTACGGTCAGGTGACAACCCATGGGTCGATGAGCACGCAAGATGTCTTTGGAAGCAATCTGCAGGCTACGCACCCCTTCAGCCTTGCTGTTCCGCTGAAAGACAGCATTGACTTGTATGCTTCTCTGGCCGGCAACCACCGCACCAACGACCCTACTGGCGCAGTAAAGCTCATCGACGGCAATGTTGAGTGCACTTCGTGCCACGACCCGCACGTACAGGCCAAGGACCCCATCGCCCTCAACTTCCTGGTCTTGAACAGTGCCAGCGGCGCACTCTGCCTGGCCTGCCACAACCCCAATCGCACCATCAGCGGTCAGGTCAATCCCATCGCCAACTGGTCGACCGGCGCTCACGCCATCTCGACAGCGAAGATTTCGCAATCTGCCGCGCTGGGCAGCTACGCTACGGTAATGGCAAACGCCTGCGAGTCCTGCCATGCCGAGCACAGTGCGGCCGGCGGGTCGCGCCTGCTGCGCGGCTTCAACGAGCAGGATTGCATCGGCTGCCACAACGGATCGAATGTCTCGCCCATGCCGGCATATGCCAACGTTTTCGCCGAATATGCTACGCCGAAGGTCGGCCATCCATTTCCGACATCAAATAATCCGCATGACGAGGCTGAGGCGGTGCTGCTCAACAACAATCGTCACGCCACCTGCGTCGATTGTCACAATGCGCACAGCGCTGAAGTGGTGGGCGTTTTTCCGCAGCCTCCTCTGATTCGCATCTCGCAGAGAAGCATTAGAGGAATAAGCGCTGTGGACGGCGCGACGGTCCTGACGCCCGCCGTAAATCAGTATGAAAACTGCCTGCGATGCCACGGAACGAGCGCCGGCAAGCAGACATTGCCGATCTACGGCTATTTTCCCAATCGCGCCGTTTCGGCAGGCGATCCGCTCAACCTCATTCCGCAATTCGCCACAACGGCCAGCTCAAGCCACCCGGTCATGCACGTCAGCAGCAGCGCCCTGCCCCAGCAGAGCCTGCGCACTCGCATGCTCCAGCTTGATGGGGTCACTGCCGGCCGCGCCATGGGCACCCAGATCCTTTGCACCGATTGCCACAACAGCGACGACAACCGCGAGTTCGGTGGCACGGGCGCCAACGGCCCTCACGGGTCCAAATGGACACATATTTTGGAACGACGCTACGAGTTCAGCCAGACTGGAACACCCGGCCAGTTGATCAACAACCTCTATCCCAATCCCGACTTGAGCATTGCCGGCCCTTACGCCCTGTGCGATAAATGCCATAACCTTGCCAGCCAGGTTGTGAAAAACACGAGCTGGAAGTATCACAGCGTCCACATCAATTCAGGATTCTCCTGCTCGGTATGCCACACCGCGCACGGAATCGGAGCCAACAGTGGCTCCATCACCGGAGAGCGGCTCATCAACTTCGATATGAACGTTGTTGCTCCCAACAACGGCCAGCCGATCTCGTATAACCACGCCACCAATAGCTGCGCGCTGGTCTGCCATCAGACGGCGCACAACGCCAATGGCACGGTGTCGGCAGTCTCGTCTCGCGGGCGCACCCCTATTCGTTAACAGCGTACGCCCGGGACAATGCGTCAGAGGATTGTTCCCGCTGTGCTGCCGTTCATCTCGTTCGATTTGTCAGCGTGGCATTGCCGGCAAAACTGCGATGTGGTGTTCGAATTGGGATTGGTGTTGTAGGGGTCGTAGGGGGCGCGCAGAAAGAACGCCGTCCGGTAAGTCCCTGGCGGCAGCCCCGTGTTCGAGGCTGAGGTAATATTCACCGCGGTCATCGAATGAGGATCGTGACAGGTGGTGCACATGACCACGGTGCCGTTGTTATAAGCCGCGAGAGAGACAAAGAATCCATAGTTCCTGACAAACCGGCTCGAATTCGGTCCGTTCATCGTGACTTCGCCGTTCGACTCGGTGCAATCCCAGTTCGCCGGGCCCCCGCACTTGACGGCCACAGTGAGCCCGACCGGGTGCTGGCCCAGGTAATTGCTTTCCGCAGTCCCCAGCACGGTGGGAATGTCTTCGTATCTTCCGTAGGTAGCAGGCAGGGACTCGTAGATCTTGTTCCTCATATGAGCAGCCGCGGCCATATTGCCGTCGTGGCAGCTCAGGCAAGCCAGCAGCCCTTTAACATCAGGGGTCGAAGCCGATGCGCTGGCCGGCAAGACTTCGACAAACTTGCCTCCGCCAGTTGAAATCGTTTTGCCATAAAGCCCAGTGACGTCTTGGCCCCAGAGCGCCGCGCCGCCCGAGTTGTCGGCATCTGCCGCGCCACCGTTGCTGTAAGCGCTACTGTGCCCCGAGTGACAGGCATTGCAGCCGCGCCCGCCGTTCAAGTGAGCCCCAAGAGCATCGGTTGACGGGGAGTGCCTTTGAGCAGCCGTGAAGCCGGGTATGGCCAGGAGAATTAGAGCAATCAAACCGCGCCGAAACATAGATAGGAGCCTCCTTGGAGATTGCTCATTTCATCGACAAATCCACTCCGGCCAAGACATTACGAGGGTCATTTTGCTCAAAACCCATTGCATCGGCGTGCCGATCCAGGAGCGAGCCAATGCACCTCGCTTCGTTCCCATGCAATTGTGCGGGTGGAGTTTAAGAGATCCCGGCGGGAATTCAACGCACTCTGGGGGTGGCGTGGCAAAATCTCTAAGCTCGAATCGCAGATTTGAGCGGTTTTTCGCAGGCAGGAACCAGTAAGTCGTTGGTTCTCGAATGCACCGTCAATTGTGTGATATGAATCACTTTCAGAGCGCACCAGTCGATTTCTAATGAATCTGCAGGTTGTGATTCACTCCACTGGCAGACGGATGAAATCGACCTGGAGCCGCACTTGCGCGTTTGGGCGACTATCGCGTAAATTGGCGCTTTCCCAAAAGATATGAGGCTTCTCCATCAACGCGTGTGGTTCTCGAGCGAGGTCGCTAAGTCGATCGGCCCGGCTTTCGTCTTCCGACTTTTGGCGTGCGCCCTGCTCCTGGTGCTCGCTTCGGCGCGCGCTTCAGCCGCAATTCATCCGGTGCCTCTCGATCCCAAGGCCGATTCATCAACCTGCCTGCAGTGCCACGACGACAAGACCAAGGGAAAGTCGGTGCACTCGGCCATGCAGCTCGGTTGCCTGAGCTGTCACGAGATCCGCGTGAACAAGGACGTGACACGCGTCAAGCTCATTACGGCTACTCCGGTTTCGCTCTGTGTCACCTGCCACGCCGATAAGAAGGCCTCCGATATCAAGGGCACAGTCCATCCGCCCGCGGTTCGCGACTGCCTGGCATGCCACGATCCCCACTCCAGCGACAACAAGAATCAACTGCTCAAGCCGGAGTCAGGTGAGGCGAAGGATAATCTCTGCCTGAGCTGCCATACGACCGGCATGAATGTTCCCACCGGCGGCAGCCGTCACGCCGCGCTCGACCTGGGCTGCGACACCTGCCACCTGACGCACAAGACCGGGCCGGAACCGACGCTTGAGAACAACTTCCATCTAACCAAGGCGGTGCCCGCGCTGTGCGTGGATTGTCACGATCCCAAGGACGCCGATCTGCAGAAGGCGCACAATAACCAGCCCTTTGGCACAGCAAACTGCGTCGAGTGTCACAATCCCCATCAGTCAGACCAGCCCAAGCTGATGGCGAAGTTCGAGCACGCACCGTTTCAGGCCGGCGGCTGCGATACCTGCCATGCGCCGGCAAAGGACGGCAAGGTTGTGCTCACGCAGACTGACGTCAAGGCGCTTTGTGTCACCTGCCACGACGACAAGGCCAAGCAGATCGACAGTGCCAAAGTTCCGCACCCCGGCGCCGCCGGCGACTGCACCGATTGCCACAGCCCCCATGCCAGCAATCAGCCCGGCCTGCCCAAGACCGACTCGGTAAGCATTTGCCTGGGCTGCCACAGCGACGTCCAGGATGAGGCCAAGAAGCCGTTTCACCATCAACCAGCGTTCGGGCTGGGGTGCGCCACATGCCACACGCCGCATGGTGGCGATAACGATCACCTGCTGCGCGCCGCCGGCAATGCCCTCTGTCTCGAGTGCCATGGGCCCGATGCAGTTCCGCAAAAAACCGACGACGGCATGCTGGCCATCTTCAACGGGCAAATCAAGCTCCCGGCCGATTACTACCAGCAGAACAAAGTACCGGTGCTTCCGCTGCGATTCGGACTCGGTCACCCGGTAGATGGCCACCCTGTCTCAGATGTGATGGACCCCATCAACGTGAGCAAGGTCAAGGCACATCTCACATGCCTCTCCTGCCATCAGCCGCATTCGTCCGCACAGCCCGGCCTGCTGGTAAAGGACCAGGCCAACAATATGCAGTTCTGCGACATGTGCCACAAGAACCGGCTCAACATGAATGACACAGTTTCCCCTGGGAATTGATTGGAGTTTCAAATGTCCCGCTTCCTCTTCAATTCGACACGCACCTTCAAAGCGCCGGCGCTGCTGCTGATTATCGCCCTGGGTGTTGGGGCTCCTTTCGCGGCCCTTGCGTCGAGCAAGAAAAAGTCCACCGACACTCAGCAAAGCGCCGACGGCCCGCACAAGTTCAACTTCGATCCCAAGAAACTGGTTTGGCCGAGCCCTCCCAACATCGCACGCGTTCGCTGGGTTGACTACTTTGCCGGCGAGAAGGTGGACTACTCGGCACCGGCCAATACCAAGCCCAAGCAGTCATGGATGGACCGCCTGGCCGGCACACAATCCGATCAGGAAAAAGTCAACACCAAGACCTTCCCTTATCAACTCATCGGCCCTTACGGTATCGCCATCGATTCCAAGGGAAGGGTCTACGTCGCGGACCAGAAGGTAGGCGCGGTATTTATCTTCAATACGGATACCCACGAAACTGAGCTGATCCGCAATGGAGCCGATGCTCACTTTGGCTGGATCAACGGCCTGGCCACCGACGATGACGACCGGCTATTTGTCTCCGACGGAAAGCTGCATCATGTTCTGGTCTTCAACCCTAAGCACGGACTCGATGGCCAGATCACCGAGGGCCTCGAGGATCCGGTTGGCCTGGCCATCGACACCACCAATCGCTTTCTCTACGTGGTAGACACGCAGCAGGACCAGGTGATTGTTTACGATGCCGATACCTATAAGCTGCTGCGCCGCATCGGTACCGGCGGCAAGAACCACACGCTCACCAGCCCCGGAGATTTCGGTGCGCCGCAGGGGGTGGCCGTGGATGCCGACGGCAACTTATACGTCACCGACACGCTGAACGATCGCGTTGAGATCTTCGATGCCGACGGCGGCTTTATCAGCACCTTCGGCAAGAACGGGGACGGGCCGGGCTTCTTCGAACGGCCCAAAGGAATTGCCATCGACGGCGACGGGCACATCTGGGTGGCAGACGAGGTGCAGGACCGCCTGCAGGTCTTCAATAAAGATGGCCAGTTGCTCACCTACCTCGGGTACAAACACGGCGATCTTCCCGGCCAGTTCCAGGCGCTCGTCGGCGTAGCCATCGATAAGAACAACCGGGTCTTCACCACCGAGCAGTATCCGGGCCGGTTGCAGGAATTCCAGTACATTAATGACGCGCAGGCCGAAGCCGAAAAGCAGCGCATAGCTGAAGAGGCCGAGAAACGCGCGACACAACACCAGAAGGCCGCAACGCCGGCTGCAACGGAAAAGCCGGCGCAACAGCCTGCTGCGGCCGCACCGGCCGGCGCAGCAGGCACGCCGAAAGCCCCGCAATAGCAATCGCTTGGCCCGACGAAAAACAGGGTTGCGTTTCCTGCAGACTCCGGCACTTATTCAGTATCGAGGCGATAGGTAATCGGGTTTCCGTCCCGCCCATTTGCTGTTCAAATCGCCCGTTCAATGCACCGGGTTCTCCTGAGGAGCCGACGGTTGCACCCCTACATGCGCGGTGGATTTGCGCACCACGAATTTGGGATAAACCGTGACGACGGCGGCGTGGGGCCGCAGGACTTTGTCGCGAATGAGTCCGAGCAGGGTTCGCGCAGCTTCCTGCCCCATGCTTCTGAGCGGCTGATGAACAGTGGTGAGCGGCGGATTGTTTGTGGCCGCAGCCATGATGTCGTCGAATCCAACCACGGAAACGTCTTTGGGGATGCGCAGGCCCGCCTCGCGCAGCGCCTGAATTGCGCCCATCGCGGTCATGTCGTTATATGCAAAGATTGCGGTAAAGCGCTTGCCGGTTTGAAGCAGATCGCGCGTTACCTCGAATCCGGGCCTTGGCCCCGGCTCCAGGCTTTGCAGCTGAACAACCAGTTCAGGATCGATGGGAATGCCGAGGGTTTTAGCCGTTTCATCAATCGCAAGCCAACGCCTGCTGGTGTCTGAACTGAGAGCCTGGCCCTTGATGAATGCGATCTGTTTGTGGCCGAGCGATTTCAAATGAGATAAAGCCAGTTCGGCGGCCTTGTTGTGATTGAGCTGAATGTTAACCACGCCATCGCGCTCGCTGTGGCCCGAAACCGCTACCACGGGCAGCGGCAGATCTTCCTCGATGCTGGTATCGACGGCAATGATGCCTTCGACGGAGCGCGCCAGCATCATGCGCGGGTAACCGCTAAGCAAGTCATTGCGGTGCCTGTGGCTGACAACAAAGTAAAAGAACCCCTCTTTGAGCAACTCGTCTTCGATTCCGCTGAGAACTGCCGTTGAGTAACCTTCGCTGATCTCGGGTACGATTACGCCGATGCTGTAAGTGCGCTTCTGGCGCAAGCTGCGGGCAACTGAATTTGCGGTGTAACCGTAGAGTGCGGCGGCGTGGAGAACACGCTGCTGGGTATCGCGCGCAATGCGGAACCGATCCGCCTCGCCGTTCACAATGCGCGAGACCGTGGACTGAGACAGACCGAGAGTCGCCGAGAGTTCCTTGAGAGAGATCGGCTTGACTTGTTTCTGGGCCACCATTTCGCCTTTCAGAGCAATGGGTGCTGATACTCAAAGCCACTGCAATTTTGTTTTCGAACGCCATCAGCTTTGATTCACAAATCCGGCCAGCTGCATCGCCCGAGCGCAATCAGGGTTGCTCATAAATGCTGACCAGATAAGGCCGGTACGCAGATTCTCTGCCATCAGCACCGAGATGCCCTGATCGATCCCTAAAACATCCGTGTCATACCAGTCTGCGGAAGGGTGAAACGCATCGACAAAGCCGTAACGCCCCCACGCCGGTGTTGAGCTCCATGCTTTATTCAAGGCCTCGAGCATTGAGAGGCACTGGTTGGGCAAGAATACCAGCGAACCCGCAGCAGCGCATGGCACAACGGTTCCATCAATCGGGCCGAAGGCCGGCGGTCCGCCCCAGGCGGTGTAGCCTCCCGCATAGTCCGACGAAGTAATGCCCCAATAGTCCTCGTTGTACCATGCGCCATTCACTTGAGGGTAGGCTAAACAGAAGGTTTCATGGGCCTGGGTAGCTGCGATGGAATTAGCGAAGTAGTTGGCGTAGGCGTCGGTTTTACCACGAAAATCAAAAAATGCGTGGGAGTACTGATGCGTAAACAACGGATCGCTGCCGCTGCTGATGTAGGAGTACCCCTCGTAATTCAAGACCGGGCGCGCAAAATTATTCCAGTACGAAGGAGCGATGGGATTGGTCGGCGAGCCGATAGCCAGCAGATAAAGCATCATCAGCTCGCAATAGGTATCGTAGCGGCCCGCTTCAAAGCCCGACCCCGGCAACCACGCCTGCGCAAAGGTGCTGCCGTTATTCAGCATCCACGGCCAATTCACCCGTTCGTAGATCTGCGTGGCCAAATTGGCAATTTGCGTATCGCCAAAGTATGCGCCGGCGGTAAGCACGCCACAGAGCAGAATGGCTGTGTCCATTGAAGAGACCTCGGAATCTGAGAGCGGCTGGCCAGTCTCCACGTTGTTGAAGTGATAAAAGAAGCCATTCTCATTGGGCATGCTGTTGAGGTGGAAGTCGAGCGTAGCCTGGACGCGCGCAACAATGTCAGAGTGCGATTGGTAGCCGCGGCTGTCGGCAACGCATAGCGCCGCCAGGCCAAAACCGGTGGCCGCAATGCTCGAAGTGAGCCGGGGATCCATGGCGCCGCCAAGGTCATTGGCCGCGCGGTCGAGCACTTGACCGTTTGCCGGGCTGGCCTGCTCCCAGAAGTAGAGGCACGCCTGCTGCTCGAAGTTATCGAGGAAAGCATTGTCGGCAGCGGTTGGCGCCCAGGTGCCGACAGGCAGATTTGGAGGCCAACCGGGCGAAATCGAAGTTGGCTCGATTGGGCCGCCGCCGCATCCTGAGAGCGGGATGATTACTGAACCGGCCACTGCCGCTGCCGCCTTGATCATTTGGCGCCGGCTCATCGATCGGATCGGAATCGCGTCCATCTCAGTCCAATCCCTGGCCGTGGAATCCGGCCAGCTTCATCGCGCGCGTCGCCTCGGGGTTGCGCATGAACGTGTTCCACACCAGCCCGGTGCGCAGATTCTCTGCCATCACAACAGAGATTCCCTGATCGATGCCGAGAACGTCGGGGTCGTACCAGTTGGCGGAAGGGTGAAACGCATCGACAAAGCCGTAATGTCCCCACGCCTTGTTGCCCCAGCGCGAGCGCATGGCGCGTAGAACGTGGAGGCAATCGGCGGGCAGGAACGGCAGCGAACCCGCAGCGGCACAGGGAACAACGCTGCCGTCGATGTCATCAAGCTTCGGTGGCCCGCCCCATCCCGTGTATCCATGGGCGGAGTCGGATGCCGAGATGCCCCAGTAATCGTTGGAGTACCACTTTGGGTAAGAGAGACAGAAGGCTTTGTGGGCGCGGGTTGCGGTCACCGAGTTGTCGAAGTAATTGGTGTAGGCATCGCGACGGTTCCTGAAGTCGAACCAGGCATGTGAGTATTGGTGTACGAAGAGCGGATCGTCGCCGCTAATGTAATCAAAGCCCTTGTAACGTATTACCGGCCGCTTGAAATTATTCCACGTCTCCGGGGGTATGGGGTGTGTTGGCGAACCAATGGCGAGCAGATAGATCATCATCAGTTCGCAGTAGTGGTTCCACCGGGACTCCAGAAAGCCCAACCCTGGCTTCCAACCCATGCTCAGCGTCGCACCCCCGTTCAGCATCCAGGACCAGTCGATGCGCTCGTAAAGCTGCTGCGCCAGCGAACCGATTGCGGCATCGCCGAAATAGGCCTTTGCGGTCAGAACGCCGCACATCAGAATCGTAGTGTCGACTGAGGAAAGTTCCACGCCGGGCCAGCGCTCGCCGGTTTCAATGTCGGTGAAGTGAAAGAAAAAACCGTGCTCCTCCGGCATCTTGTTCAAATGCCAGTCCAGCGTGGTTCGTACACGCTCCAATACCTGCTTGTGTCGCAGGTACCCCCGGCTATCTGCAATACACAGCGCCGTGAGCCCAAACCCCGTCGAGGCGATGCTGGCCATATGGCGCAAGTCGCGCCTGCCGTTAAGGTCGTTGCGGGCGCGATCGAGCACTTGTCCCGAATTCGGGCTGCCTTGTTCCCAGAAGAAGAGACAGGCTTTCCGCTCGAGGTTGTCGAGAAAATCTTCATCGTCTGGTGAGGGCTTCCACGCGGAACCGGCGAAACCCGTCGCCGAAGGCAACAAAGAACATCCCGCGGCGGCGGCTAATGCGCAGATAAACTGCCGGCGGGTCAGAGAAGGCAACACAGTCGAATGAGACATCGAACCTCACAATTCTTGCAATTATTCAAACGGCTTTAATTCTTCTTCTCGCTGGGATGAACTGAACGACCCCACCGGTAGATCGATTCTCTCGCGGGAGGCACGGCACAATCGATTGTGCTTGCCATTTCATCGCAATCTCGTCTCCTCCGTCAAGTTCCGGTTGCCTGGCTCAGTTCGCGCTCCCATTTGCCGTGTCGGTGCAAGCTGACTTGCAAATTGAATGGGCCACGTAGCCGGCGGCCGTTGCAAAAGCTCGACCCGACAAGTCCATGCGTCCGGTTGCCGAATCCACACCTTCGGTGATGATTCCTCCGTCCCATTCGCTGGTGAGAAGCACCTTGAGCGCACGATCGTGGCCATCCTTGAGCAGCAGATGATCGGCCACGCTCCACGAAGTTGTGAACGGCAGGCGGTAGCTGCCGGGAAAGCCGTAGGGCTCGTCCCAATAAGAGTATTTGTAACCGCTGGAGTGCAGCCATTTGTAAGTGCACACAAAAACCGGATCGTCCTGGGAGACAAATCCGAGCGTGGGCAGTTTCATCAACGAACCCGGAGGCATTTCGGTAAAGACCGCCTTCTTGCCGTCGGTGGCCGACGCAAAAATCGTGCCGTCTGCCGCCGGCGCGCCGCACATGAACCAAAGCGCTGGGACAACGATTGCCAAATTGAGCCCCAGGCAGCCCCGCTTCCCTGATTGAACTTGTCTCACGTCGGTTCTTCTCCCTTCAATACCAACGTTGAGTTTGAACCTCTCCTAACAGCCCGTGGTGAAAGCCGAGTTTTGAAAGGGCACGGCTTTAGCCGTGCCGCAAACGGTTGATAATATTCGACGGGCTTTAGCCCCCGGGGGGTGAATCTCGGCGATTTTGACTTTCACCACGGGGTGCTAACCGATCCTCTCCCGGCTCCCCCAACCCCTGTCTGTCTCTGGAAACGCCTCAGAAATGACTGCGCCCGGAACCTCTGCCGGGAGGAGGCTGGCCGGGTTGTCACTGCCCCCGTCAAGGCCCTTAACTTCATGCCGGGGAGCCATTTCCGGGCAAGGGCAACTGGCTTGCAAATTGGCCCGGTCAAATTTCCCGTTGACAATGAATTCATTGCGGTGGTAATTGTACACCGTTGCACAATCGATTGAGCAAGTGCCTCCCGGCCAGAACAATCGATTGAGCATTTTCGCCCTGGGAGAGTACCGTGCAGCGTTCCTGCAGGGCAAACGATCTACCCGAACCGCTTTTCAGGAGACCCGTTATGCGAACCGCTCGTTTAGAACGTGAGCTGAACCGCAATTGGATTGGCAATTCCCCGTTTAAGCCGCTGTGGGCGTTCGCGTCTGCAGCGTTCCTCCTTCTCTTCCTCTTCCTTGCCGCGGCCCCGGCGCGCGCTCAGTTCAATGCGTCATTGCGTGGTACTGTCACTGATCCAAAGGGATCTGTGGTTCCCGGAGCGACAGTCACGCTGCAGGACAAGGGAACCGGGGAGAAACGCCAAGCCACCTCAGATGACAACGGCATTTACACCTTCAATGCACTGCCCTCCGATCACTTCCAGTTGACGGTCGAGAGATCCGGCTTCAAGCGGAAGGAAGTCGCAGAAGTAGCCTTGATTCCCGACCAGGCGAACAAACTCGACGTGCAGCTGAGTGTAGGCGACGTGCAGGAGACCGTGACCGTCAATGGATCAACGGAACCACTGCTCGATACGGATACAGCGACAGAGAGCGCCACCATCAGCGCCGATGAGGTGCAGCACCTGCCGTCGTATGCCCGCGATCCCTTCCAACTGGCTCAATTGACGCCTGGCATTTTCGGTGATGCATCGCAGGGCAGCGGTGGCGGTTCGGCCACGACTCCAGGCAACCAGGGTCCTAACGGACCCGGCGTTGGGAGCACCGGCGCCGGCAACTACGGTATCTACAAGACAGAAAACGGACCTCAGCTTCAAACCAATGGCGGGCAGTACGAGACCAACGGCATCTCGATCGATGGCATCAGCACGACCAGCGCGGTGTGGGGCGGCACTTCGGTCATCACCCCCAGCGAAGACTCTGTTGCCAGCGTGAAGGTGGTCGCCAACGCCTATGACGCGGAATTTGGCCGTTTCTCGGGCGGACAGATTGAGGTCACGAGCAAATCCGGCAGCAACGATGTGCACGGCAGCGGGTTCTTCAGAGTAAATCGCCAGGGCTTAAATGCCTACCAGCGGTGGAACGGTGAAGGATCGAATGTCCCGGGCACGGCGGCTGAGCGCGGCGTTAATGAGGACACCACGCGCCTGAACAATTTTGGCGGCAGCGTCGGAGGTCCGATCTGGAAAAACCACGTTTTCGGGTTCTTTAATGTTGAAGCCGC
>DATJSB010000128.1:0-21184 GCA_035504315.1 Occallatibacter sp.
ACGCGCGAATATCAGACTGATCAATCGTCGTCTCAACCTGCCCGGCTGCCGCTGGCCCTGCGCTCGAAAGTCAAAAACAACAACAAAAGCCACCCCAGAGCCGTGCAGAGGTTGACAAGGTCACTCCATATCAGCCCCTGAGAGAAATCGCCTCAGTACTTCGGCACCTTCGGATCAACCTGATCGGACCAGGCAAGAATGCCACCAACCAGATTGACCACTTTGGGGTAGCCGTTCTGCAGCAGGAACTCTGCGATGCGTTGGCTGCGCCCGCCCGACTTGCATTGCACAATGATCTCGCGATCGCGATCGATCTCCGCCAGCCGCTGCGGCACATCATTCTGTGGAATCAGCTTGCCGCCGATGTTGGCGATCTGGTGCTCAAAAGGTTCGCGCACATCGAGGATGAACACATCCTCGCCGGCGTCGATGCGCCGCTTCAACTCAACCGGTGTAATCTGCGGTACTCCGTTCTTCACCCTGGATTCCTCTTTTGCCGCGGGTACGATCCCGCAGAATTGGTCATAATCTATCAGTTTCGTCACCGTGGGATTCGGCCCGCACACTGGGCACTCGGGATTCTTGCGCAACTTCAGTTCGCGGAAACGCATGCTGAGTGAATCCACCAGCAACAGCCTGCCGACCAGCAGCTCGCCGGCGCCGAGAATCAGCTTGATGACCTCGGTTGCCTGAATGACACCCACGAGTCCCGGCAGAATTCCCAGCACTCCACCTTCAGCGCAACTCGGCACTACGCCGGGCGGCGGCGGCTCAGGATAAAGGCAGCGGTAGCACGGCCCCTGCTCCGTGGCAAAAACGCTGGCTTGGCCCTCAAAGCGAAAGATCGAGCCATACACATTCGGTTTGCGCAACAAGACGCATGCGTCATTCACCAGGTAGCGCGTGGGAAAGTTGTCGGTTCCGTCGGCGACGATGTCGTAGTCCTTCAAAATCTCGAGAGCATTCGCACTCGTCAGCAGCGTCTCATGCTTCACCACGTTGATTGCCGGATTCAGCGCTTCCAACTTATCAGTGGCTGAATCGAGTTTTTTGCGTCCTATGTCGGCCGTCGAATGAATGATCTGCCGCTGCAGGTTGCTCGCGTCAACCACGTCGAAGTCAACCAGCCCGAGAGTGCCCACCCCCGCCGCCGCGAGGTAAAACGCGAGCGGAGACCCCAACCCACCGGTTCCCACGCACAGCACCTTGGCGGCCTTCAGCCTGCGCTGCCCCTCCTCGCCAACCTCCGGCAGAATCAGGTGGCGCGAGTAGCGTGCGAGTTCCTCGGCCGTCAGTTCCGGCAGCGCATTCGCTTCAGTCATCTGGGTCATCGCTCAATCATTCCCGCGCTCATCCGCTCAGCAACCGCCAGCAATCGATGGAATAATCGATAGCGTATCCTTGGCTGAAACCTCGGTTGCTTCCTTCAGCGGAAGATAGCGCACATCCTCATCGTTCAGATAGAGGTTGATGAAGGCGCGCACCTTGCCCTGCTCGTTGAACAGTTGCCTGCGCAGCTCGGGATACGCGCTCATCAGTTCATCGAGCGCACCGGCCACCGTCCCCGCGCTCACTTCCATCGTCTTGTTGCCTCCCGCGAAGCTACGCAACGGCGTTGGGATGAATATGGTCATTCGATCGACTCTCTCCCGCTGTTGATTTGATTCGAGGCGAGTCCGGCAGGACGCACGAATCGTCCGCTCAGCCCTGCACGTGAATTGTTTCTGTCTCGAATCGCTTGTCTTCTTCGTTGTTTCCCGCCAGTAAAAACGAGTTTGTCTCTCTGGCCTGTCCCGCTGCCACCTCAGTGATCACGTACGAGCAACCTAGCCAGTGGGCCTCGGCAAGATCGGTCTCCGACCACCGCGCCGGATGGTCAGGATGCGAATGATAAAACCCCGCAATCTCAAAGCCGTGTCGCATTGCGTCCCTCTGGATGCGGACCAGTTCCGCCGGCGCAATCCGGTAGCGGTTGTGCGCCGAATCGGTGCGCGTGTTGCCGGCGCGGATCGCAGAGCCGACCACCCATCCGTCCGCGGCCGCACGGCCAAGCAGCGCCCCGCAGCATTCATGTGGATAGGTCTCCTCGCCATGGGCGCGAATCGCATCGTACACGATCCGGCTCAGCAGCAAGACGCTCAATGGCCCTCCCAGAATCGCTCGCTCAAATACTTGTCTGCCGAGTCGGGCAGCACCGTCACAATCACCGCGCTCCGCCCCGCCGCGGCCACTTCGCGCGCCACGCGCACGCTAGCCTCCACCGCCGCCGCCGCTGAAATGCCCACCAGCAATCCCTCTTCGCGCGCCAGCCGCTTGGCCATCGCATAGGCGGCTTCTGTCTCCACTTCCATCGCGAGGTCGGCTAAGTTGGGATCATAGATTGCCGGCACGAGCGATGCGGCCATGTATTTCAGCCCTTCCAGTCCGTGGAACGGCGAATCCGGTTGCACACTGATCGCAGTAATTCCAGGATTCAGCTCGCTCAGTCTGCGGGTCGTCCCCATGAACGTGCCGCTGGTGCCCAGCCCGGCAACAAAATGCGTGATGCGCCCTTCGGTCTGCCTCCAGATCTCCGGTGCCGTGGTCTCGTAGTGCGCGCGCCAGTTCGCCGGGTTCGAATACTGGTCGATGTAGCAGAAACGCCCGGGCTCGTTCTGTGCCAGCTCGCGAGCCAGTCGAATCGCGCCATCCGAGCCCTCATCCGGATCGGTCCACAGAACCTGCGCTCCATACGCTTTAAGGATTCGCTTGCGCTCCGGGGACACATTGGCAGGCATCACCAGCTGGACCGAGAATCCCCCCGCCGCGCCCAGCATGGCCAGAGCGATTCCCGTGTTGCCGCTAGTTGCGTCGAGCAAAGTCCTGCCCGGCTTCAGCAACCCGCGCAGCCGCGCATCGCGAACCATCGCCGCAACCGCGCGGTCCTTCACGCTTCCTCCGGGATTCAACCACTCCGCCTTGCCCAGCAGCATGACCCCTTCAAGCTGGCCGACAATCCGCCTCAGCCGCACCAGCGGCGTGTTGCCGATGCGCGCGGAGAGTGGCACCCCCAGTTCGGACTCTGCGCATTGGGTTCGCATTCCGTTGACCTCCGCTATGTTGTATGTCGCAATACCCGCCCTGCGAGTTGCATGCACTCGCGCAGCGGCAAAGTCCTGCTCTTTCCGGCCCCTCGAATTGTCCTGTTGGATGACGGGGAAGTATCGGGGAATGAAAGGCTAAAAACTCTTCAAGCAGCTCAGTTCCACTCCACCGGACAATGCCGGCTGGAGCAACAACAGCAGCATTGGTGCATCAGACACATGCTTTGATTATAGAAACGCGCGATGGGAGAGTAAAGCGTCAATTTACGGCCGCGCCCAGCAAGGTGCATCCTGCTTTCGACTCGTTAAAACCAGGTTTTGCGCTGAGCTCCCACCTTGGCTCAGGCCTGCGGCTCGCTGAAAATCCCGGTTATGCGTAGATTGCAGCCACTTCATACGCCGTCACGCCGGGAATAGTGAACTCGATCCTGCTCCTTACGCGCTTGAACGGCACGTCTTCCTCGCTCTTCAACATCTGCACGCGCGTCACGCTCTTGCCCTCGGGGACTGTAAAGCTCACCTGCTGCGCGCCAATCGGATTGAACCCACGCATCAGCCCTCTATGCGCATTGGGATTCGTATAGTTCAAAACGTGCAACGCAAATCCCGGTTCGGTTTCGTACGCAAAAGCTTCAATCAAACCCGATCCCTCAATCGTCACCGGTTGCTCGTTGCGTGTAATCCAGTTGATCGTGTTTCTTATCAACCGGCTCAGGTCGATATCGCCAGAAACCCACAAGCTTCGTTCAACATCGCCTGCAATATATGCAAGGCGGCTCTGGCCCTTCTCGCGCAGCACCACTGCAGGCACGTTGGTGTTCGGCGTTGGCGGGTAGGCCAATTCGGGCGGATACGCCGTAAAGCCCGGCACCACCGTCAACACAGGATTCTCAACTGAAGCCAACGGTACGCGATACTCCGCGCCCGGCAGCCAGCCCGTATTCTCAAACACGCGCACAATCTCGTGCTCCCGCTCGATGCGCGCATAAAAAGCATTGCCGTTTGTGCCAATCACATCGCCCGTCTTCTCAATTCCAAACACATCGGCAAGACCGAAATTCGCGCGCGGCTGGTTGTACTCGTCATAAAGGCTCGTCTCAAAAGTGGCCAGCAGCGAGCCGCCACTATCCCGGAACGCTTTCAACTGCGCGCACTGCGCATCGCTCAATAGCGCCACATTGGGCAGTATCAGCGCACTGTATTTGCTCAACCGCGCGGCATCCATCCGGTCTTCGTGAACAAAATCGAACAGGAACCTCCCTTCGAGCAATGCGTAATACATGCCGTTCAGGTGCTGTTGCATCGTCTCATTCGATTGCGTCTTGTGGAACAGATGCGTGCGCTGCCCCATCACCACGCCGATGCGCGCAATCGTCCTCCTGTTAGCAAAATGTGCTTCGTTCTTCGCGGTCCAGTCAAAGTATTCGCGCGGCACTTCGAGTTCCCGGCGGTCCACGCCCATGCCCGTTTCGGCCCCGACCATGTGGTAGTACGGGACCATCCCGCTGGCGCTCGTCTCGCTGAACCACATCTCCGCTTCTACCGGCGACTTGCCAACGTTTCTCCACCGGATCGGCCCCGTTGACCATCCACCGGTGACATTCGCGGCCATCTTGCCATCCATAATTGCCCGGCATACGCGGCCTTGCAGCGTGCAACCCCAAATCGGCGTGTCTTCGCCGCCGCGACCCTGGTTGTCGCCCTGAAACCACTGCGCAATCTTTCCCACCGTATCCAGATTCATCGCCGCGCGCGCACCACCGCCCATATTCGGAAAGAAGAACTTCTCCTTGCCCGTCTTCTGAACCAGGCTGTCGTAGTAGGTCCACAAATAAACCATGCGCTCGTTGAACTTGTCCCAGTAGGCTGGCGTGCCTGGCGGCGGCAGCTTGCGGCAAACGGAGCAATAACACACCGGCAGCGAACCGATCGGTGGCCATCCGTTGCAATAAACAGCATCCACTTCATAGAGGCTCGTAACTTCCCTTATGATCGCCGGGATATAGTCCGTCATGTAATCGGAGAACATGCAGGTCCGAAACAACCCTGGAGCCTCCTTCGACCCATACAGCCTTCCCTCCTGGTCGCGCTCAAACTAGTCGGGATGCGCCTGGGTTGCATCCTCCCAATTAAGATCGGGACTCATGCGCGCGATTGTCCTCATGCCGCGCTTTCTCGCCGCCTGGTTGCACTCGCCAAAAAAATCTCTGCCGCCGAGAAACTTGCCTTTGCGATGGAAAGGCACCTTGGTCTGGTAGTAGGCCAATATGCCCGTCACGCTGATGAACGTCGCGCCCACCTTGAGTCCCGCCCAGTAATCGGCCCACGCCTCAATGTCCATGCACACGGCATCGTGCTCGGTCATGTTCAGTTGACCGATGCGGCCGAGTTGTTTCGGCCACGTCGGGCCCGCCACCTCGCTCGCCGGCGCCAGGCTGCCATCGGGCATCGCCATCGCCGGTTCCACCAGTCCGCCCGCACCTGCCAGCAACGGTACGGCAATTCCCGCTTTCAAAACTTCACGTCGATTCAACATCATTCCATTGTCCTCAGATTCCCTCTCCACGCCCCTACAGCAACTAGGTTTTTTGACCGCATGAAACCGCACCAACCTTCGTGCCCATCCTGAGCGTAACGTGGCGAAGTCGAAGAATCTGCTCCTTGATTTCGACCCTCGGACAGGGTGGGAAAGCACGAAATCAAACTATCAGTGATCTCATTTCCACGACATGCAGCAGGTTGGCGCAACGCGAGCCCAACATAGGAGTCGTCATTGTGCGTTGTCAACCAACCGATCACACGTCCAGCGCGGGTGCAAGTAAACTTGTTTCCATGGCGCTCGAATTTACCACCTCTTATCTCATGGATTCACTCACCATCTTCCGCTACTACAAGCGGCTGGCCGAGCGCGCGATGGAACAGGTCAGCGACGCCGATCTGTTCACCGAGCTTGACGCGCAGACCAACTCAATCGCCATCGTCATCAAGCACATGGCCGGGAACATGCGCTCTCGCTGGACCGACTTCCTCGGCACCGACGGCGAAAAGCCCGACCGCAACCGCGACAGCGAGTTTGAAGCGCCGCCGCAGACCCGTGCCGAGTTGCTCGAGATGTGGGAACAGGCCTGGGCATGCCTCTTCATTGCCATTGAGCCGCTCACCGACGCCGATCTCACGCGCACGATCTACATCCGAGGCGAAGCGCACTCGGTGATGCAGGCCATCAACCGCCAGGTCGCCCACTACCAGTACCACATCGGCCAGATCGTGCTGCTGGCCCGCCATTTTGCCGGCGAGCGATGGCAGTCGCTTACCATTCCCCGCAGACAGTCGGCCGAATTCAATCGACGAGTCGCCTCCGGCGAGGCCAGCCAGCGGTAAGTTTCGATCGTGCCCGCCATACGCGTCTCAGATACAATGGGAGATGGGTTAACCCCGCTATTTCTGCGTACATTCATGCAAGCACACCAAGGAGCACCACTCTATGGCGATTCCCGCCACTCAATTACGTCCGGGCATGATCATCAAGCACAACGACAATCTTCACCTGGTTTTCAAAGTCGAGCACCGCACGCCCGGTAATCTGCGCGCCTTCATCCAGGCCAAGCTGCGTAATCTCAAGTCCGGCGCAATGTTCGAGCACCGCTTCCGATCCGCCGACGCCATTGAAAAGGTTGTGGTCGACGAAGTTTCAATGGAGTTCCTCTACAGCGACGGCGATGACTACTACTTCATGAACCCCGTGGACTACGAGCAGACCGTACTCAAGGGCTCGACCCTCGGCGACGCCGTCGAGTACCTCACGCCCAACCTTCAGATCAAGGTCAGCTACCACGACGGCCAGGCAGTCGGAATCGAGCTGCCCACTTTTGTTGAGCTCACTGTGGTCGAAACCGAGCCCGGCCTCAAATCCGCCACGGCCTCGAGCGTAACCAAACCCGCCAAGACCGAGACCGGCCTCGTCGTCCAGGTCCCACCCTTCATCAACGAAGGCGAAAGGATCCGCGTCGACACCAGCGAAGGCGCGTACATGAGCCGCGCGTAAATCTCCACCAAGTCAGAGGAAAAAGCGCTCCGCATCGGAGCGCTTGTTTTCGTGTGGTTGAGGTCCCGTGGCTCTACTGTTCCGCCGCGACCGAGGGAGCTCCAGGGCCGGAGTTACCACCCGCTTCACAGAACGTACGGCACCACCGCTGCCACGCGTCCCGAATACTCCTCATACCTCGCCCCGAACTGCGCCCGCATCCACTTCTCCTCAAGGCGCAGCTTGTACCAGAGCGATATAGCGAACAGCGCGAACGCCAGCACGGCGCGGAGTTCGCCTACGGCCAGCCCAGTGCCAATAAACCCGGTCAGGATGCCGGTGTAAATGGGGTGGCGCACCAGTGCGTAGGGCCCCGTGACAACCAGCTCATGGTCCTGCTTGATCGTCACTGAGCGGCTCCAGTTGCGGCCCAGATGAACGCGGGCCCAGACGCATATGAACAGCCCGGCAAGCGTGATCGCGAAGCCCACCCAAAAGGGGACCCGGCCCTGCGGCCACAGCCTCAGGTTGAGCCATGCGACCGGGAACCGAAAGCTGAGTAGAACGATGGCCGCACCGAACATCAGCACCCGCATCGCCCGCGAACCTGCCGGTTCCAGTCGCCGCGTGGTCTTGACGTTGAGAGCCATCACCTGCCAGTACACGAAAAACGCGATCCACAGAACCGTAAACAGATAGTCATAGACCAGGCGCATCGCTTCCTCCTCAGCGTCGACTAGGCAAGGATACGCGAGGAAGGCTGGCACAGTTCCCTATCGCCTGTGACCTCGCGCGACGAGTCGGTGCAGGTGAGATACTCGCTTCGTACCCAGTCTTGCTGCTGAGCCAGCCGCGCGATTTTTCGAAAGCACATCTAGGAGCCTGGTATGCCCATCTCCGCCGTCATCGCCGCCGCCGCCGAGAACTACCGCTTCAACTCGCGATTCCTGAAGCAAATCGTCAGCGACCTCTCGCCCGAAGAGTGGCTCAAGCGCCCCGATGAGAAGCTGAACCATGTTGCGTGGATCGTGGGACACATGGCGCTGGGCCGAAGCCGGGTCATGCATTTCATGGGCGCCGACTGGGCGCAGCCGGCGCTTGAGATTTACGGGCGCGGCAAGAAGCTTCTGGAAGACTCCGCCTACCCGTTGCCCGAGTCGCTGCTCGGCACTTGGAGCGAGGCTGGCCACGCTCTGGCTGCCGCGTTTCAAACTGTGCCGGAGGAATTGTTGGCGCAACCAGCGCCCGAGGGACCGCCCAGCCTCGACGGCAAGATCAGCGGTATCGTCAACTTTATGGCCATCCACGAGACCTACCATCTCGGCCAAGCCTCATACCTCCGCGGCTGGCTCGGCCACAGTGGGCTCATGGGATGAGAAAAGCGTGATTCGTGAACCGTAAGTCGTGGGTCGCGAAAAACCGCAAATCACGATTACGATCCACGAACCTCAAATCATGACCCCCGAATCACGACAAACGCTCCACCAATCACGATCTTTTCAAAAGACCCTCTTGACATCCGGCCGCATAGTTGTGTTACTGTGAGTAACACAATGAAGGCAGATATTCCATCCCGCCACGATCCGGCCGAGTTGGGCGAACTCGAAAGCAACATCCTCTCCATCGTTTGGCACGAAGGATCGGCAACGGCCGAACAGGTGCGTGAAGCTCTCGACCGGCCTTTGACCGATTCGACCGTGCGCACCATGCTGCGTCGCCTTGAAGAAAAGGGCTACATCTCCCACTCCATCGAAAACCGCGCCTTTGTCTATCGTCCGGCAGAATCGCGGCAACGCGTAGCCGGACGCGCCGTCAAGCGCATTGTCGACTGGCTCTGCGAGGGGTCTGTCGAAACCCTCCTCGTAGGCATGGTGGATTCGAAAGTTCTGGATCAGGCCGAACTGGAGCGGCTGGCCAAACGTATTGCACTTGTGCGCGAACAGGACAAACGCAAAGACGAAAACAAAAGCTAGTCGGAGGTCGACACATGCTGACCCCTTTTTTTGAATCCGCTCTTCGTTCTCTCATCCTCGCATCGGTCGTTGGGGCAGGCCTGCGACTCTTCCGCGTTCACAATGTCGTTGCCCAGCGCTCCGCCTGGACTGCGGTTCTCGTATGCTCAATGCTCATGCCCTTTGCGCTCCCCTTCACCGCCCACTTGCGCCCGCTTTCGTTTGCAACCATTCCTGCTCCGGCACCGTTGCATCGCTTGCAATCTGCATTTGCGCTGGCCCAGCCGGCGTCGTCATCCATTTCCGCTCCATCCGTCGATCCCGCGCCCCTGTCACACTACCGGCTCATCACTCCTCAAGTGGCAATTGGTGAAACCAATCCCTCCTCCATTCGCCCCGACCCCGTCTCTATCGATCGCGCCCAAGCCTTGCAGACAGCGCGCACCCAGTCAGTTGCGGCCCGGGCGCAAATTCCGCTCGCGCGCTGGGCCCTGATTGCCTATTTACTTATTGCTGCCGCCCTGCTCGTCCGCTTGCTCTACGGCCTCGTCACAGCTCTGCACCTCTGGTACTCTTCAACTCCGGTCACACCAGGCGGTGCCGCGCAAATTGGCGCCAGTCTCAAGCTCCGCACAAGTCGCAAAATTGCGACGCCGGTCACTATCGGCTCAGGAATCGTGTTGCCCGCCGGCTACACAAGCTGGACCGATGAAAAACTCCGCATCGTTCTTGCCCACGAACGCGCCCACGTGAGCCAGCACGATTTCCACCTGCAGATTCTCGCCTCGTTCTATGCCGCGGTGGCCTGGTTCAGCCCCCTGGGGTGGTGGCTCAAGCGCAAACTCTCCGATCTAGGCGAGGCCATCAGCGACCGCTCCGGCCTCAGCGTTGCATCAGACCGATCCGCATACGCTCAGGTTTTGCTTGAATTCGCGGCCGCGCCGCGCCCAACCCTCATAGGAGTTCCCATGGCACGTCCCAGCAGTATCTCCCGCCGTATTGAACGGATGCTTAACGACAACTACGCCCGCCTCGCTTTTTCCGGCGGAGCCGGCGCACGCGTCGCTGTTCTCGTCGTTCCCGTCGTTCTGTTCGCCGGCGCGGCGCTCGTTCGCGTTCAGGCGGCAACCCAACCGGCACAAGCTCCATCCGCTCCGGGCATGGTCGCTCCAACTTTGCCGGCGCCTCCTGCCACGCCTGAACTGGCCGCAGCCCCGGCGTCACCGGTAGCGACCGCGCCCACCGCACCTCCAGCCTCGCCCGCAACGGCTGACCTCTTGCTTTCCGCACCGTCAGGCGCCCTCGCTCTCGCAACTCCCCCGGCGCCTCCTGCACCTCCTGCCGCGTCCCGGCCTGCGGCGTCCGGAAATGATAATGCCGCATGGGAAGGCTCCTTCGATCGCACCCTTTCAATCAACGGCAAGCTCGAACTCTCAATCTCCACCGGCTCGGGCAGCATTAAGCTCACCCGCGGCTCGTCCAGCCAGGTCCAGGTTCACGGCGTCGTCAGGGCATATGAGAATGGCGACACGGCACAGGCCCAGGGACTCGTTTCCAACCCGCCCATCGTACAGGATGGAAACACGGTTCGCATCGGCCAACGGCACGAGAACCTGCATAACATCAGCATCGACTATGTGATTGAAGCCCCCGCCGACGCAGCCCTGAACGCCACCACCGGTTCCGGCGATATCACCGACACCGGCGTCGGTCAGGACGCCAAGCTGACCACCGGCTCCGGCAACATTAAAGCCTCAGGACTCGAAAATGGATTCAATATCTTGACCGGGTCAGGCGACATCGCAATTGACGGCAGTGGGCAGGGCGATGAGAAGGTCCAGACCGGTTCAGGGGACATCGATGTGAAGGGCGTTCATGGCGCGCTCTGGGCCCAAACCGGGTCAGGCGGAATCAAGGCCTCCGGAACTCCTTCCGCTGCCTGGAAGCTCGAGACCGGATCAGGGGATATTGAGCTGATCACGGGCAATGCTCCCATGAGTCTCGACGCATCGACCGGATCGGGCCGGGTGTCGACGGACTTGCAGGTGACCGGAGGGATTTCATCGGATGAAGAACACCATCACCTGCGGATGCAGCTCAACGGCGGCGGCCCTGAGGTCGTCGCTCAAACCGGCTCCGGCGACGTCCGAGTTCAATAGCGAATGTGATTGCTTCATCTAACCACTGGAACTGGCTTTCCCAGGTCTCGATTCTGAGACCTGGGAAACCAGACATCCGTGGCGTCGCGTTCTGATTCGCCGGCAGCGGTAAGCTTTTTCTCTACTCTGCCAGGCTCACAGCCCTTGCTTCCAGCAACGCCTCGATCGACTTCAGCGCGTCCAGCACCGTCTCTGACACCGGCTCATCCACCTGCACCACAGACAGCGCCTTCACTGGCCTCGCTCCCGTGCGCTCGCGGCCCAGCGCAAAGTTGGCGATGTTCACACCCAGCTGTCCCAGCGTCGTTCCAATGCGCCCAATCACGCCCGGCACATCGTAGTTGCGGCACACCAGCAGATTGCCTTCGAGGGGCGTCTCAATGTCGATGCCGTCGAACGCCAGTAGCCGCGGCTGTTCGCCATGAATCACAGTAGCGCTGGCGCGGCTTTCTCCCGCAGCCGTGTGCAGCACGATCGTAAGCACGGTTGCCGCGCCGCCGCGATGGGCCTCCTCTTTCTCTTCATGCACGCGGATTCCCCGCTCCTGCGCAACCGCTGCTGCGTTGATGCGATTCACATTCTCTGAGCCCTGCAGCAGCCCTGCAATTGCCGCGTTGCGCACCAGTTCAGTCTTGGCCTCGATCAGTTCGCCACCGTAAACCAATGCAATCGACTCGATACCGCTCTTGCCGGCCTGCGCTAGGAACCCGCCCAGTCGCCCCGCCAGACCGATGAACGGCGCCAGCTTCACATACTCCTCGTGGCTCAGTGAGGGCAGATTCACCGCGTTCTGCACCACACCCAGCTTCAGATACTCGCGCACCTGCATCGCAATCTGAATGCCCACGGCCTCCTGCGCCTCTGCTGTCGATCCGGCTACGTGCGGTGTCAGGATCACATTCTCTAACCCGAGGTACGAAGAATCCTTAGGCGGCTCGACGGCAAATACGTCCAGCGCCGCACCGGCCACCTGACCACTCTTCAACGCCGCCACTAAAGCCGCTTCGTCAACCAGTTCGCCGCGCGCGCAGTTGATAATCCGCACGCCCTTCTTCATAGTCACCAGCGTCTTCGCGTTGACGATGTTGGCCGTCTGCGGCGTGAGCCCCACGTGCAGAGTCAGATAATCCGCCTTGGCGAAAAGCTCTTCAACCGCAACCAGCGCAATGCCGTTCTCGCGAGCTACCGCTGCCGACACAAACGGATCGCTGCCAATCAGCTCCATTCCAAAACCGCGCGCGCGTTTCGCTACTTCCAACCCAATCCTGCCCAGTCCCAGAATTCCCAGCGTCTTGCCGCGCAACTCGGCGCCCTGCAAACTCTTCTTCTCCCATTTGCCGGCGTGCATCGTGTTGTTGGCCACCGGCAGCTTGCGCGCCAGTGCCACCATCAGACAGATCGTGAGCTCGGCAACAGCCACCGCATTTGCCCCCGGCGTGTTCATCACCACAATGCCGCGCCGCGTGGCTGCCTCGGTATCGATGTTGTCCACGCCCACGCCGGCCCGGCCAATCACGCGCAGCTTCGGCGCGTGCTCCAGCAGCGCATCGTCAACCTGCACGGCACTGCGCACCACCAGCGCATCGGCATCTTTCAGCGCGGCCGGCAATCCCTCCGGCAACCGGTCGTGCGTCTCCACATCCCATCCTGGTTCGGCCGCAAACACCGCCAGCGTGGCCGGCGAAACCTTCTCTGCCAATACGATCTTCATCGCTTCTCCCTTGCTTCTTTCCGCGCTTTCGTATTCGTCAAACTTCACGCCGTGCTGCTCGCACAGCAAATCGAACATGCGCACTACGGCAGCGTGCGGCTTGCCCTCGCCGCGCTCGTACTTGGTAAGCGAATTGGGATGCACGCCCAGCTTCTCGGCCATCTCGTACTGAAAGAGGTCAAGCTGCTTGCGCGCGATGAGCAGCTTTTCGCCAAAAGTGAGTTCAGACATTTAAGGCTCCGTGAAAGAGTGAAGGGGTAAAGAAAAGTGAATAAGTCAAAAAGTGAAGGAGTGAATGAAAGTGAGTGGGCGAAAAATAATCGACGCGGCTCACAACTCTCGACGGGCCCCTTTCACTTGTTCACCGTTTCACTCTTTCACTGTTCTTTTCACTCATTCACTCATTCACTTCTTCACTCTCTTCACTACTTCACCGCGTGCGCGTACACCGCCTGCGCCGCCGCCACTCCCTGTCCCCAGGTCACCCGCAATCCCAGCGTGTCTTTCGCGATGTGTTCCATTGCTCCCAGCAGCGCCACAGTGTCGAGATAATCAAAGAAGCCCAAGTGCGCTACGCGGAAGATCTTGCCCTGCATCTCGCCCTGGCCGTTGGCGGTCACAGCGGCAAACTTCTGCTTCAGCGCCTTCACCACCACGCTCGAGTCCATCCCTTCAGGCACAGCAACCGCAGTAGCAGCCGCAGCCGGCGCAGTCGGCGCAAACAAGGTAAATCCCAGCGCGACAAGGCCGGCGCGCGTCGCCGCTGCATTCACCTCGGCATTGTTCACCAGCGCAACGCGGCCCTTTTCAAGATCGCCGCCCGCCTGCCCGGCAATGTAGTCCAGCGCGGCGCCCAACGCCGCCACCAGCGCAACGGCCGGCGTGTACGCGCTCTCGCCCTTCACCGCGTTCTTGCGCTCCTTGCGCAAGTCAAAGTAGTAGCGCGGATTCTTCGTCGTCTCCATCGCCGCCCACGCCTTGTCACTTACGCTGAGATAGGCCAGCCCCGGCGGAATCATTACCGCCTTCTGCGATCCGCCGATCAGCACGTCGATGCCCCATCCATCCACGTCGAATTGCGTTGTGCCCAAGCCCGTGATCCCATCCACCACCAGCAACGTGGCCGGCGCAACTTCGTCACGCAACTTCGCAACCGCCTCCACGTCGTGCCGCACCGCCGTCGACGTCTCGGTGGCCTGCATCAACACAACCTTGTGCTCCGGCTTCAGCGCTGCCTTTACCGCGGCCATGTCGAAGGTCTGCCCGTACGGCGCCGTCAGCACGTCCGGCTCGCAATTGAATGCCTTCGCCAGCCCCGTCCAGCGCTCGCCAAACTTGCCGGCCGTCAGCACCAGCACCTTGTCGCCCGGCGAGGTCAAATTCGTCACCGCCGCTTCCATGGCGCCCGTGCCCGAACTGGCCAGCAGAATCACGTCATTCTTGGTTCCGACGAAAATCTTCAACTGCGCCAAGACCTTCTGGTAAAGGGCGCGAAACTCCGGAGTGCGGTGGTGCATGTCTGCCGCCGCCATGGCAAACTGCGCCGCAGGTAGCAGCGGGGTCGGTCCTGGAGTAAAAAGCCGGGTCTTGCGGATCATGATTTGTCTCCCAAGCACGGAACTCGTCCAAAAGCCTGCTCCATGCAATAATCACAGAATACACAATTTTGTTGATTTTGTGATTATTTTCTTGTTGAAATCCGGCACTCCTGCCGCCTGATCTCATTTCCGGAGCCTTGAAACACAAAAACGGCACCCGAAAATCCCTCCGGGCGCCGCCATCACCACCTCGACCGATCCTGACCGGTCATTACCGGCCGCCGTGCATTCCGCCTCCAAATCCCCCTCCGTGGAACCCACCTCCACCAAAGCCGCCACCATGGAAACCGCCTCCATAGAATCCGCGGCCGCCATAGAAGCCCCGACCGTACCATCCACCCCAGCCGCCCCAGTAGCCGCCCCAAGGGTAAAAGCCCCACCCGAACGGGCTCATGAACGGGCCCCAGCCGACAAACGTGTAATCCCACGCATAGGGATCCCAGTACCAGCCCGGATAGAACCCGGCGCCGTATGCGTAATCGCCGGCAATCTGGTTGTTGTCCTCAGCCAGGTATTGCGAGCGCAGGCTGCTCCAGTTGTAAAGCTCGTCGTTGGCAACCGACGGGTTAGTGTCAAAGTCGACCGCTTTCCCACGGCCGTCGTCATTGAGGGCGAGTTCATGGTGGCTCTTCAATGCTTCCCAATTGTCGCCGCCCTGCAGCACCTCCGCACGGCCGCTGAACACCATCGCTTCAGGCTGGTTGGCGTTGAACTCGTAATAGCCAGGCTTCATGAGCTGCGTCGTCACGCCCGCGTCCATTACCTGCACGCAGTTCTGAGCAAAAATCTGGTCCACCTCGACCCCCGCCCGACCGCGCTCCACCGCCACCTGCGTCCGCGCCAGGTCAGGCGAAATCATCTTTACCGCGCTATTTGAGTCCACGCGCAGAAAGATGCCCGGCGTCAGCAGGATCTCTGCCTTTCCGCTGCCGGTTGTCAGTTCCTCACCGGCGTTCAGTTCCAGGTTTCCAACGTCCTTGTTGCCGATCGGCCGGCCTTCGATAGAGGCCGCGCCTTCCACGTAATTCAAGGTTCCAGGCTGTGGCATTCGGCCCTGCTCCATCGTCGGCTGCGGCATATCCGCACCCAGCGCTGGAAGGCTCAGCAACCCGATTCCTGCAATCGCAACCATCATCCTCCAGCTCTTCATGATTTCTCACCTCGCACTCTTATCAATGCGCCAGAAGGGCAAAAGTTTTGCGGCACTCGTGAACCGGTATTTGCTCCACCAAATCGAAATCGCCCTCACCTGCATCTTTTGCGCTACCCGTGCATCGCAGCCCATCTTGGTGCATTCGCCGCCCGGTCCGATAATGGACGTAATGCCCTTCACCTTGTCGCATGTCGCAGCCGCGATCCCATTTCAACGCACGCGCCTGGTTCCCTCGGCGCTGGTCATCGGCTGTATGGTGCCCGACTTTGAGTACTTCCTGCGCTTCTCACCAAGGGGCGGATTCGGTCACACCCTGCCTGGGGTTTTTGTTCTCGATTTGCCTATGGCGCTCATTGTGCTGTGGCTGTATCACGTCTACGCAAAAGAGCCGCTCTATTCATGGCTCCCTGAAAGCGTACGGCGGCGCATCCAGCTTGGCCCGGCCAGGGTGCCGATGAGAAACCTTGCGCAGTTTGCGATGGTTTTGCTTTCAATCCTCGTAGGCATTGCTACTCACATCCTTTGGGATTCGTTCACGCACCCCAAATTCTGGCCTTACCGCCATTGGCAATTCCTGCACCGGACGGTTCAATTGCCGCTACTTGGGAAAATGGAATACGTTCGCGTGATCCAGCAAGTCAGCACCGTCGTTGGGGCCCTTGTGCTCCTGCTCTGGTTCCTGCACTGGTACCGCAAGACCGCTCCAACTCAGCCTGAGATGGCTCGATATTCGCAAAAAAACCGGCGGGCCGCTCTCCTGGTTGTGTGCCTCGCGGCTCTGGCCGCCGCAGTCTTTCGAGCGCTCCAGGTGCGGTCATTTGGAGGGCCGTTGCACCATGGCAGCGTCAGGTTTGCATTTGAGAGCGCAGTCATAACCGCCATCGGCGTCTTCAGTCTTGGAGTTGTGCTCTATGGCGTCCTAACTGCACGGACCCGAAATGAGCTGCAGGATGCGTAGGCTCGCAATTGCGGAAACCAACTTCGTCGAAACCAGCGCCGCCCTCGAATCGTTACAATTCTTCTTTGGCCCGGGTTCGCGCATATGCGAGATCAATTCGGGACTGAGCGCCTTTAGCGGAGAACTGAAGGCTGGGAGCTGAGAGCTAAGTAATAGTAGGAGCTAACAAATGATCGACCCAGGCGCATTGGCTGCGCAGATCACCAAACTGACCGTCGAAGCCATGAAGGCCCACAACGCCGAACGCACCGGCACGCTGCGCCTCATCAAGTCGGCGCTGATGAACAAGGCCGTAGAAAAGAACACCACGCTCACGCCCGCCGAGGAGCAGCAGACGCTCACCTCGATGATCAAGCAGCGCCGGGACTCCATCGAGCAGTTCACCAAAGGCAACCGCCCCGAACTCGCTGCCAAAGAGGCTGCCGAGATCGTCATCATCGAGGAGTTCCTGCCCAAGGCCCTCGACGAAGCCGGCCTCGCCGAGCTCGTCACCGTGACCCTCGCCGAGCTCGAAACTGCGCTCGGCCACAGGCCCGGCATGAAGGATATGGGAGCTTCGATGAAAGCCGTTCAGGCCAGGTTGCAGGCTTCAGGCGTTCGCGCCGATGGCCGCCTGGTGAGCGAGCTCGTCAAGAAGCGGCTGGCTGAATAGGGTACTTTTCGGGGGCACCCCATCCAAGCTCCGCTGGAGTGGGGAAGGAACCTGGCATCCAGAAGAGGCGCCGGCCTCGACACCGTTCAAAAGTCGTGCCGGTGCTCTACCATCGAGGCAATCACCTGCGCTGCTTCTTCGGCAGCCGTTCCTGGCGCCGCATTCGCATCCTCGGTTTGCTTCCTCAGCTTGGCTACCGTCTGCCAGTTGTCCTTGTGAGGACCATCTGAGATCCATGGCGGCAGCGGCATCAGAAGGTACCGGCTGAGCGCCTCGGCGTAGCCCTCGTAGAGCGCACGCATCACTCGCAACCGCTCGCTCGATAGCTGGTCCCGGCAAACGCTCACCCCGGCCTCGCAGAGCAGATCGCGCAGCTTTTCGTAGCGTTCGGCAGGCAGCCGGTCGGGAGCATCTTTTACCGGCTGAAGCGAGAAGATCTGCGCCAGGTCAACCACCGCATGACGCGCCATGGCAAAGGTCAACTGCGCCTGCCGCGCCTCCTGCGCCGTCACTCCTGAGATTAGCAGCGCCGACGTGTCAAGAATCGCCGTCAGCGCGCTCAGCCAGCTCTGGTTTGTGTGCTGCGAGCGGAAATAGCAAAGCAGCGGATACGAGATGTGGCTTTCAAGCAGCTCTGCCGACCATCGCTCCCACTCGGTGAGCAGCAGAACCAGCGCCTGTTCGGCGCCCTTGGGCGAATGCCTGCGCAGAAGCTCGGCAGCCGTCGGCGGCGAACCGGCCCGCGCGTCGAGCAGTGAAATACTCACCTCGCGCCGCGAGAATGCGCCGTAAAGCACCGGGAAATAGCCCATGACAACCGCAAGAAAACCGAGCCCCGTGCCCGATTCCAGAATGATTAGCCCGCGCGCCCACGCCCCGTGCGGAGTCACATCGCCGAGTCCCAGCGTAAAAATCGTGGTCCCGCTCACGTAGAGATCCGAGATGAATCCACCGTGGCCCGCCGCGTCGTTGAACGGACTGCCGAGCGCGAAATAAAGCAGCCCGAAGCCAACAACCATCGTCGCCGCCCAAACCACCAGCAGGGCAATCAGCGACATCGGCCCGTAAAAGCTGAGCGCCGTCTCGCGTTTGCGCGGGTGCGGCATACGGCGCGCGAAAAAAGCCCACGGCCTCCATGTGGATATGTAGAAAATGCGCGTTAGCCGGAATCGTCCTGTTGCCCGCCGCGGCAGAATGATCGTCTCAAACGCATCCAGCAGCACCACAAGCAGGCAGGTCACCCCGGCCAGCAAAGCCACAACTCGCATCCAACCTCCGGACCTTCACGCCGCCACGAACCGGCGTCTGGAGCCTGTTCGTTCCTGAATTGTATTACGCGCCCGATTGGCAGAAAATATTTCCACTCCAGGCCGGAACTTAGACCGGTATCCCGGGTTTGAACTCTCAACCCTCCCCCGGAGCGGCCGGTGCGCCACTCCTGATGAGCCGGCCCGGGAGGCGGGAAAGTGATTCGACTTCCCGGGCCGGGGCGCGATGAAGACTGCGAGAGGTTATGAACTGCAAGACCACGAAATTCGCATCAGCTTGCGCCCGGACGAGGGTTCTACCGGCGCAGTTTCGATGCCTCGGCAAATTCGCTCTAGCTGCCGGCATCTTCACCCTTGCATCGGCTTCCATCTCTGCTCAGCAGCCTGACGCATATCCAGCGAACTCGCAGTATGCGCCTCAGTCGAACGGTCCGGCGCAGCAATACCCAAGCCAACCCCAATATCCTCAACAACCGTACGATCAGCAGCAGAACTCCGCGCCGTCGTATCAGCAGCCGCAATACGCGCCGCAGCCGGATGCGAACTCAGCCAACGCCTACGACCCCATGGGTGCACCCGATGCGCAGCCAACTCCCACGCAGCAGCCCCTCAGCGCCGATCAGTTGGAGCAACTGCTGGCGCCAGTCGCTCTTTATCCTGACGCCCTGCTGGCCCAGGTTCTGGCCGCTTCGACTTATCCGGCGCAGATTACCGTGGCCGAACAATGGCTGCAACAGATGCGCGCACAGGGTTATAACGATCCCAACCAGATTGTCGCCGGCGCCGACGCACAGACGGGCTGGGACCCGAGCGTGAAGGCGCTCACCGCAGTGCCCCAGGTTCTCGACATGCTCAGCCAGAACCTGGCGTGGACCACCAGCCTGGGCAACGCTTATTACAACCAGCCTCAGGACGTGATGCAGACTGTCCAGGTGCTGCGTGAGCGCGCCCAGCAGGCCGGTACGTTGCAAAGCTCGCCCCAGGAGGAAGTCTCCGAAGACAACGGCAATATCGATCTCGCTCCGGCCACACCGGAAGTGGTATACGTACCGGCCTACAACCCGTGGGCGGTATATGGCGCGCCCATCGCACCTTACCCCGGCTTTGGATTTTCGTTCCTGGGCATGCTGGGCGGATTCGGTGCGCATTTCGGTTACGGCGGGTTGCAGTTCGGCATGGGCATCGCCATGGCAGCCTTCGAGCACACACCCTGGGGATGGATGGGATGGGGATTGGACTGGCTGGCGCACTCTGTCCTTTTCAACCACTCCGACTACTGGACACACTCAACCACGGTCGCCGATTGGGGTTTCCCGCGCGGCGGCCCGCGCGCGCGTGGCCCGGGCTCACATTGGAACGGCGGACCAGGCTTTTCGCATCCCGAACCCTACAATCGCGCCGGCACTTATGAGAACGGGCGCGGCCCCGCGTATCCGCGGATGGGCAACGGTTTCGCCCCGGGCAATCGGTTCCCTGATGGTGGCGCCAACGGCTGGAATCGCGGATCGCCGCAGCCTGCCTGGGGAATGACGCATCCGGCCAATCCCGCGCAGCAGGCTTATAATCGCACGCCATTTACAGCGCCGGCTCGCCCGCAAAGCTACGCGCCTCGTGCGCAAACCTACACGTCGCGGCCCCCAATTGATTCCCGCAGCTATCCTGGCGCGGAAATGTATGGCCGCTCACAGAACGCTTACAACTACGCAAACCGCCCGGCCCAGAGCTTTGCAGAGCGGCCCGGCACAGCCTACGCCAGCCCCTATCGCGCACCCGCATCCCAGGTTCCCGCATATCGCACCCCGCAGTATGATTCGTCTCGCGCCTACTCGTCACGGCCCAGCGAATCCTACGGAAATGCTTACGCACGCAACCAGCAGTCCGGTGCGTTCCACATGTTCGGTAGCGGCCACGAGTCGCGAGGCTACAACTACCGCGTTCCGAAAAATTTCGGCGGCGGCCACGAGTCGCACAGCTTCGGCCACGAGAAGGCTCCCAAAATGCCCCATGGCGGCGGTCACTCCGGCGGAGGCGGTCACTCCGGTGGCGGACATCATCACTTCTAACCCGCGCCCCGTGGATCGCGCCATACGCCCCGAGGGTGGCGCCACAATTGAGGCTGTCATCCTGAGCGCCCGCAGCGCAGGGAGTCGAAGGATCTGCCCTGAAAATAGGGGGCTAAGTCCTTTAGATCTGTCGATCACTTTAGCCTCCCCTATTTTCATGGTTTTGGGTGTCGCAACGCGACATGTAAGACTGCAGTTGCTATTCAACGCAATCAGCGCAACGCTGCAATTCGCATCTATAAGCCGCTCTCACTGCCCAGCCTTCGCGGCCGCACCTCGTGCAGTTCGTGGTGCAATTCGTCCACTTTCGCTCGCGCTTTTTCAAGGGCGCGCTTTCCTGCAGCCGTGATCCTGTAGACCCGGCGGCGACGCCCTTCCACACTTTGCAGGGTCGACTTCAGCAGACCGGCTCGCTCCAGCCCGTGCATCAGCGGATAAAGTGTTCCCGATCCTACACTGTAACCATGGTGCTCGAGCTCGTGCATCATCGCCAGGCCAAAGATTGGCTCGTGCGCCGCATGCAGCAGCACATGCAGCCTGATCAACCCATCGAATAGCTCCCT
>DATJSB010000129.1:0-14467 GCA_035504315.1 Occallatibacter sp.
GCACATGCGAAGGCATTGGTGAAGTAGCGAGCCAGCAAGTCGGCGAGAAAGTGCAAGTTGACCATGAAGCAAGCCGATGCCCGGAACGGTACAAGAACACGCCACTACCGGGATTTGCTGGTATGGCAAAAAGCAATGGAACTGGCAAAGCGCATCTACGGCGTAACGGACTCATTTCCCAAAAGCGAAATGTTCGGGCTGCAATCTCAGATGCGAAGAGCAGCGGTTTCAGTCCCGAGCAACATTGCTGAGGGGCACGGAAGGCTGAACGACGGACATTTCAGACAGTTTCTGGCTTCTGCTCGCGGCTCGCTTTTCGAGTTGCAAACACAGTTGGAGATCGCTGAATCTCGGAAACTTGTCGAACAAAAAGATGGGAAAGCTCTGATGGACGCCAGTGAAGAGATCGCGCGAATGCTGAACGGGCTGATCAGCGCGCTTGATAAGTGCTGACTTGCCGACTCGCTGACTTGCTGACTCGCTGACTCGCTTATCCGAAGGAGCACCATGAAACTTGTTATCGCATCCGATCATGCAGGTTTCCCGCTGAAGGAAGAGGTGCGCGCCTATCTCACCAAGGCCGGGCACGAGATGATCGACCTGGGCGCGTATGAAGTGGATCCGCTGGACGACTATCCCGATTATGCCGAAAAGGTGGGCGACGCCATCAACCAGGGCGTGGCCAAGCGCGGCGTCCTCATCTGCGGCTCGGGCGTTGGCGTCTGCGTGGCGTCCAATAAGATTCCCGGCATTCGCGCGGGGATGTGCCACGACACCTACTCCGCGCACCAGGGAGTGGAGCACGACGATATGAACGTCATCGTGCTTGGCGCGCGCATCATCGGGCCAGCTCTTGCATACGAGGTGGTCAACGCCTTTGTCGCCGCCAAATTCATTTCGAATGAGGAGCGCTTTACCCGGCGCTTCAACAAAGTGATGGCCATAGAGGCCAAGTACCACTGCGGAGACGGCTCAAAGAGCCCTGCATAACATTCGTTTAACCTCGACGGCCCAACCAACCGTTTAAACTCGCATTGCACGCTGGCTTCCGCCTTGCCAACTCGCCAACTCGCTGACCCGCTAACCCGCTAACCCGCTAACTCGCTAACCCGCTAACTTGCTAATTTGCTAACTTGCTAACTTGCTAACTTGCTGACTCGCCGTCTCGCTTCCCTATGCTTCCCTTCGGCGCAATCCTCTTTGATGTGGGCGGGGTCCTGCTGACCAACGGCTGGGACCATGGCGAGCGCGCGGCCGCGGTCGCGAAGTTCGGCCTCGATCGCGCCTCCTTCGAGACGCGCCACCTGGCGGTTTTCGATGCCTGGGAGAAAGGCGAGATTACCCTCGATGCCTACCTGAACGAGGTGGTTTTCAACGAGCCCCGGCCGTTCACTCGCGACGAATTCTTTGCCTTCATCCTGGCGCAGTCAAAAATTCTGCCCAACGGCGCCCTGGGAGTCCTCGCCGAGCTGGCTGCATCAAAAAACTATATGGTGGGCAGTCTGAATAACGAGGCCCGCGAGACCAACGACTACCGCTTCGCCACCTTCGGCCTGAGGCAGCATTTCAAGGTGGCATTCAGTTCCTGTTATGTTGGCCTGCGCAAACCTCATGTGGAAATGTACCGCCGCGCGATCGACATTCTGGGAGTGTCACCCGACCGAATTCTCTTTATCGACGACCGCCAGGAAAATGTAGATGGGGCGGTCCAGGCTGGCATCAAGGGGATCCGATTTGAAGGCGAGCAGCAGTTGCGTGAAGTGTTGAAGGGGTTGGAAGTGTTGTAAGAACGGCTTTTGTTGAGGACTGCGTAAGTAACGTCCGGTAAACACGCCGCTGGCGCAGTAGACAGACGCCGTAGGCTCAGTGGGCAAACGCCGTAAGCGCAGTAGACAGACGCCGTAGGCTCAGTGGGCAAACGCCGTAAGCGCAGCGGGTAAACGCGCCGTAGGCGCATTGGTAGTTAGCCCCGCGTTTCAGCGTGGGGAAAGGGATTGCCAATGCCGTTGCGGAGTCCCGTAGGGACGGCGGAACGACGTTTCATTTTCAGGGACCAACAGCTTGTTTGTGCTGGCATTGGAATTTCGGATCTTCCCAGATGGATTTCCATGCAGTGAGTTAGAACGAGAAAAAGCTAAAACGGAGGTTACATGCAACTCGGACTTATCGGTCTTGGCAAGATGGGCGGCTTCATGGCGGAGCGGATCCGCCTCAGCGGCCACCAGGTAGTCGGCTTCGACTTCAACGCCGAAGCGGTCGCAAAACTCACAGCATCCGGCAACCTGGGCGTTTCGTCTCTTGAAGACCTGGCCAAAAATCTGCATGGGCGCAAGGCGATTTGGATCATGGTGCCGCAGGGCAAACCGGTCGACGACACCATTGCCAAACTCGAGCCGCTCTTGAGTCCCGGAGACATTCTGATTGACGGCGGCAATTCGAACTACAAAGATTCCATGCGTCACTACAAGGAAATCACCGCCAAGGGATTTCAATTTGTCGACGTCGGCACTTCGGGCGGCGTCTGGGGCCTGAAAGAGGGCTACAGCATGATGGTCGGCGGCGACAAGGAGACCGTGGAATACTTGCGCCCCATTCTCGAAGCGCTGGCGCCCGCGGCCGATAAAGGCTGGGGGCACGTCGGCCCCGCCGGCTCTGGCCACTTTGTAAAAATGATTCACAACGGCATCGAGTACGGCATGATGCAGGCCTATGCCGAGGGATTTACGATCCTGGAGAAGAAGGAAGAGTTCAACCTGGACCTGCCGCAGATTTCCGAGATATGGCGCTATGGCAGCGTGGTGCGCAGCTGGCTGCTCGACCTCACCGCCGACGCGCTCGCTAAGAATCCGACGCTCGAAGGGCTTGAGGCATTTGTCGAGGACTCCGGCGAGGGACGCTGGACGGTGATCGAGGCCATCGATCTGAACGTATCCGCGCCCATCATCACCGAGTCGTTGATGCGGCGCATCCGTTCGCGCGAGGAAAACAACTTTACCGATCGCATGCTGGCCATCATGCGCAGCGAGTTCGGCGGCCATGCGGTGAAGAAAGGCTGAGAACAGAGATCAGAGCACAGAGCACAGAGAACAGAGATCGGTCATTAAGGAATGGCGGTAATGGATTTCCTGCATTCACGCGCGTATTCCAAAAGCAGATTGCGCAACGTTGCGGTAGTCTTCTTGCTAAACATGCGATCCGCTTAAAGCAGAAACTTTGCACTCGGCCTCTGATTTCCGATCTCTGATCTCTGCTCTCTGAAAACGTCCGGAGGACAAAATATGGCGACGATTCAGATGAAGGTGCGGCCTGAGGACCTCAAGCAGGTTCAGACAGGCGGCGAGCGCATTCCCAACCCCGGCATCCTGGTGATCTTCGGCGCGTCGGGCGACTTGACCAAACGCAAACTCTTCCCCGCGCTCTTCCATCTGCGCCAGGCCAAGCTGCTGCCCGAAAATTTTGCGATCGTGGGCGTCGCCCGCCGGTCGCTGGGCGATGAGTTTGCGGCCGACATGAAAGAGGGCATGGTCGAGTTCGGCGGCGCCGACGCGAGCGATCCCGTCCTCAACGAATTCGTGAGCCGCATCAGCTACTACGCGCTCAACTTCGACGACCCGGCCAGCTACGCCGGACTGAAGGTCGAACTCGATCGTATCGACAAGGAAAAAAACATCGGCGGCGACCGGCTGTTTTACCTCGCCACGGCGCCCGAGTTCTTTGCCGGAATTGTGGAGAACCTGGGCACGCAGGGCTTGGCCCAGCCCGAGCTGGGGCAAGTCGCGGTGGTCATCGAGAAACCCTTCGGCCACGATCTGGACTCGGCTCGCGATCTCAATCACAAAGTCAACTCCGTTTTCCACGAGAGCCAGGTCTTCCGCATCGATCATTACCTGGGCAAAGAGACGGTGCAGAACCTCCTGGTCTTCCGCTTTGCCAACGGCATCTTCGAGCCTATCTGGAACCGGAACTACATCGACCATGTGCAGATCACGGTGGCCGAAACGCTGGGTGTTGAGGGCCGCGGTCCGTTTTACGAGAAGGCCGGAGCGCTTCGTGACGTCGTCCAGAACCACATGATGGAGCTTCTCTCTCTCGTCGCCCTTGAGCCGCCCTCGAGCTTTGAGGCGGAAAGCGTGCGCCGCGAAAAACTCAAGGTGTGGCAGGCCATCCCGTCGATTCCGATATTGAACGCCGTACGCGGCCAATACGGGCCGGGGATCGTGCAGGGCCAGCACGTGATCGGCTACCGCGACGAGGAGCGTGTCAATCCCGAGTCGGGCACCGAAACCTACGCCGCGCTGCACTTGGAAATTGAAAACTGGCGCTGGGCGGGCGTGCCGTTCTATCTCCGCGCCGGCAAGCGCATGCGTAAACGGGCCACGGAAATCACCATCCAGTTCAAGCAGCCGCCGCTGCTTATCTTTAATCGCATGCAGTCGAGCGGCCCCTGCCAGGAGATTCAGCCCAACCTGCTCTCCATCCGCATCCAGCCCGACGAGGGCATTGCGCTGCGCATGGGCGCCAAGGTGCCCACCAGTTCGCAGATGTCGGTGTGCCCGGTATACATGGACTTCGACTACGAGACGGCCTTCGGCAAATCGAGCGCCAACGGCTACGAACGGCTGCTCCTCGACGCCATGCTCGGCGACCAGACACTGTTCTCGCACCGCGACGGTGTTGAGACCAACTGGGCGCTGTATGAGCCGATTCTCGAGGCCTGGGCAGCCAAGAAGCCTGAGGTCTTTCCGAATTACTTTGCCGGAACCTGGGGCCCGGAGTGCGCCGACCGGCTGCTTGAGCACGGCGACCACGTGTGGCGAAACGACCTGGGAAGGAAGTCGTAAAAACAGGGATCAGGGATCAGTAAAGCGAACCTCCAAGTCAGCATGCGCTCAAGATACCCCTGGGGATCGACCCTTTTTACCGGGAAAGATACAACTTTCGAGGGACAAAACTGAGCGACAAAACCGGAGGATCAGGATTCGCGAGTGACTTTCACAAATACACCCTCGGGCAGCTCGCCGTTGAGCAGGTGGACGACTCCGTCTTTGACGTAGCCGTCAAGAACCTTGCGCGGAGGGTTGGGGGTCTGTGCTTTCCCAGGTCCCAAAATCGGGACCTGCGCTACCCCGGTTTCTTGCTGACTTGCTGACCCGCTGACTCGCTGACTTGCTGAGCCTTGATCCCTGTTCCCCGATCCCTGTTTTCCCTTGTCCATCGCCTCATTCGCCAGCCGGTCGGCTTCTTTGTTGCCGCCACGGAGGGTGTGGCTGATTTCAAATCGCTCCAGCTTGGCCACGCGGCGCTTGGCTTCTTCCCACAAGGGTCTGAGCCCCGGGCTGGCGACCTTGTAGCGGCCCTTCATCTGATTGACCATGAGCTCGGAGTCGGAGACGACTTTAAGGCGGCCGGCGCCATTCTGGAGGGCCCAGTCGAGAACGGCGAGCAGGCCGGAGTATTCGGCGTAGTTGTTGGTCTGGATGCCGAGGAATTGGCTGAGGCGGGCGACGGTCTGGCCGTGGGGGTCTGCAATGACCGCTCCATAGCCGGATGGGCCGGGGTTGCCGCGCGAGCCGCCGTCGCAATGGGCGATGAACCAGGCGGCGGGGGTGGAGTTTTCGTCGAAGAGAGTTCGGTTCATTGACTTCCAGTTTAACGGCAGGGAGCAAGGGAGCGAGGGAGCGAGGGAGCAAGGAGATTAGAGAGCTCGGGCCTGAGGTCCTTGTGGAGGTTCGTGGTCCTCCAAGTTCCGAAATCGGGTCCTGGACAGCCCGATCTTCATGGCTGGCTGCGTTCCCTCGTTCCCTTGCTCCCTTGCTCCCTTGCTCCCTGCCGTCGGTAACCAACGCATTTAGTTTGCACCTGTTACCAAATGGATTACCGCGCGTCCATTCGAGTACGCAGAGAATACCAACCTCCGCAGCGGAGAGACGGAGAGCAGAATGACAGCGGACGCGGCGAGTTTACCGGGAGTTTCGTCGACGCGAAGCGGTTTGGCCTGGCCTGGCACCGGAAGGGTACAATCCTTTCGAGGTATGACAGCGACCAGAGCAATGGGTGGTGCGAACTCCGGCGAAACGGACCGCGGCGGGACGGCCGGGGCAGCACAGCGTCTGCAGGCACGTCAGACCGAGATGGACCTCATCCGCGAGGCCCAGTCCGGCTCGCGTACGGCCTTCGACGCGCTGGTGCGCCAATATGAGCACCAGGTGCTGCGGCTGGCCCTGCATTTAACCGGCAGCGAGCACGATGCCGAGGATATATACCAGGAGGCTTTCTTGAAAGCCTACCGGTACATCGGCAACTTCCGTTTCGAGTGCTCGTTCTACACCTGGATCTACCGGATCGTGACCAACCTTTGCCTCGATCAGCTGCGCCGGCGCAAAACCCGCCGCGAAGATCACGCGGTGGTGGTGGACCGCTCCGGCGACGAGGTGGATCTGCTGGCAGCGGTATCCGACAACCGCTCCTTTTCGAATCCGGCGCGTGAACTCGACCGCAAGGTGATGGCCGAAAAGATCCAGTGCGCGCTCGAAAAGCTTACGCCCCGGGAGCGGATGGTATTTGAGCTGAAGCATTACCAGGGTTTGCGTTTGCGCACCATAGGAGAGATGTTGAACACCACTGAAGAGACGGCCAAGAACACGCTCTTCAGGGCGACCAAGAAGCTGAGGGTGCAGTTGGCGGATCTGCGATAGCAGCGGGCCGCCGGAAGGTTTGAACGAAAGGCCATAGCTTGAGCAGGAAAGACGCTGAGAGCTAAGAGCTGAATGCTGAGAGCTGCATGACTTGAGGCTGGAAGGACGTAGCGATGAATTGCGAAGTAGCGAGGGAACGAATCGTGGCGGCGGCGTATCAGGAGCTGTCGGATGAGCAGGCCCACGAGCTGGAGCGGCACGTGACGGCGTGCCCGGAGTGCCAGCGCGACTGCGAACAGGTGCTTGCGCTGAAGGTGCTGATGGACGCCAATCCGGTGCTGGAGCCGGCGCCCAACCTGGTGGCGCGGGCACGGCTTCGGCTTGACGAGGTACTCGACAGCCTGCCGCCGAAGCGGTGGTACGAGCGCTGGAGCACGCGGGTGTGGAACAATTTTGCGCGGCTCGAGAGCGCCCCGGCAGCGGCGGCTTTGCTGCTGGTGATTGGAGGCGGAGCCGGCAGCCTGGGCGGATACGAGTACGCTCAGAGCCGGATTGCGCACAATGCAGCGGCCCAGGTTGCCGGTGCGCCCAAGTCTGAAACGGCTGCGGCCCTTCCCACCCTGGCCAACGTGGCCAGCGTTTCGGGCATTGTGCGGCAGCCCAATAGCCAGATTGTGGACGTGAACTACAACCAGCTTGTGCCGCGGCAGATCGAGGGGTCGCTCGACGACCCGCAGATTCGCCAGTTGCTGCTGCTGGCCACCGAGAACGCGAGCAGCCCGGACGTTCGCGACAACTCGGTGGGGCTGCTTGCCGCCGAATGCAAAGCCGGGCACGCCTGCCAGCCTTCGGGCTTCCGCGACGCCCTCGTCTACGTGCTGCGCAGCGATAAAAGCGCGGCCGTCCGCCGCAAGGCGCTGGAGGGGCTGCAGCCCTATGTTTCAGAGGACATACGCGTCCGTGACGCGGTCCTCGAATCGCTATTGAACGACAGCGATCCAGGCGTTCGTTCCGCGGCCATCAGCCTGCTTGAGCCGGTTGAGGCCGACACCAGCGTCCGCCAGGTTCTCTATTCGGTATCGACCACTGACGACAATCCTCAGATTCGCAATGTCTCCCGGCAGGTTTTGAGCCGGGTATCGGATATTCAATAACGCTTTCGACGCCGGTTACACGCCCAAAATAGAGCGCGGACCGGAGAAATTAAAGTTCGGAGAGATACGCAATGAAACACCTTTCGAGGCCGTTCCAGAGTCTTCATCGTGGAGTTCCAATCGCGCTCGCGCTGGCGGTGTTCTGCCTGATCGCAGCGCCGCGCGCACTTGAAGCCCAGGCGAAGGGCGTAATGAGCTTCTTTGCCAACCCATTTCCATCCCTCTCGCATACGTCGCAGGGATACCTGGGTGTGGACCTGGGCGACGTGGACCAGGAGAAAGCCCAGCAGCTCAAATTGAAGGACGTTCGCGGCGCGGTGATTACGCTCATCGATCACGATGCCCCGGCCGGCAAGATCGGTCTGAAGGTCAACGACGTGATCCTGTCGATCAATGGCCAGGCGGTTGAAGGTGCCGAGCAGCTGAAGCGGATGCTGCGCGAGATTCCGGCGGGACGCAAGGTGAGCCTGGAGATCAGCCGCGATGGCAATATCCAGACCATCGCCGTTGAGCTGGCCGATCGCGAAGCCATGGAACGTGACGTGTGGGACAAGATCGACCGGGACGGCGACCTGATTTCGCCCGCGCCGGGGACCGGATTCCTGGGCGCCAACGGCGACGTTACTGCGCCTCCGGGTTTCCACATGCCGTTCTTTGGCCCGAACCTGAAGGTGGGCGCACTGGTTGAGCCGCTCACCTCACAGATGGCCGAGTACCTGGGCGTAACCGGCGGGCTGATGGTGAAGCAGGTGACGCGGAAGAGCGAAGCCGCCAACGCCGGGCTGCGCGCCTTCGACGTGATTCTGAAGGTGGCCAACGACCCCATGGCAACCATTGCAGACTGGGAGCGGGCGCTGCGCTCGAACGTCGGGAAGCAGGTGCCAGTGACCATCCTGCGCGACAAGAAACAGCAGACGCTCAATCTGCAGGTGGATTCGAAGCACCACAGCGGCGAGCTCGAGTGGTACGACATTTTCGGTGACGGCGACCCGGACCTGGTTGCTGAGGATGACCTGGGGATGCCGGAAGAGCTTGAGGCCCAGTCTGACGCGGCAGCGGCTCAGGCCCAGGTTCAGCAGCAGGTGCAGGCCAATGAGCAGTTGCGCAAACAGCTCGAAAGCCAGGCTGAGGCGCTGCGCAATCAGATCCAGAGCCAGGAGAAGGGTCTGAGCCAGCAGCAGGCCGAAGAGCTGCGCAAGCAGGCAGAGAAGCTGGCGCAACAGGCTGCGCAGTTCGGCCAGCAATTCAAAGAGGGCCAGTTCCAGTTTGACCAGAAGCAGATGGAACAGCTCCAGCAGCAGTTGGAGCAGTTCAAAGTCGACCCCCAGGAGATGCAGAAACTGCAGGAACAGTTGAAGCAATTCAAGGTCGATCCCGAGCAGATGGAACAGCTCCGGCAGCAAATGGAGCAGTTCCAGAAGAGCTTTAATTCAGACCAGTTCAAGAAACAGTTCCAGATGAACCAGGAGAAGATGAAAGAGCTGCAGCAACAGATGAAGCAGTTCCAGGATCAATTCAAAGACCAGTTGGAGTACTGGCGCGAGCAGCAGTCAGGCCACTTCGTATAAGTTCAGTCGAGTCAGGCGTCAGGGCGCCAGCCGCAAACCGGCCGGCGCCCTTCGTGTCTGCCGCGTTTTTTAGAGGTTGCTGAAAAATCCGTCTTTGCGCAGTCTCGTAACAAGGGCACGGCTTTAGAGGGCGCGGGAAAAAACCGTATTTGCACAGTTTTGTAACAAGGGCACGGCTTTAGCCGGGCCGAAAAAGTCACCAAAATGAGTCCGAGGCTTTAGCCCCTGAACCGGCCGGCGCCCTTCGTGTCTGCAGCGTTTTTTGGAGGTTGCGGAAAAATCCGTATTTGCGCAGTTTTGTAACAAGGGCACGGCTTTAGCCGGGCCGAAAAAGTCACCAAAATGAGTCCGGGGCTTTAGTCCCCTGAGCGATGTCTTCTCCTCAACGAACGATTTTTTCCGCAACCCGATTCGCCGCTTGCACCTGGAATTTCCCATCCGCAATCCACAGGTTTCCTTCCCCCCTGCCCCGCGCCGTACACTATTTCTTCGAGCAGCAATCAGCTTCATTGAGGTGCATTCAGATATGCCTTATCCGACGAACTACCGCTATACCCGCGAGCATGAGTGGATCTCGGTCGAGGGGTCCATTGGCACGATTGGCATTACCGATTACGCCCAGAACTCGCTGGGCGACATTGTCTACGTGGACGCTCCCAAGGTCGGCGATTCGGTAACCGCCCACGCGACGTTTGGCTCGGTTGAGAGCGTGAAGGCCGTCAGCGACCTTTATTCGCCCGTCTCCGGCACGGTGACCGAGGTGAACGAGGCGCTCAAGACCGAGCCCGACAAGATCAACGCCGCCGCCCACCAAACCTGGATCATTAAAGTCGAGCTTTCGAATCCCGCCGAGCTGGATGCCCTGCTGGACGCCGCAGCCTATGAAAAGTTTATTGCGGAAGAACAGTGAAACCAGCTGCTGGCTACTAGCTTCTGGCTGCCAGCTGCTTCGGCACGGCCGAAAGCTGCATCGATTCAACTGGAAGTCCTTTTACCGGCGGCTGCACATCAGTTCGCCTTACCCCTTTCTAGCCAGAAGCTAGAAGCTAGGAGCTAGAAGCTAGACCATGCGCTACCTCCCCAAATCCGATCAAGAACGCGCCACGATGCTCTCCGAGATCGGCGCGGCGTCCATTGACGATCTTTTTGCCATCATTCCCGCCGAGTACCGGCTGACGCGCGACCTCGAGGTGCCTCGCCAGTACGGCGAGAGCGAGATCATCGACTATTTCAAGGCCGCCAGCCAAAAGAACGCCACCGACTACGCGAGCTTTCTGGGCGCGGGCGCTTATCGCCACTACCGGCCGGTGATTATCGATGCGCTCGTGCAACGCGGCGAATTTTTGACCAGCTACACGCCCTACCAGCCGGAGATCACGCAGGGCACGCTGCAGGCGATCTTTGAGTTTCAGACGATGATTGCCGAGCTGACCGGCATGGACGTTGCCAACGCCAGCATGTACGACGGATCGACGGGCGCCGCGGAAGCGGTAATGATGGCCGTGCGCGTCACCGGCCGGCACCAGGCGGTGGTGGCGCGCACTGTGCATCCCGAGTACCGCGAAGTGATGGCCACCTACGCCAGGCACCAGGGGCTGCCCTCGACGCTGGTCGACTACAACGCCGAGACCGGCCGCGTGGATCTCGAGGCGCTCGACGCTGCGGTTTCCGCAGAGACCGCTGCCGTTCTTGTCCAAAGCCCGAACTTCTTTGGCGTCATTGAAGACATCCCGGCGATTGCCGAGATTGCGCACAAAAAAGGTGCGCTGCTCGTCGTTTCCATTGCCGAAGCGGTGTCGCTGGGCATTGTGCGGCCGCCGCTCGAGGCCGACATTGTCGCCATGGAGGCACAGTCGTTCGGCGTGGCGCTAAGCTACGGCGGCCCGTTCTGCGGAGTGATTGCGGCCAAGGAGCAGTACTTGCGACAGATGCCGGGGCGGCTTGCCGGCCAGACCGTGGATTCGAACGGTTACCGCGGGTTCGTGCTGACTCTCGCCACACGCGAGCAGCACATCCGGCGCGAGAAGGCGACAAGCAACATCTGCACTAACCAGGCGCTGGTGGCGCTGATGGCCACCATCTTTCTTTCGGTCTATGGCAAAGAAGGGATTCGCGAACTGGCCGAGCACAACCTTGCCAAAGCGGACTACGCAGCCAGGACGCTGAGCGCGCAGGCCGGCGCAAAGCTGCGTTTCACGGGCGCGCCGCGCTTTCACGAGTTTGCGTTGCAGACTGACGAAGCGCCCTCTGCATTAAGCGCGCGACTCCTCGAAAACAAAATTGTTGGCGGCATAGAGTTGAGCCGCTGGTATCCCGAGCTTGAGAACAGCACGCTGTGGTGCGCGACGGAAATGATGGCGCGCGAGACGATCGATAAGGCGGCGAAGGTGCTGGCTAGCGTGACGGTGGAGGCGTAGGGTTTTGGCCTTCAGAGTTTGCCTGTTTTGTAACAGGGCATGACTTCAGCCGGACCATAAGCGTTTCGGAAAGAAATAGAGGAATTTACGGAAGCTTTGTAACAGGGCACGACTTTAGTCGTGCCGAAACGACAAGTAAAAGGAGTGGGCTTTAGCCCCTGCCATGTCGCACCCGGCTCGCAATTCCACCAATTGTTTTGTAACAAGGGCACGGCTTTAGCCGGGCCAAAACGCAGCAAAGTAGGCGGAAGGCCTTGTAACAAGGGCACGGCTTTAGCCGGGCCAATAACGCAGCAGCAAGGAGCGGGCTTTAGCCCCTGCCATGTCACACCCGGCTCGCAATTCCACCCCGGCCAACATTCTGAACCCGTCGCGCATCTTTTTCACGACGACGAAAACGTCGATGGGCAAGCGATTGTTGCAATCGGATCGCAACGCCGGACTGCTCATCGATGTTCTGCGCTCGCTGGTTGCAGAGCGCAAGTTTCAGTTGCACGACTTTGTGATCATGCCTGACCTTGTGCACCTTTTGATTGAGGTTGCCAACGACATGACCGTCAAAAAGGCCATGCAGTTTATTAAAGGTCGATTCTCTCATCGACTTTCACATGAATTAAGCTACAAAGGCGAAGTTTGGCAACGTGGATTCACGGAAGAACAAGTGATGAACAAAAAAATCTTCGAAGCCCATCGAGACTACATCGCGAACAATCCGGTGAAGGCTGGGCTCGCAGTTTCGGTGGACGAGTATCCGTTTTGTTTTCGCTTTCTGGCCCGCAAGAAGGCGGCTTTTTAAGAAAGGTGCAGGCCGGCAGGGGCTAAAGCCCAGACTCATTTGTGGAAGTCATCGGCCCGGCTGAAGCCGTGCCCTTGTTATAAAACTGGTTCACGAGACTGTACTGAGGAAAACGAATGGCGATTACTAATTCGCATTTTTCCGCACCACGCACCACCGGCAAAGTTCGTCCTCACCAGACGCAGAATGAAGCGCTGATGTTTGAGAAGTCTTCGCCGGGCAAGAAGGCTTACAAGCTGCCGCCGCTCGACGTGCCCACAGTCGACGCCGGCGCACTGCTGGGCGATGCGCACCGAAAGACACCAGGGCTGCTCCCGGAACTCTCCGAGATCGAGCTGATCCGCCACTTCACGCGGCTCTCCACGTGGAACTACGCCATCGACCTGGGCATGTATCCGCTGGGCTCGTGCACCATGAAATACAACCCGCGCGTGAACGAGTTTGTCGCACGCATCGAGGGGCTGGCCGAGGCGCATCCCTACCGGCCCGAATCACTGGCGCAAGGGGTTCTCGAGATCATCGAGTTATTGCAGCGCTGCCTGCTCGAGATCACCGGCATGGATACGATTACTTTGCAGCCGGCCGCCGGCGCGCACGGCGAGTTCACCGGCATTCTGCTGGTGCGCGCGTGGCACGAGTCGCAGGGCAATCCGCGGCACAAGATCCTGATTCCCGACTCGGCGCACGGCACCAACCCCGCCACCGCGGCCATCTGCGGCTACCAGGTTGAGAACCTGAAATCGAATGCCGATGGCGGCATCGATCTCGAAGCCCTCGAGCGGCAGGTAACCGGCGACACCGCGGCGCTGATGCTCACCAATCCCTCGACGCTGGGAGTCTTTGAAAACCAGATTCACAAAATCGCCGATATTCTGCACGCCAAAGGCGCGCTGCTTTACATGGACGGCGCCAACATGAACGCGCTCGTGGGCAAGGTGCGGCCCGGCGACTTCGGCGTGGATGTGATGCACCTGAATCTTCACAAGACCTTTTCGACTCCGCACGGCGGCGGTGGGCCGGGATCTGGTCCGGTGGCGTGCAAGAAGTTTCTGGAGCCGTTCTTGCCGACGCCAGTACTCGTCCGTCAAGACGCTTCATCAAATAAGAACGTGGGTGCCCCGGGTCCGGGGTCCCCGCGGACAGGTCCAGGTCCACGGGGTGGAGATCTCGATTCTGAGACCTGGGAAAGCACGAGCTCGTCCCAACTGCACTGGGATTACAATCGTCCCCTTTCCGTAGGTCGCGTGCGCGCCTTCTACGGCAACACCGGCATGTTCATCCGCGCGCTGGCGTACATACTTGCCAACGGGCCCGACGGCCTGCGCCAGACCACTGAAGACGCAGTGCTGAACGCAAATTACATCCGCAAAAAGCTTGAGGACCTGTACGACCTGCCCTACCACACGCCGTCGATGCACGAAGTTGTGTTCAGTGACAAGCGGCAGGCGGCCAGGGGCGTGAAGACCGGCGACATTGCCAAGCGCCTCATCGATTACGGCTTCCATCCCTACACGGTGAGCTTCCCGCTGATCGTGCACGGCGCGCTGATGATCGAGCCTACCGAAAGCGAGTCGGTTGAGGAACTCGACCTGTTCATCGACGCCATGCGCTCGATTGCGCGCGAGGTCGAGGAGACGCCGGAACTGGTAAAGACCGCGCCGCACTCGACGCGCGTCTCAAGGCTCGACGAAGTGCAGGCCGCCCGCAAGCCCATCCTCCGCTGGCGGCCGGCCGAAGCCTCGTAGACCGCAAAACGTAAAAAATCCTCGTAAGAACTCCCGCAATCGGAGTACACTTTCACCGTTCTCAGCAAGAAACCGCGACCGTCCGGCCCCCTTTGAAAGACGGCAGAGGTTTCCCATGCGATTGCAGCTCCCCCTGCACCTGACTCTGTCCG
>DATJSB010000130.1:0-12805 GCA_035504315.1 Occallatibacter sp.
GCTGTCGCCACCCATGCGCGCGGCCCTGCCGGCGCATTGCCGCTCACGGCCGAGATGCTGCTCACTGAGCCCTCGGGAAACCTATTCGGCCTCACGCAAAATGCAGGCATGGGCTGGGAGCCGAACCGCCTGCTCGATCCCGAGTTCCTCATTCTGAGTACGCACGGCGGGCTGCGCGCCGAGAACGGCGAACCGGTCGCCCTTGGCTTTCACACCGGCCACTGGGAGGTCGGGTTGCTTGTTGCCGAGGCTGCGCGCGAGCTGAAGGCGTTGCATGCTACACCCTTTGCCGGCGCCTGCACTGACCCCTGCGACGGACGCACGCAGGGCACAACCGGCATGATGGACTCGCTGCCCTATCGCAACGATGCGGCCACTGTGCTTCGCCGGCTGAGGCGGTCGCTACCAACGAGCAAAGGCACGCTGGGCATTGCCACCTGCGACAAAGGACTGCCGGCCATGATGATGGCGCTCGCCGCATCGGGGGCCAGGCCCGCGGTGCTGGTGCCCGGCGGCGTAACGCTTCTGCCCGAGCACGGCGAGGACGCAGCAAAAATCCAGACCATCGGCGCGCGCTTTGCTCAGAACCAGATCACGCTCGAGTACGCGGCCGATGCAGGTTGCCGCGCCTGCGCATCGCCCGGCGGCGGCTGCCAGTTTCTCGGCACCGCGGCAACCTCGCAGGTGGTGGGCGAGGCGCTCGGTCTCAGCTTGCCGCATACCGCGCTTGCGCCCTCAGGCCAACCGATCTGGCTTGATGCCGCTCGCCGCTCGGCGCGCGCTCTGCTGCGGCTGCATGAGCTGGGGCTGGGCGTCAAAAATGTGGTAAGCGCGGCTGCGGTCGAAAACGCGATGGTACTGCACGCGGCCTTCGGCGGGTCGACGAATCTGCTCATCCATCTCCCCGCGATTGCATATTCGGCGGGCCTCAAGCGGCCAACGGCCGATGACTGGGCCCACGTCAATCGCCAGGTTCCACGGCTCGTGGATGCGCTGCCCAACGGCCCGCGTGGTTTTGCCACGGTGCAGGTGTTTCTTGCCGGCGGCGTACCGGAAGTGATGTTACATCTCCGCGCTGCGGGGCTTTTGGACGAGAGCGTACTTACCGTCAGCGGTGAGACGCTGGGTGCTTCGCTCGACTGGTGGCAGCAGAGCGAGCGGCGAGCGGCACTGCGGCGCGCGCTCAAAGATCAGGACGGAATCGATCCCGACGACGTCATCATGTCGCCTGATCGCGCGCGGTCGCGCGGTCTTACTTCGACAGTTTGCTTTCCCACCGGCAATCTCGCCCCCGAAGGTTCGGTCATCAAGAGCACGGCCATCGATCCGTCGCTGGTTAACGAGAGACAGGTCTACCGGCATGTTGGTCCGGCCAAGGTCTTTGTCTCAGAGCCGGCAGCGATTCGCGCCATAAAGAGCGGCGACATTGCCCAGGGAGATGTGGTAGTGCTGGTTTGCAGCGGCCCGGCCGGCGCTGGCATGCAGGAGATTTATCAGATCACATCCGCGCTCAAGCAGTTGCCGCATTGCAAGCATGTGGCTGTGCTCACCGACGCCCGGTTCAGCGGAGTTTCAACCGGCGCGTGCATCGGCCACGTCTCGCCCGAGGCGCTCGTTGGCGGGCCGATCGGCAAAGTGCGCGACCGCGACCTGATCGAGATCGTCGTCGACCGGGCGTCTTTGGATGGAACCGTGAACCTGGTGGGCGAGAGCGGTGACATCTTTGGCGCCGAAGAAGGCACGCGGAGGCTGGCGCTTCGTACGCCGCGCCCCGATCTGCGGCCCGATCCCGATCTGCCTGACGACACGCGGCTGTGGGCGGCGTTGATCCAGGCGAGCGGCGGTGTATGGGGAGGCTGCGTCTACGATGTGGACAAGATAATCTCGAGACTGGAGAACAAAGAATGAAGCTTTACCGAACCGATTCCGGCATATTTGTTGAGCGCGACGGCGGCTTCATTCAGGTTCGTGACGTCTCCTGGGACGCACTGATTGCCCATCCCGATCTGGCTGATTTTCTCGGCTCAATTCCCGCCACCAATATGGTCGGCAGTTCGCTGCCGGGTGCGCTTCTTGCGCCCATCGGCAGCCAGGAGGTTTGGGCCGCGGGGGTGACCTACTATCGCAGCCGCAGCGCGCGCATGGCCGAATCGAAGGATGCGGGCGGAGGCGATTTCTACGATCGCGTTTATTCGGCTGAGCGGCCTGAGCTGTTCTTCAAGGCGACGCCTGGCCGCGTTGCCGCACCCGGAACTCCGGTGCGCATTCGCCGCGACGCCACGTGGTCGGTGCCCGAACCGGAGCTGACGCTGGTCATCAATCCGGGCGGCCAGATTGTTGGCTACACCGCCGGCAACGATATGAGCTCTCGCGACATTGAGGGCGAGAACCCGCTCTACCTGCCGCAGGCCAAGGTTTACAACCGTAGCTGCGCGCTGGGCCCGTGCCTGCTGGTGACCGGCGAGATGCTTCCGAACACGACTGCCATCCGCCTCAGCATCGATCGCTGCGGCATCGTCGAGTTCGCGGGCGAAACCACGCTCGCCGCGCTGAAACGCTCGCCGCAGACGCTGGTCGAGTACCTCTTCCGCGAAAACCACTTTCCATATGGCGCCTATCTGATGACCGGAACAGGCGTCGTTCCTCCCGATTCGTTTACTCTTGCCGCCGGCGACCGGGTCCGCATCACTATTGACTCCATCGGCACGCTCGAGAACGAGGTGGTGCAGGGCGGTTCGATCTCACTTTCGTAGTAGGTGCGCAGCTACAATTGGTGTAGCCTGAATGGTGAGGCAACTTGCACCCTTTTTGGGCTGCCGTGCGTCTTTACTCATTGAGGACAGTTGGAGTTGAGCCCGTTTGGGCGGGGTTTTCAGCAGAGGTGACCGTTCGGATGCTGGCCACCGTTTTCGCACTCCTGTAACCTCACTTCATGCACAATAATCGGATGGGGGATTTCTGGTAGTGCCGCGCATTCACTTCCATCAGCAACTCGCCGAGCTCAAGGACAAGCTGCTTGCCATGGCTGCCCTTGCGCAGCAAGGCGTTGAGTCTGCCGTGGAAGCTTATCTCCAGCGCGACAAGGGCCTGTGCAAGTTCGTGAAGCAGAACGAAACGGCCATCAACACGGCGCAGCGCGAGCTGGACGAGATGGCTTATGAGCTGCTCGCCAAAGAGCAGCCGATGGCCATCGACCTGCGCTTCATCCTTGCCGTGATCAAAATCAATGGCGATCTGGAACGCGTGGGCGATCAATCGGCGGCGATTGCCAAGCGAACCAAGGACTTTCTCTTGCTTGACGAGATCGAGCTGCCGGTCGATTTTGCCGCGATGGGCGAGTATGCGGCGCGCATGATTCGCACCTCGCTGCAGGCCCTGCTCGACGGCGATGCGCGGCTGGCCGACTCAGTGCGGGAGATGGACGACGAGATCGACCGCATGAACCGGCGCGCCAATGCCGACCTGCTGAAGCTGATTGAAGAAAAACCGCAGTACACCCAGCAGGCGATGAATGGCATTCTGGTGGCAAAGAATCTTGAGCGGATCTCGGATCACGCCTCGAATGTCGCCACCGACGTGATCTTCTGGATTCGCGGCGCCGACGTGCGTCACCAGCTCAGCGCCGCGATGGACTGACAACACAGCTACACCCCGATCACCGCGCAAAGCTCCTTCACCGCTGCGGCGCTCCTCTTCAGGGCCGCGTCCTCTTCGTGCGTCAGCTTGATCTCGATAATCTTTTCAAGGCCGGCCGCGCCCAGCTTGCAGGGCACGCCGATGTAGTAGCCGCCAATACCGTACTCGCCCTCGAGATACGCCGCGCAGGGCAGAATCTTCTTCTTGTCTTTAAGAATTGCCTCGGCCATCTCGGTGACGGCTGCCGAGGGCGCGTAGTAGGCGCTGCCGGTCTTGAGGTACTTCACGATTTCGGCGCCGCCGTCGCGAGTACGCTGTACCAACTGCTCGAGGCGGTCGGGCGCGATCAGCTCGGTAATGGGAATGCCGGCGACGGTCGAGTAGCGCGAAAGCGGTACCATGGTGTCACCGTGGCCGCCCAGCACAAAGGCCGTCACATTCTCGACGCTCACATTCAGATCGGCGGCAATGAAGCTGCGGAAACGCGCCGAGTCGAGCACGCCGGCCATGCCGATGACGCGCTCGCGATTGAAGCCGGATTGGCGAAATGCAGCCTGTGCCATGGCGTCGAGTGGGTTCGAGACGATGATGAGGATCGACTCCGGCGACTGCGCAACCACCTTCGAAACCACATCGGACATGATCTTGTAGTTGGTGTGCAGCAGGTCGTCGCGGCTCATGCCCGGCTTGCGGGGAATGCCCGCCGTGATCACCACGATGTCGGAGTTGGCAGAGGCCGCGTAGTCGTTCGATCCCGTCACGTTCACGTCGCCCTTCTCGATGGGCATGGCTTCGAGCAGGTCGAGCGCTTTGCCTTGGGGCACCCCTTCGACAACGTCGATTAAAACTACATCGGCCAGTTCCTTGGCTGCAATCCAATGAGCGCAAGTGGCGCCCACGTTACCGGCCCCGACGATTGAAACCTTCTTCCGCATTACTATTCCCTCGATTCGTGATTCGTGGTTCGTGGATTGGACTCGTGAACGACTCACGACCTACATATTGCCAATCATCCGCGTCGCAAACTCGCTCGTTCCCACCTTGATTGCCCCGGTAAGCTGGCGCTCAAAGTCATACGTCACGAACTTTTGCTGGATGGTCTTCTCCATCGCGGTCTCGATCATCTTGGCCGCTTCTTTCCAGCCGATAAACTCGAACAGCATCACCCCCGACAGGATCACCGAGCCTGGATTGATGACGTCTTTATCGGCGTATTTGGGAGCCGTGCCGTGCGTGGCCTCGAAGACCGCGTAACCGTCGCCGATGTTGGCGCCGGGCGCGATTCCCAGCCCGCCGACCTGCGCGGCTGCCGCATCCGAGATGTAGTCGCCGTTCAGGTTGGGCGTAGCCAGAATGCTGTAGTCCGACGGGCGAATGATGATCTGCTGGAAGATGGAGTCGGCGATGCGGTCGTTGACCAGGATCTTCGACTTCCACGCGCCGTTGCCATGCGATGCGCCGATTTTTTCAAGCACTGCTTTAACTTCAGCGCAGACCGAATCGCGGAAGCTCGGCGGCGCGAATTCCATGCCTGGCTCAATCAGCGCAGCGTTCTCCTCAATCGAGATGCCGGGACGCGATTCGACGTTGCCCAGGATCCAAGACTCGCGTTCGGTAACGATCTGATCGCGGAACTCGTCGGTGGAGACCTCGTAGCCCCACTCGCGGAACGCGCCCTCAGTAAACTTTTGAATGTTGCCTTTGTGGACGAGGGTCACCGTCTTGCGGCCGCTTTCGAGCGCGTGGCGGATGGCGGCGCGCACCAGGCGCTTGGTGCCGAAGATCGAAATGGGCTTGATTCCCACGCCTGAGTCGGTGCGGATTTTTTTCTTGCCACCCTTGAGCAGGTCGTCGTTGATGAACGAGATCAACCGGGTCGCATCTTCACTGCCTTGCTTGAATTCGATTCCCGCGTACACGTCCTCAGTGTTTTCGCGGAAGATGACGATGTCGACCTGTTCGGGACGTTTCACCGGGCTGGGCACGCCCTGGTAGTACTTCACCGGGCGCACGCACGAGTAGAGGTCGAGAATCTGGCGCAGTGCCACGTTCAACGACCGTATGCCGCCGCCAACCGGAGTTGTGAGCGGACCCTTGATTGACACGCGCAGGTCGCGCGCCGCGGCGACCGAATCGTCGGGCAGCCAGTTGGAGAACTTGCGGAAGGATTTTTCGCCGGCGTAAATCTCAAACCAGCGGATGGCGCGCTTGCCGCCGTAGGCTTTCTCGACAGCCGCATCGAACACGCGCTGCGAGGCCTTCCAGATGTCGCGGCCGGTTCCGTCGCCCTCGATGTAGGGAATGATGGGATTGTCAGGAACAGTGAATTTGCCGTTCTCGTAGCTGATGGGCTCGCCCGTCGCGGGCAGCGCCAGGCCGTTATAAGCACTTTGCATGATTCTGGGTTCTTCCCCCCGGATGGTCAAACTAGAGGCTACCACCTTGGATTTTTGGGTGGCAACGGAGAGACCTGCGTGGGCGCCCAGGGCGGTTCAATGTTTTGGGAACATCACCCGCAGCACAGCCATGTTCTTGGCATAGTTGTCGTGCGCGCCGGTGGGCGATTCGTATAGCCAGAACCAGTGGGTGGCATTGTGCGCATACAGGTTGAGGACCACGACATCGCCGATCTTTGGCATGCGCCACGTGAGCAGGTCGCTGGGGTCGCTCCAGGCAACAATGTGGACTGCATTTTGAGGAACGGCTTTGTCGCCCAGGGTGCGCTTCTGATAAGCCTGCCTGTATTGCGACCAGCGGCTGACCAGGTCGCTGAAATGACGGGTTGATGGCGCGGGTGCTCCGGCGGCGTGCGGCGTCGCCACGGCCTCAGTGGGAAGCCCCTGAACATCGGTGAATTCGAGAAGCAGAAGCTGGTTGGCAAAGAAGTAGACGAGAGACATTCGCTCGAAGATGTATTGAACTGCGCGGTCTTCGTCCATAGTCTCAGATTGCGCCGCTGACAGCGATTGCGCAGCCGCAGCCTCGGGCGGAATATCTTCAAGGTTGAGGGTGTTGAACAACAGGTAACTGCCCAGGCTGTGCGTCACGCCGATAAATGTCTGATCGGTCGCGTTGCCGCTGCTGAGCTGGCTCTTCCAGTCGTATCGCATGCGCGCTGAAGAGTCGGTCCCGCTGGGGTCGAACGAGGCGGACTTGATCATGAGCTGGCGCAGGCCGTCACGAATGATTTCAGAAAGCGGGCCCACGCCGATCATGGCGTCGGAGAATCCCCAGTCTTCGAGCCCGTTTTTCAGGTTGCGATTGATGGCGACGGCCCGCGCCGGCATCTTTGCGAGCCGATCCGCCTCTGAAACCGAGAGCCAGGGATAGAAGCGGCCCAGGTCGCCGGGATCCTGTGCGGATTTTTCCGAACAGACCTGGAGCAGATCCTTGTTCGCGCCGGCCAGGGATGCCTCGCTCCTGACCACGTGTTCGCATTTGAGCGCCAGCACCAGCGGCCACCAGTTGATTTCGTCCACTACCAGCGGTGCGGGATAACGCTTGAGGCGAATGACATAGTGGGCAACGAATGGCGCCGCTGCCTCCCACTGTTCCTCGTCAGCCCAGACCGGCTCACCGAGGTAGTAGAGGCGCGGCGGAGCAGCCCCAGGCGCGAACTCCCCTTTGTCGGGGAACTCAGAGCCGGCATACTTCCAATCCGACGGATCGCAGAGATGAAGTTCTTTGCAGATGGAGTCGCGCAGCAGCGATGAGTCGCCCGCACCGACCTGGTTGATGCCGTGCACGTAAATGATGTGTACGGGACGGTGATCGGGCGAGCTGAGCGCGCTGCCGATGCTTTCCAGATCCTTGAGCGAGGCCTGCTCGTCCTGGGCTGGGGCGGACGGAATGGCCGCGGCCAGCAACGAGATCGAAACGACGGCAAGAGAAGCGGTGCGGAATGGCATTCGACCACGCCTCCATGGGCATCCCATGCAAAACAGGGGAGAAGCCGGCCACGCGGGAAGCCGGCCGGAATTGAAACAGGTTGATCGGCGCTGAGTAGATGCCCCCTGAATGCTCAGCGTGAGACTTTGGATGACACGGCAGAACTATAGCATTGATGGGGGAAGAATCATGCAATACGCTGGCTGAGGTTCAGCAAGCGCCTGAACATCCCCTCCCGGCCGCCAGGCTATTTGGCGTCTTTGAAGTCGCCGGCGTTGAAGTTGGGAATGCCGAACTTGCCGCGCAGGCGCAGGATATCGGCCGGGCTGATGTTGCCGGCCACCGTCACCAACGTTACGCTTTTGGGTGTTTCAGCCAGCACCACGCCGCCCCGCACCGTCGCGCCATCCAGAACGATCCACACGTCGGTAACGTTGTCGTGAATCGGTCCGCCGCTGCCTGTCGTACTCACCAGGTGCTTCCAGCCGCGCAGGTGGTAGGCTTGGCGGATCGAGTCAACCGCGGTCTCGTCGGGAACTCCCGATTGCCCGAAGCCGAGAATATGGATGCTTACCCCGTCGATTTTGGCCACCGTCCGCTTTAAATCCGCGTCGTTGCTTGAGAGCAGGTTCGACGCCGCCTCCAGCATGTTGTGGTCGAAGGTAAAGCTGTTCTTGAAGGCCGCCTGCGTGCTCAGTTGATGGAGCGCGGGCGGCACATAATCCAGGTCGACCGGCCCCTGATCGGCAGTTGCCGCGGGCGGGGGGGTACTGGGAGCCGGTTGCGGAGTCGCGGTCTGGGCAGATGCAGCGACGCAGAGCAACAGGGCACTAAGGGCCGGGATGCCGGCCAGACGCAGAAGGATCCTCATACCTTGTTAAACGAAAAACAAACGGGAAAGTTGCAGGATGCGCGGTCTTAAAATCCATTTCCCCCGACTCTTCCGCCACGGCCGCCGGTCGGTCTTGCGTCTGCCGGCTCGGTCGAACCAGAGTGGTTCCCGTGAATCGGCGATGAATTTGCGCGAAACTCTGTTCGAGGCCGCCCAGATGCGATAGACTCATGCGGGAACGATCGAGAACCCATCATTTTTGAACCCACGGAGGGCACATAGAAATTGGGAAAAAGCATGGTCCCGAGGAAGCTTTTCTTTACCAAGGGCGTTGGTAAGCACAAGGAACGGCTGACTTCATTTGAGCTGGCGCTTCGGGATGCCGGCATTGCCTCGCAGAACCTTGTTCGCGTGTCGTCAATCTTTCCGCCGCAGTGCAAGGTTATTCCCCGCAAAGAAGGTTTGAAGTATCTCAACCACGGCGAAGTGGTGTTCGCAGTGATCGCTGAAAATTCGACGCGCGAGCCGCACCGCCTCATCGCCTCGAGCATCGGAGTGGCCATCCCCGCCGACCGCAATACCTACGGCTACCTGAGTGAGCATCACACCTTCGGCGAGACCGAAGAGCAGGCCGGAGAGTACGCCGAAGAGCTGGCTGCCGAGATGCTGGCCACCACGCTTGATGTAGACTTCGACCCCGACAAGAGCTGGGACGAGAAGAAGGAGATCTACCGCATCTCGAACAAGATCGTGCGCACCAGCAACGTGACGCAGAGCGCGGTAGGAGACAAGAACGCTAAATGGACCACGACAATCGCCGCGGCGGTCTTGATTCTCGAGGAGTAGAGCAACGCGGCAGCTTCTTGGACAAGCGCCGTGACCGTGCGTTTTCTTGAAATCTGTTCACAACGTTTGGGTGCCCCCGGTCCGGCTCCCCAACGAGTGATTTGTGCTGCTGGGGTGGGGATCTCGATTTTGAGACCCGGGAAAACAAGCAATCGAGCGGTCATAGCAGCCGTCCCTCAACTTGGCTGAACACGTTGGCCTCATCGGATTGCAAAGGCCAATTCCAATTCGGATTTGGCCTGGCTGGTTCGCGCATCGACGCATCTTTCGCGCTCGATTCGCATCACTGATATCAGATGACTGAAAAACGCAAATACACCGTAGGGCTGGTGCAGATGAGCATGGGCCCCGACCCCGAGGCGAACTTTCGCTCGGCCGTCGAGCACATCCGCGAGGCTGCACGCAGGGGCGCCGGCATCGTCTGCCTGCCCGAGCTTTTCCAGGCCCAGTACTTCTGCCAGCGCGAAGACTTGCGCCTCTTCGATCTCGCCGAGCCCATCCCGGGCCCGTCCACGAAGAAGCTGGGCGAGGTTGCAAAGGAGGCGGGCGTGGCCATCGTTGCCTCGCTCTTCGAGCGGCGCGCGCCGGGGCTCTACCACAACACCGCCGTCACGCTCAACTCGAGCGGCGAAATCGCCGGCGTCTACCGCAAAATGCACATCCCCGACGACCCGCTCTACTACGAGAAGTACTACTTCACGCCGGGCGATTTAGGCTTTCAGGCGGTCGACTTGGGCGTGGGCCGCGTCGGCACGCTGGTCTGCTGGGATCAGTGGTATCCCGAAGGCGCGCGGCTTACGGCGCTGCAGGGGGCTGAAGTGCTGTTCTATCCCACCGCCATCGGCTGGCACCCGGCAGAAAAGGACGAGTTCGGTGTCGCCCAATATGACGCCTGGCAGACCATCCAGCGAGCGCATGCCATCGCCAATGGCGTATACGTGGCGGGCGTGAACCGGGTGGGCCACGAGCAGGGCGACATCCTCGGCAATCGCGTCGAAGGGCCGGGACTTCAGTTCTGGGGTGGCAGCTTTCTGGCCGATCCCTTTGGGCGCGTTATTGCCAAAGCGTCGCACGAAACGGAGGAAATCCTCATCGCCGAGATCGATCCCGGGCTCATCGAAGACACGCGCCGCAACTGGCCATTCTTGCGCGACCGCCGCATCGATGCCTACGCGCTCATCTCGCGCCGTTTCCTTGACCCCGCGCATCTTGGCGCCCACAGCGGAGTTCCAAAGTAGAAATCCGGGTGCCCCAGGTCTCGCTTTTGAGACCTGGGAGACCACGCGAAATGAGGCGAGGGAAGCTGATCTTGAACGATGAGATTAAAACGCCGCGCTCACAGGGCTTCCGCATGCCCGCCGAGTGGGAGCCGCATGAGGCCACCTGGCTGGCCTGGCCGCATAATCCCGAAGACTGGCCGGGAAAGTTTGCCGCGATCCCCTGGCTCTATGCCGAAATCGTTCGCCTCCTCGCCTCCCGCGAACGCGTGCATCTCATCGTCGAAAACGAAGCCGCCGAAAAACGTGTCCGCGGGATCCTCAAGCGTGCCGGCGCCAAACTCGACAACGTCGACTTCCACCAGTGGCCCACCGATCGCGGATGGACGCGCGACTCGGGCGCAATCTTTGTGGGCGACGGTGCGGGCCGGCTCGCCATCACCAATTGGCAGTTCAACGGCTGGGCCAAGTACGACGACTGGCGCCTCGACGACCAGATTCCCGGCCGCGTCACCGAGCTGCTCGGGCTTCCGGAATGGCAACCGTCAATCCAAATCGAGAACGGTACGCAGCGGCGGATCGTGCTCGAAGGCGGATCGATCGACGTAAACGGCGCGGGGCTGATGCTCACCACCGAGGAATGCCTGCTGAGCGAGGTGCAGCAGCGCAATCCTCAAGTGAGCCGTGAGCAGCTCGAACAGGTTTTTTCTCGTTACCTCGGCATCGACCAGGTCCTCTGGATGAATCGCGGCATCGCCGGCGACGACACGCATGGCCACGTAGACGACATCACGCGGTTTGCCGGCGCAGACACGATCATTACCGCCGTCGAACCCAACCCCAAAGACCCGAACCACGAGCCGCTGGCCGAGAATCTCGCCCGGCTCAAGGCGGCGCGCACGCCCGAGGGCAAACAGTTCACCATCGTCGAGCTGCCCATGCCGAGGCCGGTCGTCTTCCGCGGACAACGCCTGCCCGCCAGCTACGCCAACTTCTACCTCGCCAATGGCGTGGTACTCATGCCCACCTTCCACGACCCTCGCGATCGCGTGGCGCTCAACCTCCTTGCCGAAGCTTTCCCTGATCGCGAAGTCATCGGCGTGCACAGCGTGGACCTGATCTGGGGACTGGGCGCGCTGCACTGCATGACCCAGCAGCAGCCGAAGGCGTTACCATCGCAAGCATGATTTCGGATCGCGAAGCCATTGACGCCGCACTCACCGAGGCAAGGCTTGCGGCTGAGGCCGGCGAAGTGCCTATCGGCGCGGTCGTAGTCCATAACGGCGAAATCATCGCGCGCGCCCAGAATCGTGTGCTGCGCGACGTTGACCCCACGGCCCACGCTGAGATCGCAGCCATGCGCGCCGCGGCCACAGCGCTCGGCAACTACCGCCTCAACGGCTGCACGCTCTATGTCACGCTCGAGCCATGCGCCATGTGCGCCGGAGCCATGATCCATGCCCGTCTCGACCGCCTCGTCTTTGCCGCTGCCGATCCCAAAGCCGGCGCATGCGGCTCAGTTCTGAGCGTCTTGAACCATCCCCAGCTCAACCACCAGATGCAGGTGGAGCAGGGAATTGGCGCGGACGAAGCGGCGGAGCTGCTGCGCGGGTTCTTCAGGGAGCGGCGATAGACGCTACTTTCTCGTCAGCTTTCTTATTCGCGCGGCCTCCAGAGGCCATTTGGCAATCAGCTCTGCAGCCGCTGCGTTTCGGTAGTCGGCGAAATCAAATCCGGGCGTCACCGTGCAGCCGAGCAGCGCCACTTTACCGCCGTCGATGAGTCGCGTGCCCTGCCACACGCCCGCCGGGACCACGAGTTGGACCTGCTGTCCGGCCTCCAGAGCCGGCCCCAGCGTAATCACCTTCGACTCGCCCGATGGCCACAGCTGCAGCATCTCCACCGGGTCGCCGTAGTAAAAGTGGAAGATCTCGTCCGACGCCAGCACATGCATCTCGCTGAAGCCCCCTTCTTCGAGCAGATAGTAGATCGCGGTGCCGTAGGGCCGTACACCGCGCAGCAGGGCCACGCTCACCTCTGACGTGTAAGTGCGGCGATACCAGCCGCCCTCCACGGGGTGAGGCTCAAGCCGTAGCATCTGGCGGATCTGGTCGGCGGTCATTCTTCCTGGGGTCATCATCACAGCCTAAGCACTATGTAACAGATAGAATAAGCGTATGACAGTGCAGGTTTATACAACGGCATGGTGCCGTGACTGCCGGGCCGCCAAGCAGTTTCTTGATACGCACGGCGTTCTCTATACCGAGATCGATGTGGATGCCAATCCGGCAGCGTCGGATGAAGTGATTCGCCACGTGGGCAAGCGCGCAATTCCGCAAATGGTAATTGACGGGGAGTGGTTCCAGCCCTACCGGCCGGGGCGCGG
>DATJSB010000131.1:0-5809 GCA_035504315.1 Occallatibacter sp.
AAGTCTATCGATACATCGGCCTTGATTGTGCTCGGTGTGCAGCCCATCTCCTACCTGGGACGCCATCTCCACACAAGCTTTGCTTATCGTCTGCTTGCGAATGCCCCGTGTCCCATCCTTACAGTACCGAGTAGGGTTAAACAGGCCCTGGGGCAGGCCCACAAGTGCTCAGGAGATGCCCCACTGGATCGTCAGCCTCGAGTCTGTCTGCAGAAAATCTAGAGTTCCTACCAACTAATTCAGCTGTCCGTCGGTGAGCACAAGGTGGTTTTCACGACGGAAGACTTGAGCCCTGTGGCGTATAGGGTAAGCGCTCAGGCACAACCCTTTCCACATATTCGTACTTTCGAATATACTTGACTTATATGAGCGATGCACTCCGGCAGTTCAAGAGCGAGATTTTTCAGGGGCTCGCGAATCCCACTCGGATTGCAATTGTCGAGCTTCTGCGCGAGGGCGAGCTTTCCGCCGGGAAGCTGATTGAAGAGCTCGGCATTGAGCAAGCCAATGCCTCGCAACACCTGGCGGTTCTCCGCGCCAAACAGATCGTGGTGAGCCGCAAAGCAGGCAATCAAGTCTATTATTCGATCCGCGATCGTGCGCTGATCGAGGTCCTCGACATCCTGCGGCGCTATTTCTACTCCCAGCTCAACAGCACGGTAAGCATACTGAAGGAAGCGGCGAAGAAGGAGCCGAAGTCGCGGCTCGGCGCACGTCGATGAGGGATCCCCGCCACTCTGACTCGACGCGCTTCGCTAGATTGCGTAGTGCAGCCGAGTTGGCCGCGCGCCTGCTCCCGCGGCAGGGGCCCATCGGAGTTTTCGTGCATCACAATACGCTCCACGCTTTTGAACTCCTTCCGTTCGAAGAGGCTGTGGTCCAGGCGGCCCAACTGTTCGGCGCCGAGCCGTACATGAGTGAAGCGGCGTACCGGACCGAGTTGACCCGAGGGCGGATCCAGCTTGTCGACATCGACGCCGTGCTTGACCTCGAGCCCGATTCGCTGGTCTTTGCGCGGCTGACCCGAAGCTCCCTGCGCAGAGCCATGATCACGCCGGGAGTGCGGGAGTTCGATGCAGCGACCGTTATCTGGCGCACTGAGCAAGGCGATCTGGCCAAAGATTTTCGCCGCCCGGCCCTGCGGGCACTGTTTGATGCTTGCTTCGCACGCTCCGTAGCTCACGAAGAAGAACCGACCCCACCGCGACCGGTGGATGACGTCATCCATCCATGGTTGATCCGGCTTTGCTCCGTGTTTCTGGATCAGGGCACGGCTTATTGGCCGATGCCAAACCGCGAAAAAGGCTTCTACGAAAGCGTTCGCACTTTGTTCTCCCGTCACGGCGGAATTTTTCCGAAGTATCTGGTTGGGTTGGACGACGAATTCGGAAAGCAGGAGTGCCTTTGTTTTTCGGCGGAAGACGCGGTGTTGGAGTATCTGGACACTCAGTCCTTTCGGGAAGCTGATTGGTCTGAAGTTCTTCGAGCTGAGCTTATCGCGCTGCCGGGCTGGGCCGGCTTGATGCACAGACTCGAGAAAGATCCAGCTCTGGCTCCGCACAAGACTCTTCCATGTTCGCTGATGGATTTTCTCGCGGTGCGGCTGACGATGTCGCGGGTAGCATCGCGCAGGGGCGTGGCGGAGATAATTCCGCAAGAGAGTCCTCTCAAGACGCAAGAGAAGCGGCGCCTGAGCCGGACGGCCCGTATCTATGATGCTGCTCGCGTGTTGAGGCTTTCGGCGCAGGAAGTCAACGGTCTCTCCGAAGCGGAGTGGGCCATGTTTGTGAGCGAAGTGAAAGCGTTCAATGGTTTGGAGCGGCGGAGAATCCTTCACCTTGCCTACGAGCGATGGCACGAGCGCGAGATTCTTCGAGGCTTGGCAAGCCACAGAAAATATCGGGGCTTATTCGAACTTCACGAAAGACCTACAGCCCAAGTATTTTTCTGCATTGACGAGCGAGAGGAGTCGATGCGGCGAGCTCTCGAAGAGGCGGATCCTTGCATCGAGACGTATAGCGCCGCCGGGTACTTCGGAGTCGCGGTCGACTACAAAGGAATCGACGATACGCAAGGCGCGGCTCTCTGCCCGGTGGTGGTCAAACCGGAGCACGCCGTGGTGGAACGATCAAAACCCGAAGACAACCCGTTGCTTGAGCGGCGCCGCTGGCGGAGGCGAGTGCTTGGGTTGCTGATGCGAAATTCTCTCGTTTCATCGAAGACGCTGGTGCGGGGGTGGCTCTCCACTTTAGTGCTCGGACTCCTCTCGGCAGTTCCGCTGATCGGTCACCTCCTGGCGCCGCGGTCTTATGCGCACTTGCGCGATTGGCTGAACAGAGCATTCCTGCCGGAGCCACGCACCGAGCTCATTTTGATGCGTAATACGAAACAATCCCAAAGTGTCGTAACCGGCCTGCTGACAGGGTTTGCGGCGGACGAAAAAGCGGAACGGGTAGCCAGTGTGTTGCGTCCGGCTGGGCTGGTCCGCGGCTTGGCGCGGTTGGTTGTAATCCTGGGGCACGGATCAACGAGCCTCAACAATCCTCACGAGTCGGCACACGACTGCGGAGCCTGTGGAGGACGCCGCGGCGGCCCGAACGCGCGCCTCTTTGCCGCAATGGCAAATCGACCGGAGGTCCGCGAACTGCTCCGCGAGAAGGGCATCGAGATTCCCGCAGACACATGGTTCATCGGCGGTTATCACGACACGTGCAGCGACGACATCGAACTTTTCGACCTGGATATGGTTCCCGCCAGCCATCAGTCTGATGCGGAGTCGATCAGCAAATCCTTGGGTCAAGCTAGAGGGCAAAACGCACTGGAGCGCGCCCGGCGATTTGAGTCGTCCGACGCGCATGCAGATGCGCGACGAGCGCTACGCCACGTGGAGGAACGCAGCGAACATCTCGGGCAGCCACGCCCGGAGTACGGCCACTGCACCAATTCGATTTGCATCATCGGGCGGCGCAGCCTCACGCGAGAACTATTTCTCGACCGCCGAGCCTTTCTGGCCTCGTATGACGCTGCGCAGGATCACGGCGACCACGACCTTTCCGCGCTGATGGCCGCTGTCGTTCCCGTGTGCGCGGGAATCAGCTTGGAATACTACTTTTCGTTCGTGGACAACGACCGATATGGGTGCGGGACGAAACTTCCGCACAACGTCACGAGCCTATTGGGAGTGATGGACGGCCACGCCAGCGATTTGCGCACTGGACTGCCCTGGCAGATGGTTGAGATCCATGAGCCTGTCCGGATTCTTTTTGTCGTCGAGACGACGCCTGAACGGTTGGAGAAGGTAATTAATGCGAGTGCCTCGTTGAAAGAGCTCGTAAAGAATCGGTGGATGCGATTCGCGGCGATCGACCCGATCTCTGGGCGGGTTCACGTGAGGAGGGATGGTGGATTCGAGGAGTTTCATGAAGCCCTGGAGCGTCTTCCCGTGGCTCTTTCATCTCATGAATGGTATGCCGGAAAGCTCCAACACCTTCCAATGGCTTGGATTCAAACGCCTCAAGGGGACCGCACGTCGTGAATCTCTCGCATGCCATTTTGGTCTTCGTCGTTCTGGCGCCAGGAGTCGTCTTTGGCGTTCTGGCGTTGCTATGGCTGCTCGGCTGGACTCTTGGCGAGCACGCCCTATCCTGGATCACGAGTCTGACGTTTTCGGCTTGCGCGTGCGGAATTGCAGCGCTCGCTTGGACCATCGCGTTCGGGTCAGACGTCACGGTGACTTTCGGCAACTGGTTTGCCGTTGGCGATTACCATTTCCCCTTGGTGCTCGTGGCAGACCGGCTTTCGCTTCCGTTCCTCGCGCTGACGGTGGTGCTGTCGGGTCTCATCGGTCAGTTCTCGGCAACGTACCTTCATCGAGAGTCCGGATTCCTGAGGTTTTTTCTTCTGCTGCACCTGTTTGCGTTCGGATCCCTGCTCGCGTTCGCCGCGGGTTCGTTTGACCTACTCGCCGCAGGCTGGGAGGTCGTTGGGATCACTTCGGTCTTGTTGATCGCATTTTTCCAACTGAGGCCTTCGCCGGTCGAAAACGGACTTCGGGTGTTTGGCATATACCGCGCGTGCGATATTGGTTTGCTCGTGGGTGTCTTTCTATTGCATCACTCGGCGCGAACTGCGTCGTTCGATCACGGTTTTCCGCAAGTCGCGGGAGTGCAGGCAGTAATCGTCTCTCTTCTATTCCTGCTCGCTGCGTCGGGAAAAGCCGCCCAGGTCCCGTTTTCAGGATGGCTTCCGCGTGCCATGGAAGGTCCGACTCCTTCAAGCGCCATTTTCTACGGCGCGATCTCCATCCATGCGGGAGCATACCTCCTGCTCCGCGCGCAGCCACTGCTCGCGCAGTCCGTGCTTGCTTCCGCCCTGGTGATCTTGATCGGCTTGGCTACAGCCGTTCATGGAACGATCGTCGGCCGCGCCAGCGCTGACGCCAAGACGTCGCTCGCTTACGCCACGCTGACGCAGGTCGGCGTGGTGTTTATCGAGATCGGACTCGGCTGGAGATGGCTGGCGGTTGCACATATCCTGGGAAACGCAACCGTCCGCACCATGCAGTATCTACGCGCGCCGTCCATGCTTCACGACTATCACCAGATGCACTCCGCCATCGGCGGCGAGGTCTCGGAGACCGGCAAGCAAATCGAGGATCTGCTGCCAGAGCGAGTCCAATTGTGGCTCTATCGTTGGGCCTTCGACCGCGGGCATCTCGACACGATTCTGGACCGTTGGGTGATTGACCCGCTGATGCATGTCTCTGCCTATCTCGCTAAGCACGATCGGATGGGAACGGCTTGGACCGAGGTCCGGCAGCACACTGTTGCACCGGTTTCGCTGGGAGGTCCGGCGGGACAGAGGGGTGACTAGTGTCTACTCCTGGATGGTTTCTTCATTCACCGTTTCTGACCAGCGTCTCGATTGCCGGTCCCTGGTGTGCCGCAGCGCTCCTCGCGGGTTATCGGCGTCACGCGCGCACCATCGGTTGCATAGCAGCATTCGTATCGATCGTGGCAAGCGCAGCGCTTTTGCAGGACGCGCCGAAGGGCGAGTCCTTGTATCAGGCATTGATGCTCCTGTACTCCTGTCTAACTTTCGGCGCGACTTTGTTGCTTCCGCGCCGCGATTCGACGGCGGGGACAATCGGAGGAATTCTCTTCCTGCTGGGTTCGACGCTTCTGGCGTACTCGACTAGAAATTTGCTCGTTCTGCTGGTCGCGTGGATTTTGTCCATGGTCCCGTTCTTGTGGGCGGGATGGTTCCGCGGGCGTCCATGGCGCCCGCTCGCTGGCCTCCTGCTATCGGGTCTCTCCCTTGCGCTAGCAATCGCGGCAATGTTGTCTCGCACGCGCGTTGCGTCTATCGATGGCCTCAAGGGTCAAAACCCCGGCGGGCTGGCTGCGTTCGGGCTTCTGGTGATTGCCGTGGTCTTTCGCAAGGGGCTTTGCCCCGTCCACGTGTGGGTCGCAGACGCGGCCGAGGGTGATCCGGCAGTGCCGACAGCCCTTCTGCTGAATGGTCATTTCGGAGCATTGCTGGTCGCCAAGTTGGTTGTTCCTTTGTTTCCGCGCCTGGACACTCTGTTTCCCGTGCTTTCTTACCTCGCCATTGCCACGGCGCTTTATGTCGCGATCCGCGCGCTTGGCGAGAATTCACCCCGCCGTTTGCTGGCGTTTCTTGCTCTCAGTCAGTCCGCGTGCATTTTGAGTGGCCTGGAAAGCCGAACTCCTGAAGGAATCGCCGGCGCGATTGTGCATTGGTTCGTGGTCTCGATCTCCACGGTAGGCCTTTTCGGAATCCTGCGATT
>DATJSB010000132.1:0-7849 GCA_035504315.1 Occallatibacter sp.
CGAAAGACAACAAAGACGCGACCAAGACCAGAATCAGGGCCGCAATCGATCTCTTGGCTTGAACTTGATCAGAAACCTGCCAGGCCGGAAATCGACGCAGGATCGTCATGCGCAAGATCGTACCGGAAGTAAAAGTCACAGGGTTACTATAACGGATCGAAAATTCAGAATGTCATTCTTCATTTTCTGCATGAAGGTCCTCGCCTGGTTCAGGTATAATCCGCGCCACTCTGGGCGGGGAGGGGTTCGACAAGGTTGGATCCAAGAAACAATCACAGCAATCTGAAGAAGCACAAGCGTGGGGCAGGCAACGCGGGTTGATTCCTTGCGTCACTGCAGACTTCTTCCTAGGAGACTATGTCAATGAGGCACATGCATCAGCAGGCGAGCAGCGAGCGGTGCCGGCGGTGGCACCAGTTTGGCGGTCGATCTTTGCAGAGAAGCGGGCGAGTGGGTTGGATCATTGCGCTTCTCGCGTTCCTGCCGGCGTTAGCGGCCGCACAAGCAACCAGCCAACTAAATGGCAGCGTCACCGACCCGTCCGGAGCAAGCGTAGCCGGGGCGAATATCACTCTGATCGAGACCGCCACTGACTCAAAGCGCACCGCGACCAGCAACGGTTCCGGGCTTTACCAATTTCTCGAAGTTCCTCCGGGTAACTATCGGCTGGAGGTCACGGCCAAGGGTTTCGCACCCGCGTTAGTGTCGAGCGTCACACTGGTGGTAAAGACGCCCTCCACTCTAAATATCAAATTACAGGTTGCGGGCGCCGCGGAATCGGTAACGGTGGAAGGCCAGGCTCCGCTCATCAATCGCACGGATGCTTCTCTGGGCAACACGCTGGAAGAAGACCAAATCGCCGAGTTGCCGATCGCAGACCGTAACGTGACCTACCTACTCAGCCTGCAGCCGGGTGTGGCCTATCTGGGTAGCGAACTGAATCAAGACACCGACACGCGGAGTGGCGCTGTGAACGGCATGCGCAGCGATCAGTCCAACGTGACCCTCGATGGCATCGGCGTGAACGACCAGAATAATGGTTACGCTTTTACCAGTGTTCTGAATGTACCTCCGGACTCGGTCGAAGAGTTCCGGGTGACAACTGCGAACTCCAACGCGGACTCGGGGTACTCCAGCGGGGCTCAAGTGTCGCTGGTGACCAAGAGTGGCACCAATAGCTTTCACGGGTCCGTCTACGAATACAACCGCAATACCATCTTCAGTGCCAACGATCCGTTCCTGAAAGAATCCCAGTTAAGCAGTGGCGAGTCGAACACAGCACCCAAGTTGTTGCGCAATGTATTCGGCGCCGCTGTGGGTGGGCCGATCTGGAAAAACAGAGTCTTCTTCTTTTCCAACTATGAAGGACGACGCGACGCCCAGGGCACGAGCGTATTGCGGACAGTGCCCAGCGCGGCTCTGCGGGCCGGCAACCTCGTGTACTTGTGTGCCGACCCATCAGCGTGTCCTGGCGGCAACGTGAATGGGGTGAATGTGCAAGCCGGGTACTATGCGATCAACTCAGCCCAAATCAAAGCCATCGACCCTCTTGGAATCGGCCCGAATGCGGCGGTTGAGAGTGTGCTCAATCAGTACCCGGCTTCGAACGAAAATGCCGGCGACGGGGTGAATACGCTGGGTTACCGGTTTGCCTCGAACGCAGATTCCAGCTTCAATACCTACATCACCCGGCTTGACTACCACATTACCGGAAACGGTTCGGAGAGCCTGTTCGCTCGCGGAGAGATGCAAAATTTCAAGGAACCGGGAGAGCAGCAGTTTCCCGGGCAGTCGGCGGCTACGACGGTGCTGGACGACAGCAAAGGCCTGACCATCGGGCTCACTTCTCTCATTTCACCCAGGCTCATCAATGACTTTCATTGGGGCTATATTCGGCAGGGCGGACAGCAGGCCGGAGTCTCCCAAGATCCGGCAGTTCTGCTGAACGGGATTGACAACCTTGTTCCCTTCACCCGCTCCACTACGTTCTTTGTACCAGTCAACCAGTTCAGCGACAGCTTGAACTGGACGCGGAAAAATCACACTTTTGAGTTTGGCACCGATTTGTTTCTGATTCGCAACAATCACACCAGCTACGCCAACTCTTTCTCTGACGTTCAGACCAACGTGGTCTATCTGAACACCGGCGGAATTGCGAATGACAATAGCCCGCTCGATCCGCACAACAATATAAATCCGGCGACTGGCCAGTATTATCCGCAGGTGGATAGCAACTTCGGTCCGAACTACGACAGCGCGACTGCGATTCTGTTGGGGATTTTCGCCGAGGGAGACGGCATTTATAACTTCGCGCGCGATGGAACTGCTCTCGCGCAGGGCACGCCCATCACGCGCCGCTATGCGATTAACGATTACGAATTCTATGGGCAGGACGCCTGGCGCGTGACGCCTCGCTTGACACTCACCTATGGCCTGCGGTGGATACTCGAGGCTCCGCCTTATGAAACCAACGGATATCAGGTCGCGCCCTGCATCGAGGCTGCCGGTGGCGGCTGCACGAATCAAAACGCAGCCGACTGGTTCAACAAGTCAGCGCAATTGGCCGCACAGGGCATGCCCGCCAACGACGCCGGGGAAATCTCTTTCACGCTTGGCGGCCCCGTCAATCACGGTCCCGGCCTGTGGAACTGGGATCATAAGGACTTTTCGCCCCGAATTGCCGTGGCTTGGGCGCCAGACACGGGCGACGGATTGCTTTCCAGGATTTTCGGCAAGAAAGATCAGTTCACGATCCGCGGCGGCTACAGCATCATGTACGACCACTTCGGAATTCCGATTGTGAATAGCTTTGACCAGCATGGCTCGTTCGGCCTTTCCACTGATCTGGGAAATTCCGCCGGTTCGGTAACGGCTTCAAACGCTCCCCGTTTCACCTGCCTGGTTCCGGGAGCGTCCGGCCAGTCCTGCCTGCCCACACCTTGCCCGAATTTAAACGACGCTGGCTGCTTGTTTGGCCCAACGCCCTCAGGTACTTTTCCAGTAACGCCCAGTAATACCGCCTTCGCCATTAACTGGGGGCTCGATCAAACGGTAAAGACCCCTTACACGCAAATGTTCAATTTCTCGCTGCAGCGTCAAATCACGTCGCATTCGTCGCTTCAGGTAGCATACGTAGGCAGCGTCGGCCGGCGTCTGCCTATGCAGGTCGATATGGGCATGCCGACTAACTTGACGGACACTAGCAGCGGAATGAAGTATTTCCAGGCAGCCACGATGTTGTCTCAAGCCGCTGCTGCCAACACTGACGTCAATTCGATCCAGCCCATCCCGTTCTGGGAAAATATCTTTCCCGGTTGGGCCGGCGTCAACACACAGAACATTCTCGCAACTAACGGGGTCAACTGCGCCACTGGCAATCTTCCAGCTAATCCGACCGCTACCCAGAATGTCTATGAAATCTGGAATTGCTCCCCGCACAACGAAACCCTGACTCTGAAATTTCTGGACCTACCCAACTCCATAAACAACTTCACTGCCGCAATGCCCAACAGCAAATTCGGCCCGTACACTTTCTATCATGACCAGTTCAGTTCGCTGTATGCGTGGCGCAATATCGGCACGTCCGACTACAACGCGCTGCAAGTGACCTACAATGCGCGCTGGGGAGCAAACTTGCAAGGTCAGTTCAACTACACGTTCTCGAAATCGCTGGACGAAGCATCGGCGGCCGAACGAGTCGGACCATATGAAGGCACCGGAGGAACTGGCAACGACTTAAACGGTGGCGGCATCGTCATCAATTCGTGGGATCCGCTGGCTCTGCGCGGCCTGTCGGACTTCAACGCATTCCACCAACTGAACGCGAACATGGTCTATCTTCTCCCCTTCGGCAAAGGCCAGAGACTAGCCGGAAATGCCAGCCCGGTCCTCAACGAACTCATCGGCGGTTGGCATGTTTCCGGAATCTTCCGCTGGACTAGCGGCTTCCCGATTACCATCGACAACGGTTTCACATGGTCGACGAATTGGAATATCGAGGGCGACGCCGAACCGAACGGCCCAGCTCCGGTTGCGTCCAATCCCAAGAATGCCATTGTCAACGGGGTGGGCATCGGCCCCGACATTTTTCAGGATCCGGCAGCGGCCGAAGCGGCGTTCCGTCCTGAATGGCCGGGAGAATCCGGCGTTCGCAACAACGTCATTGGCGATGGAATGTTCAACATCGACACCGGCGTGAGCAAGAACTTCCCCATTGGCGAGCGTGCACATGCCGAGTTCAGCTGGCAAGCCTTCAACACGACAAACTCAGTACGGTACGATGTGCGCGCCGCTCAACCGTCGCTCTCCTACGACCCATCAGAGTTCGGTCGATATCTTTCCACTCTAACCACGCCCCGCTTCATGCAATTCGCGCTGCGCTTTGTGTTCTGAACGTGGGTCTCAACTGGCGCCGGGAGAAGGCAAGCAATGGCGGTTCTCCCGGCGTTCGTTTCTTTCAGGGAAAAGGGTTCGAGGATTTCTCATGTAGTCGGCAGCGCGTTTGCCATCGAAAATGTATTCCGTGGAGCCATTTCAATCCCCTGTGATCCCCGTCACAGCTGGTGCGCCCAGACAGCGGATAATACTTTCGATGCCCGAGACCAAGACTCATCACCGGCAATTCCGGGAACTGTGGGAAAAGGCTCGCCAAGTTTTCTTCCGCAGTCACGAGCTAACCCAGCAAACTGAGGAACTGCTGAAGCGCTCTCGGGAGTTGAAGCGCGATTCTTCATTTCATTCTGGGAATAAGTGATTGACTTGTTTTGGCTGCCCCCCAGGGATTCGAACCCCGATATGCTGATCCAGAGTCAGCTGTCCTGCCGTTGAACGAGGGGGCAGCGTGCTTACAGCCGGAGTTCCGGCTCCATCGATTTTATGGTTCAGCCCCAATGCGGTCAACCCGCGGCGGAATCTGGGCCTGCGTCTGTTCCGCGCTGGAACCCGACATTAGCGCTCACGCGAGTTAGAATTCCCATAGATCCTGTCTTGCGATTGTCAATCAAGCGCGGCTCTTGGGCGCAAAAGATCGGGTGCGAATCATGAAAGACCTTTTGGAAAAGAATGCAGATTATTCGGAAATTGCCCGTCGTCCGCTCGAAGCCGAGCAGTGCGCGCTAGTGGTTATCGACATCCAGGAAAAGTTGTTGCCGCCGATCTTTCAGAAGGAGGAATTGGTTCGCAACGCGAAGCTATTGATTCGCACGGCAGGGATTCTGAAAATTCCGGCGCTGGTCAGCACGCAGTACGCGAAGGGACTGGGCAACATAGTTCCGGAAATCGCATCGCTGCTGCCGGGAACCGAAGCTGTGGACAAGACTCTATTCTCCTGTTTTAGCAGCGATGTTTTCTGCTCCGTGCTGAAGCGTATGCCCGGCCAGCGGAATACCCTGCTGCTGTGCGGCATGGAAAGCCATATCTGCGTCACGCAGACGGCGCTGGCAGCGCTGCGTGAGGGATACCTTGTGCACGTGGCATCGGACGCCGTCAGCTCGCGGACAAAATGGAATTGGGAGATTGGTCTGGACCGCATGCGCGCAGCCGGGGCAGTAATCTCTTCGACCGAAATGATGATCTACGAACTGATGCGCGCGTCGTCGTCCGCCGCGTTTAAAGAGTTGCTGCCACATCTAAAGGGATGATCAGTTGCACCACGTGCTGGCCGGTGTTCCAATGATTGTGTCCGTGAAATTCCTCGCCCGCTGAATGAAGCGCCTGCCTTCGGATTGACCGAGCCACGGAGCATCCACTCTCGGTAAGCTCCACAGACGGTTCAGTCGCCTTGCTATACTGCGAGCGCATGTTGAAGGACACGCTCGAACATGGGCAGCGCGCGACCGACGCCGCTCTCGATCGCCTGATTCCATCTGAAACGCAGCATCCGGCCTCCATTCATAAGGCTATGCGCCATAGCGTGTTCGCTGGCGGTAAGCGCCTGCGGCCCGTGCTGTGCATCGAGGCCGGACGCATGATTGGCGGATCACTTCCCTCAGGCATCGAAGAACTTGGCGCTGCCCTAGAGATGCTGCACACGTATTCCCTCATTCATGATGACCTGCCAGCGCTCGACAATGACGACCTGCGCCGCGGACGCCCTACTTGTCACAAGGCTTTCGGCGAGGCCATCGCGATCCTGGCCGGTGACGCATTACAAACTCAGGCCTATGAAGTGATGGCTCGGTTGCATTGCCCGGCCGAGGCGCGGGTACGGATCATCGAAGAGATCGCGCGTGGAACCGGAACCGTAAACGGCATGATTGGCGGGCAAGTCGTCGACCTGGAAGCGGAACATACGCATCCCACAGCCGAGATGCTCTTATATATTCACTGCTCGAAAACCGCGGCGCTGATTACGGCCAGCCTGGTCAGCGGCGGAATCTATGCCGGCGCGGAAGATAAAGATGTCGCCAGGCTGCGCGCCTTCGGACTGGCAATTGGGCTCGCGTTTCAGATCGTCGATGATGTGCTCGATGTGACGCAAAGCTCCGAACAATTGGGAAAAACTGCTGGCAAAGACACTGCATCAGAGAAGGCAACGTATCCCGCGCTGTTCGGGATCGAGGCTTCCCTCGACAAAGCAGATTCACTGGTAAACGATGCGTTCGCAGAATTGGACACCTTCGGCGAACATGCAGACACGCTGAAAGAGCTGGCGAGGTATCTGGTCGAGCGCAAAAAATAACGTGCTGCTTTCTACATCGCGAAAAACTTTGATATGGGCGTCCGCATGTTGATGATGAGCCAAGGTTCCATCCGCGCGACACTGCGGTTGCAGTTGCTCTGCTACAGCGAATCCGACATACCGGAGTTGCTACCACTGATCGGAGCGCGAGAAGTGGCAGCCACCACCGGGCGCATCCCACATCCTTATACGGAGCAGGATGCGCGGCAATTCGTAGCGGGTACAAGAAACGCCGATGAGGTTCGACTTGCTGTTCGTCTCAGGACAGACGGCCGACTCATCGGCGGGATTGGTCTCCGTCTGAACGAAGCGCACAAAAACGCAGAACTCGGCTACTGGCTCGGAGTTCCCTACTGGGGAAAAGGGTATGCCACCGAGGCGGCCAAGGAGATGCTGCGCCATGGCTTTGAAGACCTCGGGCTTCATCGAATCTTTGCATCGCATTTCAAGCACAATCCGGCATCGGGACGTGTTTTGACGAAGTTAGGTATGCGCTACGAAGGTTGCCAGCGCGAACATGTCTTTAAGTGGGGCCAGTTCCTGGATTCGGAGCTGTACGGCATGTTGCGCTCAGAATGGGAGGTTCGCGGCTAGAAAAAGGCCAAACCCAACCATGCACGCTCATGTCAGCACTCCGCCTCTCGACGTTTTGGCCCTGGCCGCTCATCGCGACGATGTCGAGCAAACCTGCGGCGGAACCTTATTGAAAGCAGCACAGCGTGGACAGCGCACCGGCATTCTTGATCTGACCCAGGGAGAGATGGGAACTCGCGGCACTGCGGAAGAACGCGCCAAAGAAGCTGCCGACGCCGCAAAGGTTCTCGGCGTAAGTTGGCGGCGCGCGCTCGACCTTCCCGATGGACGGGTGGAGAATACGTGGGAGAATCGGCTGAAAGTCGCGACCGTGATTCGCGAAACGCGTCCACGCGTGCTGATTCTTCCTTACTGGAAGGGACGTCATCCCGACCACTACACCGCGTCGATCCTTGGATATGAGGCATGTTTTCTGGCGGGACTCGCAAAGTTGGACCTCCGGCCTGGGACCTCAGACCTCGGTCAAAACGATCCGCGGGCTGGCGATTCGCTTCCTCCTCACCGCCCTTTCAAAATCATTTATGCCACTCTCTACTACGACATTCGGCCAACGTTTGTAGTCGAGATCACCGACCA
>DATJSB010000133.1:0-5754 GCA_035504315.1 Occallatibacter sp.
TCAGCAGTGAAATTCAGTCTCTCCCGCGATGCTTTCTTTGTGAGGCCCATGGTGGTGAGCGCCGGCCAAGCCGCGTCGATGTACTTACGCAGATTCACCTCCGCGTTCGGGGCTGGGTCCGTCGCGACGACATCAAAGCCTCGTGCCAGAAACTCGGCGGCCCAGCTTGCACCGATCACCCCGGTACCGACGATGGCAATACGCCGTATTTGTTTGTCTGAAGCCATATCTTGTTCTCTCCTTGCGCAAGGGCGCTCTAGGACTGCGACATGTATGCAGGTGAATCGGTCTGCTCAGTTACTATCGAAGGCCGCTTCGCTTACCTACATCTTGAAAGAGAAGCAATCAACTAGTTTTGTGGGCGACTTTCTGAATGATTCTTTGCCGTGTTCAATTAGCGGACTCGGGGGTTCGCAAAGCACATTATCGATAAGTCGAGTTTCGCCAATCCATGCCGCCAATGCAGCTCGCACGGGTGCGCGTATAACGTCGACGGGCCGAATTGTATCCGGATCGACGAGATCGAAATACTCGAGGGTGACATCCGGGACACTGTGTAAGATTTCTGCAACCCGCGCTTTGACGGCGGCAGGGTCTCGCTCTCCAAAAGCGATCAAGTTCCGGGCCGCCTGCAAGGCTTTGTATAGACATGACGCGAAGACCCGCTGTCTCAGAGTTAACCGAGCGTTCCGTGAACTCAGCGCAAGGCCGTCTCTTTCCCGCACTGTCGGTACACCGACCACTTTGAGCGGAATATTCAGGTCACGCACAAGGCGTCGGACGATTGCCAGTTGCTGATAGTCCTTTTCCCCGAAGAACGCGGGATGCGGTTGCACAATGTGAAAAAGCTTCAACACCACGGTCGCCACACCTCGAAAATGCCCTGGACGGCTGCGGCCACACAGGTGTTCGGAGACCTCCTGGGCGTCGACGAAGACCCGCTGGGGCTCGGGATACATCTCGTCGTTCGGTGGAGCGAAGATGTAGTCGACCCCATGAGCGGTGCAGAACGCGATGTCATCCTTTAATACCCGAGGATAGATATCGTAATCGCTGTTCTGGTCAAACTGAATTGGATTGACAAAGATGCTTGCAACCACGACGGAACAGCGCCCGCGCGCTTCTTCAAATAAGGAGCCGTGGCCTTGGTGCAGGGCTCCCATGGTGGGAACCAAGCCGATTAAGGCCTCGCGTGGCAGTCGCCCGGCGATTTTCTTGCACTCCGCGATTCGGTGGACGACGGTTGTCATTTCAACGCCAGCACAGAAGCACTCTCGGGGCAGGGCGCCACCGATCGTGGATAAGCGCAGTTCCGCACGTCGTCCGCATAGTTCTTTGTGGCGCGTAGGATGATGTCGCCGAGCTGCGCGTATTGCTTGGCAAAGGGAGGAATGAACGTGTCAAAGAGTCCGAGGATGTCGTAACTGACGAGCACCTGACCATCGCAAAGCGGCCCGGCGCCGATGCCGATGGTCGGAATGTGCAGCCGGGAAGTTACGGCTTCGGCAACGGCATCTGGAATGGCCTCCAGCACTACTGCAAATGCTCCTGCGTCCTGAAGCTCCAGCGCATCGAGGAGCAATTCGCTCGCTGCCGTCTCATCGCGGGCTTGTCGACGCATTCCACCCAGGCTATGGACATGTTGCGGCGTCAGCCCGAGGTGTCCCATGACAGGCAGACCGGCCGCCGTCAGCCTATGAACCGTATCCGCAAGGGCGTGACCACCTTCCACCTTTATGGCCGCAGCGCCGCCTTCCTGGAAGAGTCTTGCAGCGTTATGCATCGCCTGCTCCGCTGTGACCTGATAGGTGAGGAACGGCATGTCGGCCACAACGAGGGCACGGTTCGCGCCCCGCGTCACTGCTTGTGTGTGATGAATGATGGCATCCAGGGTGACAGGTATGGTCGTGTCCAACCCCAAGATCACATGCCCAAGCGAGTCGCCTACCAGCAAGACGTCGACGCCTGCCCGATCGAAAAGCCGCGCCATGGTGGCATCGTAAGCAGTCAACATGACGATACGCTCGCCTCTGCTCTTCATTACGGCAAGATCAGGTACCCGAATCTTCTTTGATTGTGTGTTCATGACGCTCCTACCGAGACCCTATGGCGCATGGTTGTTGAAGTGAGCGATGGGCATTTGAAGGCACTGGTGCGCGCCCATAGCGAGATCTCGATCGTTAAGAGTACGAAAGCAATCCACAGCAGATCGGCTGTCAACAGGTGTACCAACTGAAGCCAGGTGGGTGTCTTCAACGAGATGTTGGCGAGGCCGAGGCCGCACTGGAGAATGACAAGCACGCCCATAGTGGTGCTTAGCCGTCTCGCAACTGCGGTGGTCCGGCTCGAAGCGGTCACTCGGATCACGATTACGAGCAGGCAGACCGCAAGGGCTACCGCTACGACCGGGTGAAGAATGCGCAGGCGCACGAAGATATTCGAGAACGGCGAGAAGTCCGCGCGGATGCTTTCGGTCAATGAGGCTGGGACGGCGAGCGTATCACCCAGCGCTGCGAAACCGCCCAGGATTGCCGCAATCACAAATCCTGCGGTGGACAGTCCGATGACTTGGCGGAAATGCTGCAGCTGCGGGTACTGAAAACGTGGCTGGTCGTCGGCGGTGGCCAGCCACGCGGTTACCGAGAGGGCTGCCAATAGGAATAGCGTATTCGTGAGGTGCGCTGCGAGCCAGAGCCCACGTGAAAGCGACGCATTTGCCGCAACCATGCGGAGCAAGACGAGTGCCGCTCCGATCGCGCATTCCATCATCGTGCAAACGAGCGCCAGCAAAGCGCCGAGCCGTACTCCCTGGCCCTTCGGGAAGACACGACAGGCCCAAATCGCGAGCACCACCACCGATGCGAGTGCGACGCCGCTGGTCAAGCGATGACTAAACTCGATGAGGGTGGCGGTGAGCGGTGCGCTCGGCACGATCTGTCCATTGCACAGAGGCCAGCGCTCGCCACAACCCGCCCCCGAACCCGACGCCCGAACGAACGCGCCCCAAACAACCACGCCTAGGTGAAAAACCAAAACGGCCCACGCATAAGAACGGAAGTACGGTTTCATTTTTCAGAAAGTGTGTCGATCAAGAACCATCACAGCGAGCAGGGCCGGGAGGTAAAGCACGGAAGCAAGTAGTACATGTCGCGCTCGAATGAGGGTGCGGTCGTGCCCAAGACGGAGACCGAAGTAGAGGAGGACCAGGCCGGAAGCGATTGCGGCGATGGGATAGATAAGCCCCGTCATTCCGAGAACGCGAGGCGCAAGGCTTATCGGGATCAGAAGCAATGAACAGGTCACGATACGTCTGGCGGTCGACTCGCCATCTGGTTCCACCACTGGGAGCATCCTGATTCCGCCCATGGCATAGTCGTCTCGATACATCCACGCGATCGCGTAGAAGTGAGGAAACTGCCACACGAACAGGATAAGGAACAACGCCAATGCTCCGGCATCGAGGTGCCCGCTCGCCGCCGCATAGCCGATCAGGGGAGGCATGGCGCCGGGCAGGGCGCCTACGGTTGTGCACGCCGGCGAGCGCCGCTTCAACGGAGTGTAAACGACCAGGTAACTCAGGAGCGTAAACAGGCCGAGTGCTGCCGTAAGCGCGTTGGCTCCGAACCACAGCTCTGCGAAGCCAGCGGCTGAAAGCAATACGCCAAAAACGAATCCGTGACTGCGTTTCATCCGTCCGGCGGCAATTGGTCGCTTGCGCGTTCTGCGCATTTTGGCATCGGAATCCGCCTCGTACCATTGGTTGAGCGCCGAAGTTCCGGATGCCATGAACGCTGTTCCAAGAAGGACGTGAACGAGGATTGACAGATGAAACAAACTCCGGCAGCCGAAGAAATAGCCGACGGCGGTGCAGATCAGGATGAGAATCGTGATTCTCGGCTTGGTCAACTCCAGGAAATCCCGCATCGCTTTATTCCCTCGCCTTCCGGCTGATCAGTTGTTCGCGAACTACAAAGAGAGCGATCATCAATGGCGGAAACGCGATGTAGCTCCAGTAAGAGAGCGCCTTCTGAGGGGCCGGCGCGACGTCGATTGTTCCCGTCGCGTCTGTTCGCTCGCCGTTTCGGAAAATTGTCAGGGCGAGCCGCCATTTGCCTGATTTTGAAAACGTCACGGGAGCGGCATACAGGAGCTTGTTCTGCGCCTGCTGCCGGGTGGGCCGAGCTTGGATTTCTGTATCCGACGCGTCCGGCCGGAGCCGCATCGAGACATTCGCATCGAGTACGGGTTTGAGCCCATTCCGATTCTGCAACAGCAAACTGATATCCGCAGTACCTGCTGAAAGAGGCGAGGGAGAGGTAAACACAGTGATCAGTAGCGCTCCCGCCTCCTTGCGTAACTGGACCGTTCCTCCGTCAGCGAAGAGACGTGCTGGAGCCAGAACCGCGACGAACGTCAGTAGTAATTTGAGACGTTGCATGATTGCGCCTATCGCATCATCATCGTTCCACGCATTTGCATGGGCTGGAAGACAATCCAGACACCTGCCGAATACAACGCGCCCGCTAGCACGGCCCAAGGCGCCAGCACTCCCACCGCGTTGCGCCTACCGTCCGTGGCCTGCCGCGCCATGCGCCACGCAACGTAGAGCGTGAGCAGGAGACCCAAGTCCAGAAAAAGAAGGTCCACCGAAAGCATCCACACCGGCATCCATGCTTGCGCATAGACGCCAGACGACACTCGCGAAAAGAACCTTTCGACAGCCGGGACCAATGCGCTCCATCCCGCCACCAGATGCTTCGAGAAGTGTGCGAGCCACATACTGAAGCCGAGCGGAACCAGCGCAAGGGTGAAACCGTACGTCAACTCCTTCCGGCCGGCACTCGCTCGCGCCCAGTGAAGGCTCGCCCATCCGCAGGCGGCGGCCAATATCGCCGGAATGATCAACAGGCCACAGGTGTACAGCGCCGACACGATCGGCACCATCGAACTGAGTCCTAGACGAGCGTGCTCCAATGCGTGCAGATGATGCATCCACATCATGACGGGCTCGGTCATTCCCGCCGCGTTTGCAAATGCGCCGAATACCAGGATGAGTACCAGAGCGGCGACATCGGGACGCTGCATCAGCCGGCCGATTCCGGAACCCCGGCGGTCCTCGATCAGGGTCTGCGCGGGGAACACATGCAAGATACCGACGTTTTCCTGAGGGCAAGCCTGCACGCAATCGAGACAAAAGGTGCAGTCGAAGTTGCCGGCCTTCTTCGGCTGAAACAGGTTTAATTCACACCCTCGCTGCCGATCGTTGCCGCGAACGCAATCATGGGTACTGCATGACTCGCAGACCGCTGGTTGGCGTACTTTCACTTGCAGCGGCGAGACGAGCGAGTGAACGAAATGGAACTGGCCGATCGGGCAAACATACTTGCAGAAGCTGGCGCCTCGGAAAATGCTATCGACGGCGAACGCGGCGACAAAGTACCCGACGATAATCCAAGCGGTCGCGCGCGGGCTGTCCCAAAGAGCAAACGCCTCATAGGCCCAAAGGTAGGCCGCGAGCAGGCCTGCCGCGATCCACTTCGAACGCAGTCGCCTTGGCCAGTGATAGCGGGGCGCCACGAACTTTCGAGCGAGATCGCGCGGGAGTGTAAATGGACAGGCCATGCAAAAAAGATTGCCGGCCATCAGCAGCGCAATTACAGCCAGCCCACGCCAGTGGGTCCAGGGCAGCACTCCGGCGAGGTTCAGTGGAGCGACTTGTGGTCCTAAGAACCCGTCTACCGCGACTGCGGCAGC
>DATJSB010000134.1:0-6178 GCA_035504315.1 Occallatibacter sp.
TCGGCCAGCTTGTGGCTCGCCGCGGTCAGCTTCTCGTGAGCCGCCTTCAGCTCGCGCGTGTTGCCTGCGCCCTCGAGCGTCTTCTTGGCCTCGGCCAGCCGCGCTTCTACGTCGGTCTTATCGGCAGCGGCCACCTTCTCACCGGCGTCCTTCAGCATCTTTTCGATGTTGTAGACCAGCGCATCGAGCGAGTTGCGCGCTTCGATCTCCTCGCGCTTCTCCTTGTCCTCGGCTGCGTGCGCATCGGCCTCCCGGGCCATCTTCTCGACCTCTTCTTTGGTCAGTCCCGAGCTCGAAGTAATCGTAATGCGCGTGTCCTTGCCGGTGGCGTTGTCCTTGGCAGTCACGTTCAGGATGCCGTTGGCATCGATGTCGAAGGTGACCTCGATCTGCGGAATCCCTCGCGGCGCCGGCATAATGCCGCCCAGCTTGAACTTGCCCAGGGTGCGATTCTGCCCCGCCATGGGCCGCTCGCCCTGCAGCACGTGCACTTCAACCTCGGTTTGCGAGTCGGCCGCCGTCGAGAACGTCTCCGTCTTCTTGGTGGGGATCGTGGTGTTGCGTGGAATCATCGGCGTAGCCACACCGCCCAGCGTCTCAATCGACAGGGTCAGGGGGGTCACGTCGAGCAGCAGCAGATCTTTCACGTCGCCCGAGAGCACGCCGGCCTGCACCGCCGCGCCTACGGCCACCACCTCGTCGGGGTTCACGCCGCGATGCGGCTCACGCCCAAACATCTGCTTCACCAGGTCCTGGATCCGGGGCATGCGTGTCTGGCCGCCCACCAGCACCACCTCGTCAATCTGCTTGGTGGTAATGCCGGCGTCACTGAGCGCCTTCTTGCAGGGCTCGAGTGAGCGCTCCAGCAGGTCTTCCACGAGCTGCTCCAGCTTGGCGCGGGTCAGCTTGCGCACCAGGTGCTTGGGACCGGTTGCGTCGGCGGTGATGAAGGGGAGGTTGATTTCGGTTTCGAGCGTGGTCGAGAGCTCGATCTTGGCCTTTTCTGCCGCGTCCTTCAGCCGCTGCAGAGCCATCTCGTTGCCCTTCGAGCTCAGATCCAGACTCTCTTCCTGTTTGAACTCGGCAATCAGCCAGTCCACGATGCGCTGGTCGAGGTTGTCGCCGCCCAGGTGGGTGTCGCCGTTGGTCGACTTGACTTCGATCACGCCCTCGCCCACTTCGAGAATGGAAATGTCGAACGTGCCGCCGCCAAAGTCGTAAACGGCGATGGTCTCATCCTTCTTCTTGTCGAGCCCGTAGGCCAGCGCGGCCGCCGTCGGCTCATTCACAATACGCTTCACATCCAGGCCGGCAATCTTGCCCGCATCCTTGGTGGCCTGGCGCTGCGCGTCGTTAAAGTAGGCCGGTACGGTAATCACGGCCTCGGTCACCGTCTCGCCCAGGTAGGCTTCGGCGCTCTTTCTCAGCTTTTGCAGAATCATGGCCGAGATTTCGGGCGGCGTGTACTCGTGGCCTTGCGCAATCACAGCCACATGGTCGCCCTGCTCGACCACCTTGTAGGGCACCATCTTCATCTCGGAACTCACTTCGTTGTAGCGCCGGCCCATGAACCGCTTGATTGAGAAGATGGTGTTCTCAGGGTTGGTAATAGCCTGGCGCTTGGCCACCTGGCCCACCAGCCGTTCGCCGCTCTTTGAAAAAGCCACAATGGAGGGCGTGGTGCGCGCACCCTCTTCATTTGCAATGACTTTGGGTTCGCCACCCTCAAGAACGGCGACGCATGAGTTGGTTGTTCCCAAGTCAATTCCGATGATCTTTGCCATAGTTTTATTTCCTGCCTTTGTGGGAAGAGATCCTGCGGAGACAGAATCTCAGATTGAGTCAGTTACTGTCAACTTGTTTGATGCATTCGCCCTAAAGAAGATGCAGATTTCCGCCCGATTCGGGCGGGGTGCGGCTTTGGGATTTCCCTTCGGGGAGTATTTGTTCTCAAGTCTTTAGCCGAGTGACCGGGAGGATGGCGCTGGCTCAAAGGGCCGGGGTATCGAATCGACCAGCCTGGGACCGAGGCGTGAGTTGTCGGCAATCAGCGCAGGAGCTCGCAAGCGGCCGTAAATGCCTCTTCCGGCTCGGGCCGCACGCGAAAGTCGGCGTGAGCCTCGGCCAGGACCACGCGCCCCTCGGAGCTGATCACATAAGTCGCCGGCAGGACCAGCCGCCAGCTTTCGTCGCCGTTTACAAATGGGATATTCACGAGAATCGAGCGGAAGTAATCGCGATAGAACTCGGGAACCGCGTAGGTGAGGCCGAATTTTTCGGCCGCCGCGCAGCCGGGGTCGCTCAGCACCGGGAACGGCAGCATGTGCTGGCCGACCATGAAGTCGCTCTGGCGCACGGTCTGCGGGCTCACGGCCACCAGCAGCGCGCCGCCTTCGCGCAGCCGGGGATGCAGGTCGCGCCAGGCCTCGAGCTCGGTAACGCAGTAGGGGCACCAGCGCCCCCGAAAGAACTTGATGACCAGCGGCCCCAGGGTGAGCAAGTCGGCGCTCCGCACCGCGTGGCCGGATGAGTCCTTGAGCGTGAACTCGGGGGCCTGGGCGCCAACGGGCAGAATTTTTTCTTCAATCCCGGTGTCGAAGAGCTCCCGGACGACACGCTCGCTGACCGCCAGCCGCTCAGCCTGCACCAGCCGCCGCGTGTTTGCAGTAATCTCGTCGAGCTGGTCCTGGAGAGTGGTCATGGGTGCCTGGGAACGAATTCTGAAAACTGGCGTTCCTCACCATTATGGGTTGAGACAATAAAAATCCCGCCGTGCGCCCGGAACCTTTCCTCATAGCGTTTGATCTTCTGGCTCGCTCTCGGATACTGCGCACAAAGAATCCAAGCGCCGATCAGTTGATTGGCAGCATGTTCGCCATGAGTTTTCCAGAAAAGCCTTGACGACTCGATTTGTTCCACAGCGTGATCAACGTTCTTGCCCTTCAATTCAACAATCACGTCCACCAGTCTCGGCATCGAAACAACAAAATCTGCGGCTTTTGCACCGACGGGAGCCAGGCATCCATCCATCTTGATGCGGCGAACCTGGACCTTCAGCGGATTCAGCAGAATCCCACTTCTTCCGGTACCTGGATCATGGATCTTGACCTTGGAATGGCGCAGTTTCTCGATACAGCGGGCTTGCTCATCCGCCATATTGAAGCTCCAGGAGCTCAGTAAACTCCTTCGCAATTTCACTTGATACGTCGTCTAGATAGTCGCCGTCGATCTGGCCGGTCTTCTTGTCAACGATGGACTCTGTTTCGAATTTCCCGGGCTCTGTCTTGCTCGGCTTCAGCGCGTAGGCACGGAAATCACCCGGTTTGATCCAGTATTCCTGCTTGATGATCTTGTTTACTGCCTTCGACTGCGGGGGCTTCTCTTGAGCAACTTGTCCGGCTTTAGTGAGGTTGCCAAAGGCCGAAAGAATGTAGGGACTGTGGGTGGTGATAACCCAATCGAAGTCTAGAACGTTGTCTTTCGCGAGTTCAACGAAGAGCCTAACAAGCTCATATTGGGTTTTCGGAAAGACATGTGCTTCCGGTTCTTCCAAAAACACGCGCGGGCTGTGATAAATAATCAGGTCAAGCCCTTCTGTAGGCGTTCGCGCATTTATGTCTTCCTGGAAACAGGCTAGTTGGTCCACCACATTGAAAAGCGGCAGCAACTCAAGAGTGCCGGACGACACGACGGAGAACGGGAGATGGCGACCATCGAATGTCAGAAAATGTGGTACTCCGCCCACAACTACGGTTGTTCCCCCAGCGATTCGATACATTTCCTGTTCGACTTCTGGAAGAACCTTTCTCCCAGTTGTGAGATATCCAGCCTTCCACCTCGAATCCCATGCGATCAATCCGGCAAATCGACGTGTGATTTGATCCATATCCGGATTTTGAAGCGCTGCGATAGACTTGCTCGCCTCGGTAAATAGAGCCCTTCCGGCTGGAATGTAAGTGTTGGATTGTCTATGCTCCGGGTTTTGCAAGGCGATCAATTTGGAGAATAAGTCTTGCCGGAGTTCCGTTCGCGATTGAATTGCAGTCGGCAGTTGCTTGGAGAGATTGTCCCCAATCGCGCGGTAACGAATCTCGAACTCATCACTGAAAGAGAATCGAACGTCGGGATTAATCGGATCTCCGATACCCCAAATCGCAACGAAATATTGCCCTGAACTGTAGGTCGCTTCCGTATTGGTCCTAAGCCACCCTGTTGTCAAAAACCTCTCATTGAACCCCCTCTTGACCGCTTTAAGAAAATCATCCCAGGTATTTCCATCCAACAAAGAATCAACCGCCAGTCCCGTTATCTCGCCTATAAGGAAATACGCCAACTTGCAGAGCAAGCTCTTCCCGCTAGCCTGCGGGCCAATCAGTACGCTGATCTTGCCGAAATCCAGCTTGGCTTCTTTGATGACGGAGAAGTTTTTGACGGTTAGGGTACGCACCGGGTGCGTCTTGCTGCCGTTATCGGTCATGACGTCTTCCCCCTCCCGAAAAGCAACCGCAGATCCTTCGACTCCGCTGCGCTCCGCTCAGGATGACAATTCTTAACACCTAAAGATACTACCGCCCAAACTTTTGCTTACCGCTTAACTTTTGTTTAGCGACCAAACTCTTGCCTACCGCCCAAACTTCTGCCTTTGCCCCATCCCGCTCAACCCGCCGCGCAGCATCTGCTTGGCTAACCCGCCGCGGCCCATCTGCTTGAACATCTTGGCCATTTGCGCGTACTGGCGCAGTAACTGGTTCACATCCTGCACGCTGGTTCCCGAACCGGCCGCAATGCGTTTGCGACGCGAGCCCGAGATGATCTCGTGGTTGCGCCGCTCCTTGGGTGTCATGGAGTTGATGATCGCTTCGAGCCGCACAAACTGCTTCTCGTCGATGCTTTCGCGCGCCTGCTTGAGCCCGGCGAATGGGCCCACGCTGGGCATCATCTTCAAAATCGACTCCATCGAGCCCAGCTTCATGATCTGCCGCAACTGCTCGCGAAAATCCTCAAGCGAGAACCCATCGCCCAGCAAAGCCTTCTTGGCAATCTCCTCGCTCTTTTTGCGGTCGAGCTTTTCTTCCGCCTTCTCAATGAGCGAAAGCATGTCGCCCATGCCCAAAATGCGCCCCACGATGCGATCCGGGTGAAACGGCTCGAAGGCATCCGCCTTTTCGCCAACGCCGATGAACTTGATCGGCTGCCCGGTAACATGACGAATCGAGAGCGCCGCGCCGCCCCTCGCATCGCCGTCCATCTTGGTTAAGATGACACCCGTCAGGCCGAGCCGCTTGTGAAAATCCTGCGCGGAGTTCACCGCATCCTGGCCGGTCATAGAGTCGGCAATGAACAGAATCTCCTGCGGGTTGAGCAGCTTCTTTAACTGCTCCATCTCTTTCATCAGCTCTTCGTCCACGTGCAGGCGTCCCGCGGTGTCCACGATCAGCGTGTCGCAGCCCATGATCATGGCCTCGCGACGCGCCTCTTTCGCGAGCCGCTCGACCAGCGCCGATCCCGCCGCCTCGCCTTTCAGGTTGCCCTCGTAGAGCTTGGCCTCAATCCCCTTCGCCACCACCTTCAGCTGCTCCCGCGCTGCCGGGCGATACACGTCCACCGAAACCAGCATGGGACGGTGGCCGCCTTTCTTGAGCCACGCAGCCAGTTTTCCTGAAGTCGTCGTTTTGCCCGAGCCCTGCAGCCCCGCCATCAAAATCACCGTGGGCGGCTGCGAGGCAAACTTGAAGCGCGCGGTGTCGCGGCCCAGAATCTCGATCAGTTCGTCGCGCACGATCTTGATGACCTGCTCCGAGGGCGAGAGAGCTGTGAGCACCTCAGAACCCACCGCCTTGGCGCGGATGTGCTCGATCAGTTCCTTGACCACGCCCAGGTTCACGTCGGCCTCGAGCAGCGCAACGCGAATCTCACCGAGAGCCTCGCCGATGTTCTCCTCGGTCAGCGTTCCCTGGCCGCGCAGGTTTTTGAATACCCGCTGTAATTTGTCTGTTAGGTTGTCAAACATAGGTCCAATTCAAGTGTATCGCGAGGCACGGATGGCGAGGAGTCTCGAGGCGCGGGCGCACGAATGCGCCAATCGACCGAAGTTATTAGACTGGAGTTGAGCAGCAGCGTATGGCCGACGGAAGCGAGGAGCGCGAGGAGGAAAGAAAACGCCGCGAGTGGAAAGAGC
>DATJSB010000135.1:0-29368 GCA_035504315.1 Occallatibacter sp.
CGATGAACTGCGTATGCGTGGACATCTCCCGCAGCAGGCGCGTCAGCCGCTCGATGTTGGCCTCGTCGAGCGGTGCGTCCACTTCGTCCAGAATACAGAACGGGCTCGGCTGATAGCGGAAGATGGCCATCAGCAAGGCCACCGCTGCCAGCGCCTTTTCGCCGCCCGATAGCAGCAGCACATTCTGCAGCTTCTTGCCCGGCGGCGAAGCCACAATCTCCAGCCCGCTCTCGGCCTGGTTTGCCTCGTCGGTCAGTCGCAAAAACGCCTGCCCGCCGTGGAAGAGCTTCGAGAACACCTGGCCGAAGTTCTCGTTGATGCGCGCATAGGCCTCGTCGAACTTGGTCCGCGAAATCTGATCGATCTCCCTGATCGTCTCCTGCGTGTTCTCGATCGACTCGATCAGATCCCGGCGCTGCGTCTCCAGGAACGAGTGCCTCTCGGCCGTCTCCTTGTATTCGTCCAGCGCCATCATGTTCACGGGGCCCATCTGTTCCAGCCGCTGTTTCAACCCGCGGCAGTTATCGTCCTCGGCCACAAGTTCTTCGCCCGTCAGCCGCACAATCTCCTCGTCGCCGCGCAGCACCTGCGCCTCAACGTTCACCTCGGCCAGGCAGCTCGACTCAAGATGCTCGAGGTCCGACTGCAGCTTGGCCAGCTCTGCCGACCTTGCCGCACGCTGCTCGCGCACCTCATCCAAAGCCGTGCGCCCGGACTTCAGTTGCGTTTCCATCTCGGCCAGTTGCTGCCTTAGCGTGTGCGCCTGCGCTGCCACATGTTGCGCAGTGGCCAGCGCTTCGGCCCGCACCTCAGCCAGTTCTTTTTGCCGCGCCGCCAGCTCGGCATTCTCGTTCGTGCGCTGCTCACGTTCGGCAATCGCGCCGGCCCGCTGCTGCTCAATCCCCAGCACCCGCCGCTCCAGATCGTTGTGCAGACGATCGATGCGCTGGAACGCCGCTTCCGCTCCGCGTCTGCGCTCTTCCAGTCCGGCCAGCTCCGCAGTCAATTGCGCCGCTTCCTGCTGTACCAGTTCGCGCTTCTGCCTCAGCGTGTCCAACTCCGACTGCAGCGCCTCCAATCCGGCTTCGGCCTGCGCGTGCTCGCTCTCCAGCCGCGTCATCTCCGCGCGGTTGATCTCGATCGACTTCCGTTTCAACTCGCACGCATCCTTGTTGCGCGCGGCCTGCACCGTCCAGTCTTCCAGCCGCCGTTCGATCCGCTGTGCCTCGCTCTCCATCTGCTTCAGCGCCGCGCCCAGGTTCGCGCTTTCGCTTTCCACCTGCCGCCGTTCTGCGTTCAGGCTCTCAAGCTGCGCACTCAGCCGCTCAATCTCGCGGGTCAGCGCCATCGCCTCGCCCTCTGCCTGCGCCATCGCCGTTCCCAATCGGTCGAGCCGGCTCTCCGTCTCGCGCAAATCCCGCTTCAGCGCCAGCGGACCTTCGCTCGCCGGCTTGCCGCCCGTTACCGTCGAGTTGTGGAAGCATTCGCCCGCGCGCGTCAAAAAATAAGCGTGCCCATATCGCGCCGCCAGTTGCTGCGCGTCCACGCCCTCGTCCACCAGGTACCCGTACTTGATCTTCGGCAGAATCGTCTCCAGCGACTTGCTGAATCCGTTCAGCACCTTGATTGCATCGCGCAGCGGCGTCAGGCCGGGCTCGTGAATCACGTTCCTGTGATCTTCAAACAGCAAGCCCTGCGCGTCGTTGTGAATCAGGAATGTTGCGCGTCCGTCGCTCGTCTTCAGCAGCTCCACGCCCTGTTCGGCCGCTCCCCAGCTCTCTACCACAACGTAGTTCAGTTCTTCGCGCAGAAACTCATCCACCACGCCTTCGTGCTCATTGCTCACTTCAAGAAAATCGGCCAGCGTGCCCACCGGCGCCATGTTCTGCCCCAGCGCTCCCGGCTTGAGCAGCTTGCGCACCGAGTCTGTCGAGTAACCATGATTGCGGATCAGCGCCTGCAGGCTGTCGCGCCTTCCCGCCGCCGCAGCCTGTTCGCTGCGCAACTGGTTGGCCAGCGACCGCTTCGCATTTTCATCCGTGCGGTGCGTGTTCAACTCTTCGCGCACCGCATTAATCTCGCCCTCCAGCCTCTTCAGCGCGTCGCCCGCGCCCTCAAACTTGAAGCGCGCTTGTCCCGTATCCACGCCCAGGCTCTCCAGCTCCGTGCGCGCCTGCGCCATCTCGGTCTGCAGCCGCTCTGCCTCGCGCTCCAGCGCCGCCAGACTCTCTTCGCCCTGCGCCGTGTGGTTGCGCGCATTGCCGGCCATCGTCAGCAAATGCATCGCGTGCCGCCGATTGCTCTCGAGAGTCCTCTCCGCCGTAAACACCTCGTCCGCCGCAGCCCTTGCCTCCTGCTGACGCCCTTCTACCTTCTGCCTGAACTCTCGGGCCTCGCCCGCGGCAGTCTCAAGAAACTGCTTCTGCTGCGCGCGCTCTTCAGTTATCCCGCTCAGCTGCTGCCTGGTCTGTTCCAGCTCCGCACCCGCAGCCGCAACCCGCGCCTCCAGCTCGGCCACGCGCTCAGTGTTGCTGCGCTCGCGCTCAATCGCGCGTTCCAGCTCGACCGCTGCCTCATTGGCCCGCGTCTGTGCGTTCTGCCCTTCGCTGTCCAGTTCGTAGCCGCGCTCGGTCAGCGTATGCTGGCTCGTCTCCAGCGTCGCTATCTCCTCAGCCGACACGTTGATCTTCTCGGTCAAGGCGGCGATCTGCTGCTCCATCGCCTGCTGTTCGGCATCCATCGTTGCCATCCGGCTGGCCAGCACCACGCGCAATTTTCCACGCAACTCCTCGCGCACCGCTGCAAACCGCTCGGCCTTCGCAGCCTGCCGTTTCAGGCTGTTCATCTGCCGCGTCACTTCTTCAAAAATGTCGTCCACGCGTGCCAGGTTCTGCTTCGCGCTTTCAAGCCGAAGCTCCGCCAGCCGCTTCTTCGTCTTGAAGCGCGTTACCCCCGCCGCCTCTTCGATAATCGTGCGCCGGTCCAGCGGCTTCGCGCTCAGCAGTTGCCCAATCCGCTCCTGCCCGATGATCGCGTAGCTCTCCGGCCCCAGCCCCGTGCCCATGAAGATGTCCTGGATATCGCGCAGCCGGCACAGCTTTCCATTCAGCAGGTACTCGCTCTCGCCCGTCCTGAACAGCCGCCGCGTAATCACCACTTCGCCCTTGCGCGGCGTCGAGTGAAATTTGCGGCGCCTGACCGTCAGCACTACTGTTGGCTGCGGTCCCTGCTGCGCTGGAGCAGCGCTTGGGGCCTGGTCCGGGCCCCCGGTGGCTTCCGCTCCGTTCGCATCATGTTCAGCCGCGCTCTGCTCGGTCACCAGTCCCGGTTGCTCCGTGGCCGCAATCTCCTCGGCTTCCGCCGCCCGCTGCTTGCGTAACTCTTCCTCGTCCCAGTCCTCAGGGCCCTCGTGGTCCACCACCACCTCGGGTTCAACCGGAATCGGCCCCTCATACGCCTCCGGATCAACCAGCGTCAGGCTCACCTCCGCCATACCCAGCGGCTTGCGCTCCCGCGTCCCGGCAAAGATCACGTCCTGCATGTGGGTGCCGCGCAGACTCTTGGCGCTCTGCTCGCCCAGCACCCAGCTCACCCCGTCAAAGATGTTCGACTTGCCGCACCCGTTCGGCCCCACCACGACCGCTATCCCCGTCCCCGCCACCGTCAACTCTGTCCGGTCGCAGAAGCTCTTGAAGCCGAGGATGTGAATCTTCTTCAGTTTCAGCATTTTCACTCCAGTTCCATGGGGCTCAAGGAATTCGCGTGTCTTCGCCTGCAAATCTCCCTGCCCGCAGCCTCGCAGGCACACAAATTCCCCTTCGAATACTGACTCTACGGACCCCGAAACGCGCGGTCAACGCCTGAAAAAGGCACCTTTGTGGATAAGGGGGTCCAGAATTAGATAACAAGTGAAGGTCTCGCTTGTTATATTAAAATATAATAATTTCAAGAGCGAAACACAATGCTCACAACCACTCTTCGCAAGGTCGGTGGATCGGTCATGATGGCCATCCCACCTGCTGTCCTCGAGATGCTCCGCCTCCGCGCCGGGACCACGGTCGGATTAGCCATCGATGGAGATCGGCTGGTGGTGGAATCGGCTCAACGGCCGCGTTACAAGCTCGAGGATCTGCTTGCGGAATGCGACCCGAAAGCCCCCATCGCCGGCGAGGATCGTGAATGGCTCGATGCTCCGCCCGCCGGGCGAGAACTGTTGTGAAGCGCGGCGAGATCTACCTCGTTTCCCTCGACCCCACCAAAGGCCACGAGCAGCAGGGGACTCGCCCCGTGCTCATCGTTTCGCCTGACGCGTTCAGTACTGTCACCGGCACTCCGATAGTTGTTCCCATCACCACAGGCGGAGCCTTCGCGCGAACGCGCGGCTTTGCCGTGTCGCTCTCCGGAGCAGGCACCAGAACCTCTGGCGTGATTCGCTGCGATCAGCCGCGCCCGCTCGATTTCGCTGCGCGCAGCGCCCGCTTGCTGGAATCAGTTCCGTCCTCGATCATCGACGAAGTACTGGCGAGAATCGCCACGCTCTTTACGCCGTAGGTTTCGCCTTCAGGCAGCTCACCGCGCCAAAGCCCCTACCGCCTTCCTGATCACTTTCTCCAGTGCCCTCAGCGCCTGCGGCCGTGGAAACCCCGGCCGGCTCGCCAGCCTGATCGTCCGGCTCGACCCGCCCAGCAGCGGCCGCATCACAATCTCCCGCCTCCGAAACGAATCGCCGGCGAGGGCCGGAAGCAGCGTCGCTCCGTAACCGGCCGCCACCAGGTTCACCAGCGTCTCCAGCGTCGAAGCCTGCATCGATGCAGCCATCCCCGCCCTCGCCGCGCGCGCTCCGCATGCCTCCAGCGCCTGGCTCGCCAGGCAGTTCCCGTCGGCCAGCACCAGCAACTCCTCGGCCAGCGCCTCTTCATCTACCTTTGCCGCTTTGGCCAGTTTGTGATGCCGCGGCAGCGCCGCCAGCAATGGCTCCTCGAATAGCTTCAGATCCGTAATCTCCGGCGATTCAGGCGGAGTAGCCAGCAGCGCCGCATCCAGCCGGTGGTTCCTCAGCCCGTCAATCAGCCACCGCGTCTGGTCCTCCCACAGCTCCACCGTCAGCCCCGGATACGCCTGCCGCAGCGGCTTCAGAATCAGCGGCATCAGGTACGGAGCCAGCGTTGGGATCACCCCCAGCTTCAGCGGACCCACCAGCGGATCGCGCGCCGCCTGCGCCACCGCCTCCATCTCTCCGGCCTCGGCCAGCGCCCGCTGTGCATGCGCCAGTATCTGCGCGCCCACCGGGGTCAGGTCCACGCGCTTGTTGGTCCGCTCCAGCAGCGTTACGCCCAGCTCGTCCTCAAGCTTCTTGATCTGGCTTGACAGCGTCGGCTGGCTCACGTTGCACGCCTCCGCTGCCCGCCCAAAATGCCGGTGCTCGGCAACCGCACAAAGGTATCGCAATTCCTGCAGGTTCATAGCCCAAATTCCTTGCGCCGGACTCCGGCCCGGCTCTTCGGACAGCGTCTCCACTGTCTACCTTTATCATAGCCCCAGTCAATCGTCACATTAGTAACAATCGATTGTACTTATCGTCCACACCCCGCTAGCCTGTCCCTGTTCGCACTATTTACGACTGCAAATCACGGGGGACGATCCAAGAACTACGGTCCTCTGATTCAGCCCTCTTCCAGATTTCTATGCACGCGGCAATCCCCAAAACAAAGGGCGAGCTTAACGGCTCGCCCTTCTCGTCTTCTTGATCTCAGATTTCTAGTTCCCTTGCTCCCTCGTTCCCTTGCTCCCTCGCTCCCTCGTTCCCTCGCTCCCTCGCTCCCTCGCTCCCTTGCTCCCTCGCTCCCTCGCTCCCTCGTTCCCTCGCTCCCTCGCTCCCTCGCTCCCTCGTTCCCTCGCTCCCTCGCTCCCTCGCTCCCTCGTTCCCTCGCTCCCTTGTTCCCTCGCTCCCTCGTTCCCTTGCTCCCTGTCTTTACGGCGTAAACAAGAATCCCCACGACGAATCCAGATACACCCACCGCGGAACCGCAAACCAGCTCGTCGGCAACGCCGGAACGTGCAGCAGCGTGTGGCCTCCAGCGCAGAACATCTCAGTCCCGTTCCAACCGAGAAAGGTCTGCGACGCCAGCCCTACCCTCGTCGGATTGGTGACGTGGCGCAGGCAAACCGGGCAGCGGTGCCTCTGGTCGAACAGCGCCCACCGCAGTCCCAGAAGGCTGAATGCAAATCCCGTCGCAAACTGCGCAAACTCAGCCGTAGGCGAATACGCGCTCGTGAATCCGTAGGCCAGTGCCATCGAAGCGTAAAAAGCGATGCTGATCACCAGCCCCATCTTCGCCACCAGAAAAAGCCAGCGCACGCACTGCCTCTTCCACGAAGGCCGGAATGCGCTGAAGTTCGATTCGCCCAGCGAAACTGACACGACTGCCGGCAGCGCCAGAATCGCCAGAAAAATTGCAAAACCGCCCAGCGCGCCTGGCCCTTCGCCTGCATCCGCCAGCGCCACACCCACCAGCATCGCCTGGTCCGGATCGTCGCCCCCAACCGCAACCGGGATGTGATCGCCATGGGCGGCGAAAGCAACCTGCCCACGATGCGACAAGTGAGCGATCACAAATCCGTCTGTATCGCCGTCATGCCCTCGATACGCGCTCGTGCCAAGCACCCACATCGCCGGTTCGCCGGGCAACGGCAACGAACTCGACGGCGCCACGCCCGCAATCCGCAGCGTCTCGTCGCCAATTCTCAGAACGTGCCCCACCGCTGCCGGATTCGCGCCAAAATCGCGCACCCACATCTCGTAGCTGAGCACAGCTTCCGGCGCAGCACCCGCCTCGGTGGCCTGCTTCTCCCGCAAAAGCAGTGGCGTGCCCAGCACCGCAAAAAAGTTCGGGCTTACACGCGCCACCTGCATCATCTCTGTTCCGCCGCCCTCGACAGCTACAGGTTCAAGCGCGTTGCGATAGTAAGCAATACCATCGAAAAACCGCTGCCTGGTCGTTTGCCAGTCGCGAAACTCCTCCGGCGAAACCGCCGCAATCGGGAGGCTCGACGAGCCGGCGTCCTGAATCAAGATCAGCCCGGGCCGCACCCGGTATCGAGTCGAATCTTCTTCAGCGCGCACGCCGGGCAGGCTGCGCGCCACCGCGGCGCACACGCACAACGCGCAGGCCAGCCACAAAATGCAGTCGAGTGCCGGGCGATGTCGTAGCTTGATCCGTATGGAGAAACTGCCGCGCAGACACCACGCATCGGCAAATGCTCCCAGGCAGAACCTGACCCGCTCGGCCTCCACGCTCAGCCACGGCTCCGCTCTTCGCGCCGTCTCATAACGCACATGCCACAGTTCGCCGCTCCACTCCTTCAACCAGTCGCTGCGCCGTTCGCGCGCCACCATCAGCGCCGCGCTGCCCAGCAGCCCGCGCTGCGTACCATAAAAGAAGTTCTTGAGCAGAGAGCGCATCATGCGTGCGACTTCACCTCCTCCGGCGGAATCAACCGCTCCAGAAGCGGATATCGTTTGCGCGCACCCTCAAGCGTCAACCTTCCCGCAGCGGTCAGCTTGTAGTACTTGCGCGGTGGCCGCTGCTCGGCATCGGCAATCGCCTGCCGTTCCCACTGCGAGCGGATCAGCTCATCCCGCTCCAGCCGCCGCAGCGCCGGATACACCGTCCCGCTGGGCAGGCCGGTCATCTCCATCAGGTTGAAGCCGTACATGCTGCCCGCGTTGATCGCCTGAAGAATCAGCGCCGCCGTGTGCGAAAGCTTGGTCTCCCCAGCCATGCGAGAATTGTACCTATGTAGAAATCTACTTGACAAGTAGCTATGTGAAATACTACATAGGGTAGAAGATGCTTCTGAAAGGAGCTCCCCATGCTTCAGGCGCAGGGCCTCTATCGCAGCTATCGAAGCATTCCCGCCGTTCAGGACGTGAGTTTCACCGTCGCCGCCGGCGAGATCGTCGGCTTTCTCGGACCCAACGGCGCCGGCAAATCCACCACCGTCAAGATGATTACCGGCATGCTGCGTCCCGACGATGGCCGCGTGCTCTTCGAGGGCCGCGACATCCGCGACAATCTGCCCGCCTATCGCAGCCTGCTCGGTTACGTGCCCGAAGAAGCGCACCTTTACACCTACCTCTCCGGACTCGAGTACCTTCAATTAGTCGGCCGCCTGCGCGGCATCGGTGAAAAGCTCCTCCGTGCGCGCGCGGCGGAACTCCTGCGTCTCCTCGAGCTCGAATCGTGGCAGCATTCGCCTTTGTCCACGTACTCCAAGGGCATGCGCCAGCGCGTCCTGCTGGCCGCCGCGCTGCTCCACAATCCCCGCCTGCTCATCTTCGACGAGCCGCTCTCCGGCCTCGATGTCATCTCCGCCCGCCTTTTCAAAGATCTCCTTGAAATGCTCGCCGAGCAGGGAAAGGCCGTTCTTTATATCTCGCACGTCCTCGAAACCGTCGAGCAGGTCTGCAGTCGCGTCATCGTCATCGCCAAAGGCCGGGTGCTCGCCGATGCACAGCCCTCTGAATTGTTCAAGCTCACCAGCCTGCCCAACCTCGAGAGCGTATTTGCCCAGCTCGTCGAGCAGCAGGAAACCCGCCACATCGCGCGCGACATCGTTGCGGTGATCGAGAACAACCATGCGTGATTCTTTCCAGCGATTGCTCACGATGTCGGGCCCTGAAGTGCAGTCGCTCGGCGCACAGGCCCTTCTCGGCGAACTCATTCCGCCCGAGCGCAGCCAGTTCGCGCATCTGGTGCGCCACTTCCTGGCCCGCTTCTTCAATCACGAAACCGCATCTCCCGATGGCGACGCCAAAACCAGGCTCGTACAGATCGCGTTCGCCGCGGGGCTTCCGCCGCTCCTGGTCGCAATCTACTTGTGGCCTGTCTATCACCCGTTGATTGCAGATACGATGCGCCACCAGGCGTCGACCGGACCGCCGCCCTACTGGGTTCAGGCCAATCACCACTTCTTCTTCGTGGTCTACTCGTTTGCTGTTCTCGGCATCGCCACCGTCTTTGAGTGGGACCTCTTTTTCCCCGACCTCATCGACCTTTTCGTTCTCACCCCGCTGCCCATACCGGCGCTGCGCTTGTTCTCAGCGCGCGTCGCCGCCATCGCAATTCTGGTTGCAGGATTCCTCGTCGATACCAGCTGTCTGGCGCCGTTGGTTCTGCCTGCGGCCACCGATCCACCCAACCTGCCGCGGCTGATGCTTGCCCATATTGCATCGGTCCTGTCTGCAGGGCTCTTTGCTGCGGCCCTGGTCCTGGGCGTGCAAAGTATCGTTCTCGCGCTATTCGGCGAGCGTATCTTTCGCCGCTTCGCCCTCGCCGCGCAGGGAATTGCCGTCACCGCATTCACCGTACTCCTGCTCTTCTTTCCCGTCCTTTCAGGCTTCACTCGAGACCTTCTGCTTTCGGGCAACAAGAATATTTTCCTCTTCCCGCCCTACTGGTTTCTCGGCATCTATCAGCGCATTCTCGATGGCCCCGCCGCTCAACCCATCTTCACCAACCTGTCCCGATGCGGAGTTCTCGCGCTGCTTGCAGCCGTCACCCTCGTCATCGTCGCCTATCCCATCGCCTACCTGCGCCGGACCTCCCAGTTGCTCGTGGGCTCTAGTGCTCGCTCCTCGCAAATCCGGCTCTTCAGCGCCCTCTTCGCGCCGCTCGTCGCAATCGTGGCCCGCACGCCCGTTGGCCGTGCCGTCTTCCACTTCATCGGCCAAACCATGTTGCGCGTCCCGCGATACCGCGTCTACCTCGTGCTCTACGGCGGTGTCGGCCTCTCCTGGGTCGCCGCCACCGTGTTCCGTCTTCGCGTCAGCCATCAACAGCTCCACTTCACCATCGACCCTGACGGCCTGCGTGCCTCCATCGGCCTCACCGCCTACTGGATCGTCGCCGGCCTGCGCACCTCGTTCACATCGGCCGGCAATCGCCAGGGCGCGTGGATCTGGCGCATGATCCATGGCGAACCGCCTCTCTTTGCCACCGCACTCGAACGGGCCGCGGCCGCAAAGCGCTGGGCGCTGCTCGCCAGCCTCGCCGCCACTCTCGCCTTGCTTGGACTGCTCCGCATCTATGCGCCGCCCGAAGTCAAAACCGGACTCTCAACCGCCGCGCAAGTCGTGCTCGCCTTCGTTTTCTGCATTCTGCTCACCGACATCCTCTTTCTGCGCAACGAAACGGTCCCTTTCACTGGAGCCCCCGCCAGGCAACAAAGCAACTTGGCGCTGACCGTCCTCGGCTACTTCACGGCGCTGCCGATCATCATGTTTTTGTCGGCCGGCTGCGCTATCTGGATGGAACGCGACATTCGCAATCTTGGTGTGGCCGTCGTCATCGCTACAGTCGTTCACTTGTGGCTGCGCAAATTGAACCAAAACCATCTGCGCCTATGCTGCAACGACCTCGCCGTCGATGAAGACATCAACCAATCCTTCCACCCTCTCGGTCTCATGTCCTGAAACTGCCTGAACCCGGCGCGGCACGCAATGAATTATCGGGTCGACCACGAGTCAATTCTTCCGCCACAACCGCCCCCTCATCCCTGTTCCCTGTTCGAATCCGCACATCCCGTCTCGCCCGCGAACATTAAGCTACCCCACGAAAACCATAATCTCTTTGTTTTCAATCTCTGCACTTTGGACCTTGGCCTGCAATCCCCTTAGCCAGAGTCCCTCCTGACTCGTGAACCCTGCCATCCGGTTCTTCGTGAGCCGGGTGGCAGGAGTGCTCGTTGCCCGTGCCCTGGTGCGCGCGTACTTTGTTGCGCCCGTACTTTGGTGATCGTACGCACAGGTCGCGCCAAAGGACTGGGCGTAGAAAGAGGCAGCATTATGCTGTTGTTCTTACGCGATATTCGTTTCGGACTCCGCAAGTTCCTGCACGCCCCCGGCCTCACTCTGGCCGCCGTCGTAACCCTCACCCTCGGCATCGGAGCCAACACCGCCATCTTTAGCCTGGTCGACGGCGTCTGGCTGCGACCCCTGCAGATCGCCGATCCCTCGCACCTGATCGTCGTCCAGAGCGTCAAAGAGCACGCCACCGCCGAATCCGAGAGCGGCGACACCGGCTCTTCTTTTCGAGAATTCGAAGACCTCCGCCAGCGCGTCCCGGCATTCTCTGATGTTGCAGCCACGAGCGGCCGCGGCGTCGTCATCGATCAGGGTGACGGCCTCAAACTGCTGATGGCCCGCGTGGTCAGCGAAAATTATTTCGACTTCATGGGTGCGCATGCCTGGCTTGGCCGCCTGCCCAGCCGGCAGGAGATGCTGCACGCTGAAACCCCGGTCATGATGCTTGGCTACTCCGCCTGGAAGAGTGTCTTTGCCGGCAATCCCGCCGTGGTCGGCTCAACGGTCAAAGTCTCTCACGGGTTCGTGCACATCGTCGGCGTACTGGCGCCGGGATTTCGCGGCACCGATCGTATGATCGATCCCCAGGTCTACGTCTCCCGCGCCGGCTGGGTCGCCTGGGACCCGGATGCGCAGAACTCGCCGCGCACCATCCGCGACTTCGATCTCTACGCGCGCCTTCGCCCCGGAGCCACACTCAGTCAAGCGCGTGAACAGCTCAGCGCCGCCGGGCTCCAGCTCGCGGCGGCGTATCCCGAGGCCAACAACGGACGCACCTTCTCCGCCCAGTGGGAGTCCGACTCCGTTGACCGGCAAATTAAGCTGCTCAGCACGCTGCTGCTCGGCATCGCTCTCGCCGTCCTGCTCATCGCCTGCACCAACATCGTCAATTTGTTACTCGCGCTGGGCGATGCGCGGCGCCACGAAATCTCCACCCGCGTCGCCCTCGGAGCCTCGCGCGCGCAACTCCTGCGCCAGCTCGTTACCGAGTACTGCCTGCTTGCTGTGGTCAGCATCGCCGGCGCTGTTTTTCTCGGCAACAGGCTCATCGCGCTCGTGCCCAGGCTCATTCCCGACATTGGTTTCCCCATCGGCTTCGACCTCCGCATCGACATTCGCGTACTCTCCTTCACCATCGCCGCGGGACTCTTATCCGTTCTCCTCTGCGGACTGCTTCCCGCCATCCTCTCCAGCCACGTCTCTCCGCTTGAAGCGGCGCGCGCTCGCCTCGCGCCAACCGGCCGGCTCAAGATGCCGGTGCGCAAGATATTCGTTGTCACCCAGCTCTCTGTCTCCATGGCGCTGCTGGTTGCAACCGCGTTGCTGGTGCGCACCCTCATCCACGTCGAAGCTATGGATCTCGGTTTCAAGCGCGCGCAAAATGCTTTGCTCGTCAACATCGCAGTCGATCGCCAGGGCCCGCAACAGCAAATCCTCTACGGAGAGCTCGCCGCCCGCATGAAAGCCCTGCCCGGAGTCAACGATGCAAGCGTCGCTCGCGTCGTGCCACTCCCTGAAAATGGCGGCGGCGCCACGCAAACTGTGCTCGCGCCGGGAGAGACCCCTTCACCCACAGCAGGAACGCGTGTCTGGTTCAATATTGTTGACGATGCCTACTTCCGCGTCATGGGCGTTTCGCTTATGCGCGGCCGCACTTTCGACAGCCGCGACACCTCCGCCGGCCAGCGCGTAGCCATTCTCAACCAGACCCTTGCAAAAAAACTCTTTGGCACTGAAGAGGCCGTCGGTCGGCACATCCGCCTCGGCAATGACAAGCCCGTCGACGTTGAGATCGTCGGCGTAGCGCGCGACGGCCGCTACAGTGACGTAACCGAGACTCCCCAGCCATTTCTCTATCTGCCTTTTACGCAGAACCAATGGTCTGAAGTCATAGTCATCGTCACCACCGCCGGCAACCCCGCCGCTTTGGTCAACGCCGCGCGCAGAGCCGTTCGCGAAGTAGACTCGAAGACGCTCATCATGTCCACCGAAGCTCTTACCGACCACATGCAGTTGGCCACCTACTCCAACCGTATGGCCGCATGGCTCACAGCATCTTTGGGACTGCTGGCGCTCTTACTTACGGCGGTCGGACTCTATGGAGTGACCGCCTACTCGGTCACTCGCCGCACCCGCGAGATCGGCATCCGTGTCGCGGTCGGCGCGCAGCGCTCAACCATCTTCATGGACGTTTTGCGCGACGGACTCAAGCTGGCGCTGGCCGGCTTGGTTTTTGGCGCAGCTCTCGCTGTGTTCCTCGGACGGGCCATGAGCTCCATGCTCTATCAGGTATCCGCGCTCGATCCGCTCGCCTTCGTCACTGTCTCGGCGCTGCTTCTCGCGGTCTCCTTCATTGCCCTCGCCGCTCCGGCCCGCCGCGCCCTCCGCGTCGACCCCATCCAGGCCCTCCGCGACGAGTAACCATGCCCTGCGCCAACCCCGTCACCTCCAGCGCCGCTTCGCCCCTCGGGCATCAAGAACAACTACCCACTCGCCGCCCGTAAAATGGAGCCATGTTCACAGGAATCATTGAGCAGACCGGAACTCTGGTGAGCCTGGTCGACCGCGGCGGCGTTCGGCGCATCACTGTCGAGGCTCCGGGAATCGCCGATCGCTTGCGCGAGGGCGACTCGCTGGCGGTTTCCGGAGTGTGTTTGACCGCGCTCGACGTCGATCCGAAGTACTTCCATGCCGACCTGGCCCGGGAAACGCTTGACCGGACTTCACTCGGAAGCCTGAAGCCGGGCGCGAAGGTGAACCTGGAACTGCCCACCGCGGCTGGAAGTCCGCTCGGCGGCCACGTCGTGCAGGGCCACGTTGACGGGGCCGGAGTGATGACCGCCCTCGACCCCGTGATTCCCGAATCGAGTCCCGAGTTCGACCGCAAGACCACCGACTGGACATTGCGAGTGCGCGTGCCCGAAAACGTGCGGCAATGGATGGTGCACAAGGGGTCGGTCGCGGTTGAAGGCATCAGCCTGACGATCGCCGGTTTTGACGGCGAGCAGATCACCATCGCCATTCTGCCCCTCACCTACTGGCGGACGAACCTGCACGCGCTGCATGTGGGCGATCCGGTAAACGTGGAGGCCGACGTGCTGGTCAAACTTGCCGCCATGCAGATCCAGGCCAAGCCGGAGATGGACCTGACCGCCGAGTGGCTGGTAGCCAACGGGTACTAATAACAAGGGGCCGAGGGACCGAGGGAACAAGGGAACAAGGGAGCAAGAGTGCCGGTAGCGTGTAGTTCATTGCTATTGGCTACTGGCTGTATTTTGCGGCTCCCGTCGCATCTGCGTTGACTGCTCCAGGTCCGCGCGGCAGAATCTCAGGCGGTGCCACTTCCACCCAGCGCGTCGGCCCCGACTCGGAACGGCACTGGGCCCAGAGCGCATAGATTTCGCGGCGGGGAACGAAGGCCGCATCCACGAGCACAGCTTTGCCAGTATCGGCGTTGGTGTACCGCTCGCGGCACCAGCCGACGAACGATGCGCCTCGCCGCCCCTTGCGCATCGTGAACCAGTCGATGATCTCGTGAGGAGATTCCGCAAACACGTTCTCCGGCGTCCACCAGAAGCGTACCGGCCCCTTGGGTGAGAACTTTTCTTCGATGCACGTGCCGCCGTTCTCGCGCATCGAGCGCAGGAACTCCTGCCAGTTGATAAGGCGTCCCCGGCTCTTGAGGAGCGCTCGGAACGAGCCCTCGCGATGCTTCTGCAGCCAGCGCGGGACAAAGCTGAGCGGAACCGCAACCGCGGCCACGCCAACAGCAACGGGAATGAGAGCCAGCTCAAGCAGGAAATTCAGGCTGCTGCGGCTCTTTGTCGTCGCTTGCGGCTCGGTCGACTGGGTTGGCATCGTCACGTCTCAATCCATTATGGCGTGGCAGTCAAGGGCTGCGCCGCGGTCAAATATCAAGGTTTGACCGGCAACTTCGGCGGCGCGGTCACATATTCGTCTCCCGTCCGTGCCAGGATTTGTGCGCGGCGATCGGTGAGCAGCTTCAGACGGCTGGTCAGCTCGATGAACTGCTTCTTCTGTTCGGGCGTGAGTCCAGCGCTTGCCGATGCTTGCACCGTCTTAGCGGCCGCAGTCCCTTCAGGCGGAGCCGGCGGTGCGGCCTGCTTACTCAACTCATCCAGCTTCGCTTGCACCGCCGGTATCTCCCGATCGATCAGCACCGGCTTGATCACCGCCGTCTTTGCGCGTCCCATGGCCATCTCGTTGCGGTTGTTGTCTTCCCACACCGGCAGAATGCCCACGTGGCCAAGCTCCACGCGCACTCCTCCCGGTCCGTAGTCGCGGCGAATGGCCGAAAAGAGGCCGATCAGTTCGTCCCGCGGCTCGCCGTTCGAGTCGGGATTGAGCCCGTCGACGTAACTGCGCGACTGGTTGGAAAGAAAGTTCCCCAGCGAGTAAAAAATGACCGTGTCGCGGCCGTCCTGTGTCTTGTAAGTCTCCACGGGCTGCAACACGTGCGGGTGTGCGCCCACAATCACCGTTGCACCTGCGTCGAGCATCTTGTGGGCCAGGTCCATGTCTTCGGGTCGCGGCATGGTGGCGTACTCCACGCCCCAGTGAATCGAGATGACCAGCAGGTCGCACTGGGCGCGGGCGGCTTTCACCGCTTCAAGAACCTGGGCTTCGTCTGCTCCGGGCGCGCCGCCCGAGTCGTTGGGATAAGGGAAGAAGTTGACGTGAGGCTGCGCGGGATCCTCAGGGTTGCGGTTTCCGTTCAGCCACCGCGTCATGCCCAGCCAACCCACTTTGATGCCGTTGGCCTCGGTGATCACCGGCTGCCATGCGGTGGCGGCGTTGTCGCTGGTTCCGGCCATCAGCAGGCCGGTTTCGCGCAGATGATCGCGCGACTCGGCAAACCCGGCCCACCCCTGGTCGAAGACATGATTATTGGCGAATGAAACAATCTTGATGCCCGATGCCTTCAGCGCTTGCGGCAGTTCGACGGGCGCGTTGAAGAGGAATGCCTTTGTTCCGTGGGAGTGGTTGGGCGCAATCGGCGTCTCGAGGTTGACGAAACCGAAGTCGGCGGACTCAAAGACGTCGGCAACGTTGGAGAAGAGCGCAGCCCAGCCGGCCTCGCCCTCGCCCGCTGCTGCCGCGGCAGCTCTTACCGGCTCGTGTGGAATCACGTCTCCCGCAACCGCAAAGCTCACCTGCGCCAGATCGTGCGGGTACGGCGTTACCGGAGCAGCGGAAGGACGGGCATGAACAGCCAGCAGGACTCCTGCCGTGGCGCCGGCCGTAACCAGAATCAGAACAGCAAGCCACGCGCGGCGGCTCAGGCGCTTCGCCCTTGCCGCTGCAATTCCGCTCCTAGCTTTCCACCATCCGGCTGTACCCATTTGAGTGGCCCCTCCCTTACCCTGGTCCCATCAAGCGTGCTTCGCGTGCGGCACGCGCGCGGAATAATTCATTCAGTAACTCCGCTTTCCCAGCCTATGCCAAGAATGCGCACCAACGCATTTTCGTCAGGCCCATGAAGTGCAATGTGGAGAAGGTCGCCAATGACCTCCCAGCCCACGAAGATTCCGCAGGGCAATTGGATGTAAAACGAATTCTCGGTTTTGGCTTTGCGTCCTGCAGGCAGCGGATTCCACTGCAACTCCTCAAGAAACTCGCCGATCTGCTGGCGAACGTCTTGACGGCAGTTCAGTATCTCTTCTTCTACCGCGGCATCGGCGTCGATTTGGCAAGCGATACCCCGCTTGCGAGTTCTTTTGCGCCTGATCGCCATGCGAGCCATCGTAGCATGGCGAAAGCTCGGTGCCATGCCACATATTCCGGCGGCAGGCGCTCACTCGCAGGCCTCATCTACGAATTGCCGCTACCCGCGCCCGCTCGCACTGGTCGCAGCTTGAATGCGCTTTTCGAGGATCGGGGGCTTGATACGGGACGGATCGAATCGAGGCCGACTAATCCCTCCACGGGCTTTTCGCCGAGCACATGCTCGCGATAAAGCTTGGCCATGCGGGCGTTCTCGGCTTCTTGTTCTTGACGCAGCTTTTCCTCGCGATTCTGCTCCGGTTTCTTGGGCCGATAGCCGATCTCCTCCAGCAGGGTCTTCAGCGGAATATCCGTAGGCTTAGCCCCGCGCCGCGCGGCAAACTTCTTCCAAAGCTTCTCAGGCAGTTCGTGCCGGGGCACGCTTACCGCGGGATGCAGCACTGCATAGTCGCCGGCGATCTCAAGAAGCAGATCGTCACCTTGCTCGAGAGACAGTAGCTCCATGGCCTTGCTGGGGATGGTCACCTGGCGCTTATTCCCGATGGGCAGCTTGAAGGCGGCCACGACCGGTTCCGCGGTTTTGCCCTTTGCGTTGTTCAACAGCTTGGTTTTCACCTTGGCTTGAGCCACGGCTCCCTCCTTTGCCTCTGATTAGTTTACCGGAATGGAGGAATTTCCGCAATTCCGCCATATGAGCCGGTCCTCCACTCTATCCGCCCTCCAGGCACCGCGAAATAATCTCCAACACAAAACCCAGGGCGATCAGAATCATCCCTCGCCAGGCCCAGCGCACTGATACCCGGGCCCGCCGCTTTTCTGCATCCACCATGTTCAGATTGGGAAACTGCTTGCGGAAACGATCGTCGATCTTGCTTTCGTGCAAATCCTTCAGTCGCTGAAACCCGTCCCGCGCCAGAATCAGCCCGCCGGCAAATGTCAGTAAATCCGCTGAGATCCCCACAATCAGCCGAAGATGGGCCAGGACGAATTGCATTCCTGGATGGTACCGCGACCGGCAGTCTCATTGGCGGAGTCTTTGCGAGCGTCCTGGTTCTGTCCTTCGTCTATCTTGTTGACCAACTGTTACCCTTGAGGAGTAAGGCAGGGGTGCGCGAATCCGTCTCTCGTTCGCCGCGGCAGCCCCCGCAAGGCAAGTAAAGCAATGGCAGAGTTCGTCATCAAATTGGCCGATGAGCGTGGCCGGGTGCTGGAGCAGGTGCACACTGCGGCCTCAGCCGATGAACTGCGCACGCGGTTTGCCCACGCCGGCTATCACGTATATTCGGTCAAGGCCCGCGGAGGCCTGGGCCGGCGCAGAAAGGTCAAGCTCGAACCCTTCCTGATCTTCAACCAGCAGTTCCTGACGCTCATCCGCGCCGGCCTGCCCATTTTGAGTTCGCTCGAAATGCTCGGGAAGATCCAGAAGAACGCCCTGTTTTCAGGTCAGCTCGATAACGTGTCGGCCCGGGTGAAAACGGGCGAGTCGCTTTCGAATGCCTTCGACGCGCAGGGCGGATTCCCGGTCATGTACACCACCACGCTGCTGGCCGGCGAGCGCTCCGGCAATCTGCAGGAAGTTCTGGAGCGGTACGTGAGCTTCCAGCGCGTCTCGCTCACGCTGCGCAAAAAGCTCGTCGGATCGCTCATCTATCCGGGTGTCCTGCTGACGCTGGTGTGCGGCCTCATGACCTTCATGTTCACCGTCGTGGTGCCCCAGTTTGCCTCGCTTTACGACCAGATGGGCTCCAAGCTGCCGGCCATGACCATGGGACTGCTGGCCTTCGGCAAGTGGATGCAGCACAACGTCGCCTATCTGCTGTTGGGGCTTTTGACAGGGTTCACGGCGTTTTACCGGTTCTCCATCACCGAGCGCGGCCGCGATTTTGTAGACGGATTTCGCGTAAGAATGCCGGTCTTCGGCAAGATCTGGCTCAAGTACCAGGTGGCGCTGTTTTCAAGAACGCTTTCAACCCTGCTTACAGGCGGATTGCCGCTGGTCCCGTCGCTGGAGACGGCGGCGCGGTCGATCTCGTCGCGCAAGGTATCGAAGGCGGTGCACAACTCAATTACCACGGTGCGCGAAGGCAAAAGCCTGGCCGACTCGCTGGCCAAAACCGGGATCTTTCCTCTGCTTGCCACCGACATGATCACGGTGGGCGAACAGACCGGCGCACTGCCGGCAATGCTCAACTCGGTAGCCGAGTTCTTTGAAGAAGACGTAGCTACGGCACTGGCCGCGGCGCTGGCCCTCATCGAGCCGGCCATTCTGATCATCATGGGAGTGGTTGTGGTGTTTATTTTGATCTCGCTCTACCTGCCCATCTTCTCGCTGGGCCAGGGCGGCGGAGGGTAATGAATCGATGGCTGACACAAATGTGATTACACTTCCGGTTCCGCAGGCGATGGACGAGCGCGGCCAGGCAGAGACCCTGGCTCGGCGCTACCATGCCGAGTTTGTCGACCTGAAGAACTTCAAGATCCAGCACGAACTGCTGCGCACAGTGCCGGTGGAGCTCATGTTCCGCTACAACTTTGTGCCCATCGAGCAGCAGACCGACGCCCTCGTGATTGCCGTAAGCGATCCGTCGCGCCTGATGGTGCTGGACGAAATCGCGGGCTTGCTGGGACAGCGGATCGTGGCGCGCGTAGCCACGCTCTCCCAGATTACCGACCTGCTCAAAAAGACCGAGCAGAGCCAGCGCGTTCTCGATGAAGCCAGCGAAGGGCTCACCTTCGACGTTTTAACCGGCGAAGAAAACGCCGACGAAAACATCTCGATTGAGAAGCTCACCAGCGAAGAGGACATCAGCCCCATCATCCGGCTGGTCGACACCACCATCTTCACTGCGCTCGAACGGCGCGCCTCTGATATTCACATTGAGACCAACGACGACTCGGTGATTGTGAAGTACCGTATCGACGGCGTATTGCAGGCGGCCATGGCTCCGATTGCGCGCGAACACCACTCCACCATTCTCAGCCGCATCAAGATCATGAGCGAGCTCGACATTGCCGAGCGCCGCGTGCCCCAGGACGGCCGCTTCCGCGTGCGCTACAAGGGCCGGCTGATCGACTTCCGCGTTTCCATCATGCCCACCGTGCATGGCGAAAACGCTGTGCTGCGCGTGCTCGATAAGGAGTCGATGAGCGAAAAGTTCAAGAACCTCACCCTCAACGTGGTGGGATTCGCTGACGAAGATCTGCGCAAGTTCAGAAGGTACATTCGCGAGCCGTATGGCATGGTGCTGGTCACCGGGCCGACCGGCTCGGGCAAGACGACCACTCTCTACGCCGCGCTTAACGAGATCAAGAGCGACGAAGACAAGATCATCACCATCGAAGACCCTGTTGAGTACCAGATTCGCGGCATCACGCAGATTCCGGTGAACGAGAAGAAGGGGCTCACCTTTGCGCGCGGCCTGCGGTCCATTCTGCGCCACGACCCCGACAAGATTCTCGTCGGCGAGATTCGCGACCAGGAGACCGCGCAGATCGCCATCAACTCCGCGCTCACCGGCCACCTTGTATTCACCACCGTGCACGCCAACAACGTGGTCGACGTGCTGGGTCGATTCTTGAACATGGGCGTCGAGGCCTACAACTTTGTTTCCGCGCTCAACTGCATTCTGGCGCAGCGTTTGGTAAGAACCATCTGCGATTATTGCGCACGCGACGTGCACTACACCGATGAGGAGCTGGTGTCCAGCGGCCTCGAGCCGGCGGAGTGGCGCGATTTCGGTTTCCGCGAAGGCGCGGGCTGCATCGAGTGCGGCGGAACAGGCTACCGGGGACGAACTGCGATTCATGAGCTGCTCGACCTCACCGACACCATTCGCGAGATCATTCTCGAAAAGCGGCCGACGTCGGAGATTCGCAAACAAGCTCAGAAGGAAGGCATGACATTTTTGCGCGAGTCGGCCATTGACCGTGTGCGCCGCGGGTTTACCACCCTCAAGGAGATCAACAAGGTAACGTTTATCGAGGCGTCGAGGTAAAGGCAGGGACTGAGAGACTAAGTCGGTGAATGTTTGAATTTGTACGAATAATGGGTGCCCCATCCTTGCGACGCACCTCTTTTTGTCGCTGGAGTGGGAGGTACTGAATCATGCGGTCTGAACTTTGAGACCGGGAGCAGAACGCTTTACATCCGGGTTTTGAAAGGGCACGGCTTCAATCGTGCCGCAGGACGAACCCACAATTAACAGGGGGATAATAGGGCGACTTTATTGAGAACTGCGTAAGTGCTGTTCGATAAGCGCGCCGTAGGCGCAGTGGTTGTTAGCCCCGCGTTTCAACGTGGGGAAAGGGATCGCGTAATACTTCTACGGAGTCCCGTAGGGACGGCGGAAAAACATTTCATTTGCAGCGGCCGAACAGCCCCTGCGGAACGAGAGACAACGGGAACAAATGAGTTCGATTTTTGAAGCGGCGGCAAAATTGAAAAGCGAGACCGGCGGCCGGCCGCCGGCGGCGGTGGAGATTACGCCGGAGGGCGTGCTGGCAGCGGCTCTGTCCGCCTCAGGCGGTACCCCGGTCTACGCCTTCGAGCCTTTGCCTGAAGGTTTCGTGGTGCCGGGTATCGAGGAGACAAACCTCCGCGCGCCCGATGCAGTGGCCCAGGCGATTCGCTCGGCGCTCGATCAGGTTTCGCCGCCGTCGCGAGCAGTCACGCTGGTGCTGCCCGACAATCTGGTCAGAGTGTTCATGCTCGACTTTGATACGTTGCCCGCCAAGCAGGCCGAAGCAATTCCCATTCTCCGATTCAGGCTGCGCAAAATGGTGCCCTTCGACGTCGAGCAGGCGGGAGTAAGCTACCAGATCCTCAGCCAGACCAAGGAGCAATGCAAGTTGCTGGCGGCCATTATTCCCGGCCCCATACTGGCTGAATATGAAGGCGTGGTGCGAAGCGCGGGTTATGAACCGGGCGCGGTGCTGCCCTCGAGCCTGGCCGCCATTGAGACGGTGAATGTGATGGAGGCGCTGCTGGCGGCGAATCTGAGCGCGCGCGGCATCACCACGCTGATCGTAAACGGGCAGGAGCTGCTGCTCTACCGGAATCTCGACCTGCCCGATGATGACGGCGAGCGCGCTCGCGAGATTGAACGCACCGTTGCCGTTGCCACTGCGTACTATGAGGACAGGCTCGGAGCGCGGCCGGAGAAGCTTTACTACACGGGCAATCGGGATGTGGCAGAGTTTGCCGGATGGATTGGCGAAAACGAGTTGCAGGTGGTGGAGCTGGCTCCCAAGCCGGACACCGGAGCGAAGACATCTTTGGGACATAACAGCATTGCCGGAGTGACTGGCGCGCTGGCTGGAGTAAGCGCGTGAGAGTCACACTGAATCTCGCCACGCGGCCGTTCGTCGACGTCGGACCGGCCATGAGACGCCTGCGCATCGCCATGGGCGTCCTCGCTGTCTTTTCGCTGGCGATGCTTCTCGGCCTGCACCTGGTGCACAGCAAGGCCGAGGTGGCCCGGGCCAAAGAGCACTCGCTCGATGGTGACATTGCCAGAATCAACAGCGAGCGGCAGGGCTACGAGGCGATGATGGCCGAACCAAAAAATGCGCGGTTCATGACCGAAGTGGACGAGCTGAATACGCTCTTCAGCGAAAAAGCTTTCAGTTGGACGATGGCCATGGAGAGTCTTGAAACTGAATTGCCGGGCGGCGTGCAGGTTACGCAGATTGAGCCGCAGCGCAGCAAGACCGGTCAGATCACGCTGCATCTGCGCGTAGCCGGGCCCCACGATCTGGCCGACGAACTGGTAAAAAATATCGAGCACTCCAGGCGATTCCAATCGCCGCGCATCGTCGGCGAGGAAGCGGAATCGGCCAACAATCCAAACCAGAAGAATATGGCTCCGGTGAGCGTCACAAACCGGTTCAACTTCGATTTGCAGGCCGAATATGTGCCGCCCACCGAAGATGAGCTGGCCGCCGAGAAGAAGAAAATGAAGGCGGCCATGGCGGAGAACGGGCAGCCTGCACCCGTTGTTGCGCCGCAGCCGATGGCGCCGAATCGTGTTTCGCCGTTACGCCGGGCGCCGGGCCAGCCTCCAGTACGCGGCGCATATCCGGGTGTGGCTGCACCGGTGCCCGTGTCTCCCAATCAGCAGGGCACGCGGAAACCCTACACGGGAGGCCCGCAATGACCGGCGAACGCACCAATACATGGCGTGAACGGCTGGCTGCGCCGTTGACCTGGCACTATGTCGGTTTCGCTGTGCTGCTGGTTGTCGCCATCTGGCTTGCGGTCCGCGTGGGGCTCGACTGGGCAGCGATCAATACTCACGCTTCTGACACCCTGGCTGAAAAGCAGGTTCAACTGCGGGCCCTCGATATCAAGACCGCTCCGCTGCGCGGCCTCGACAAGCGCGTAGATGCATCCCGGTCTGAAGCTGCGGATTTCATGCAGAAGCGCATCTCCCCGGATTACTCGTCGATCTCCGACCGCATATTGAAACTGGGCGTGGCTTCTGAGGTGCGGCTCACCAGGCTTGAGTACGCGCAAGGCGCGCCGGGAACCGATCTGACCGAGATTCAGATGGATGCGGGCATCACCGGGCAGTATCCGCAGATCATGAAGTTCATCAACAGCCTGGAGCGAGACCAGATCTTCTTTTTGATCCGCGCCATGTCGCTCACCGGCCAGCAGGGCGGACTGGTGAGCCTGCGCCTGCAACTCTCAACCTGGCTGCGGCCGGCCGATGTGCCCGCGGGTCTGCCCGCGGCGGGTTCCCAATCACCGGAAGACCAGCAACCGGCTGCTAAGGAGGGTGAGTAGCCATGGCCCTCCAGATGGGAAACGCGGGCAAAGGAAAGCTGGCTCTGGTTGGCGCACTCATTGTGTTTGCCGTCGGTGGTGTCGGTTACGAACTCTACAACCAGTTTTCAACGTCCTCAGGGACGCCGGTGAGACCGGCAGCAATGACTGCACCCACCCCCGCAGCCACGGGACAGAATGCGACGAGAGCGACGGCGAGACAGGGAGCGCAGAAGCCGGCCGCGGGAGGCGGGGAAGCGACCAAGCTCAACAATCCCGGCATCGACCCCACGATTCACTTCAGCCTGCTGGCGCAGAGTGAGAGTGTGGAGTATGCGGGCACCGGCCGAAACATCTTTTCCGCGGATTCGGCGCCCATCAACATTCCATCGCCGATTGCGCCTGTGCGGCCGGGCCCCGGCGGGCAGCCGAGTATCGTGCAGAACCTGCCTCCGCCGCGACCCCAGCCCCCAGCGATTGACTTGAAGTACTTCGGCTTCAGCGAGGGCAAAGACAAGTCGATGGTGGCGTTTTTTTCGCATGGCGACGACATCTTCATGGCCACGACGGGTCAGATCGTCGATCACCGTTACAAGGTGGGAGCCATCAAGCCAACCGGAGTGGAAGTTACAGACATGAGCTACAACAACACGCAGACCCTGAACCTGATCGCACAGTGACAAATGCGCGGGGAGTTGAAACCTCTCATCGATGCGAAACGGAAATCACAACCCGGGGCAGGTCATGAACGGCGGGACAGCGCGAGCGCTAACGCCCAGGAGCGTTGCCTTGCCGTGCCCACCGCGGCGCAAGCCGTCGGAGGATGGTTACACGCTGCTGACAGTTATATTCCTGCTGGCAATTCTCACCGTTTGGATGTCGGTTGCGGTGCCCAGGATGACCCGATCGATCCAGCGTGACAAAGATCTGGAGACCATGCACCGCGGCAAACAATACATCCGCGCCGTGCAGCTTTATTACCGGAAGTTCCACGCCTTCCCGCCGACGATCGATGCCCTGGTGCAGACCAACCAGATCCGCTTCCTGCGGAAAAGGTACCTCGACCCGATGACCGGCAAGGACGACTGGAAGCCGATCATGTTCGGGCAAAACAAGCAGCCGATCGCATTTGGATTCTTCGGCCAGCCATTGGCCACGGGCAGTACGCTGGCCGGCATCGGACCCGCTGGCGGCGGCGGGGTTCCCGGTTTAAGCGGAGGAACCGCTGGATCTGGATTCGGGTCGCAAAATGCTTCCGGCACGCTGGGGTCGATCTTCAACAGCCAGCAGGGCACGAGCACCACTACGACGCCGGGTTCAACGGGCGCAACAGATGCCAACGGGAACCCGATCGCCGGATCGGGAACAGGCTCCGATACAAGCGGCGGAACGAGCGGGACGGATGCCAATGGGAACCCGATCGCTGGAAACGGGTCGAACGGTCTGAGCAGCACCGGCCCGACAGCGGGTCAGACATTCGGCGGAGCAGGAATCATAGGCGTTACTCCGGCCAGCCCCAAGTTGTCACTCCTCATCTACAAGAAGAAGGACCATTACAACGAGTGGGAGTTCGATTATGACCCTTCGATGGAGTTGATGATGCAGGGCGGGAACACCGGGATGATCGGGACGCCGGCGGCCAACATGACCAACCCGATCGGAAATTCGGGCTTCGGATCGACCACCAACACCTTTGGCGGCGGGCAAACCGGCAGCACGCCCTTCAGCTCCGGTCCGGGATCGCAGACGCCGACAACACCGACCAGCCCGCAGCAATAAGGCGAATCGCAGTGATCGTAGTGCGCGCGACGGCCAGTCCCCATGGTCGCTGTATATAATGTCATTCATCGCAAAATTGTTTGCCATTAGGATGCGCGGAACGTTCATACCGTCAACGTGAACGCTTGCGCGCAACCTGTCCAATAGCGGCTGGAAGGGGGACTATGTGCGCTAATGTTTCAACCCGGGCCCTGGCGCAGGACGCTTCCACAACCGCTGAACAAGCACTGCCAAAGGCTTGGATTTACTACCTTCTCTTCTTTCTTTCAGGATTCCCTGCCCTTCTGTACCAGATCGTGTGGCAGCGCGCGCTGTTTACGCTGTTCGGCGTGAATGTTGAGTCCGTCACCCTGGTGGTGACGGTGTTCATGCTGGGACTGGGGCTGGGTAGCCTGGCTGGCGGAGCACTGTCTTCGCGCCCCGGGATAAGGTTGCTGGCTGCCTTCGGCGCGGTTGAGTTATGCATTGGCGGATTTGGGGCAGCTTCGCTCCAGATTTTTCACGGTGCGGCGTCGTACACGGCAGGAAAATCGCTGCTGACAACCGGTATGGTGGCATTTGCGCTCTTGCTCGTTCCTACACTGCTGATGGGCAGCACGCTGCCTCTGCTCTCAGAGCATTTTGTCCGACGCACGGGGAACGTGGGTGAGTCAGTAGGACTGCTCTACGCCGTCAACACTCTGGGTTCGGGACTTGCCTGCCTGATGGCCGCCTACTTTCTTATGCGCCTGCTGGGTGAATCGGGGACGGTGCGGCTAGCCGTTGGCTTCAACATTGCCGTTGGGGCCACGGCGCTGATACTGCAGCGGGGACGGGCGGCTCCCGCATCACGCAGCGACAGCCCAGCAGAAACAATCGAGCCGCAGCGGACAATTCCGCTGTGGGTGGGGATGATCCTGGCCGGGGCAACAGGATTCATTGCGCTGGCCTACGAAATCATCTGGTACCGGCTGTACTCGTTCGCCTCCGGATCGACAGCGCAATGTTTTGCCGAAGTGCTGGCGTTCTACCTGTTTGGCATTGCCTACGGGTCGCGGGCGGTGCGGTCAGCATGCCAAACGAAACTCGGAAACGACATTCGCCGCACGATGGCCGCAGGCGCCGAGGTGATTGTGTTGGGCGGAATTGCGGCCTACCTGGTGGGACCGGCGCTGATGATGTGGGAGATCTACTCTCCGACAATTCCCTTTGTGGGGGTTTTTGTGGCGGCGACCCTGCTGGGCGCGGCTTTTCCACTTCTGGCTCACGCGTCTATCGATCCTGCGCAGAGAGTGGGCAAAGGTGTGAGCTTTCTGTACTTCAGCAACATCATCGGATCCACGATGGGCAGCTTTCTGATCGGGTTTGTGGTGATGGACCACTGGTCGACGCAGGCGACCTCGGTTTTCTTGCTGGGACTGGGGCTGGTGGTTGCACTGGTCTTTGCATCGTATTCAGGACGGAAGACGCGGAGGGCGGTCTTTGCGGTCGAATGCGCGGTCTGCGCTGTTCTGGCGGCCAGCTCGCACCCCCTCTTCTCAAGCATGTACGAAAGGCTGCTCTTCAAGACCGATTACAAGCCGGGGATGAGGTTCTCGGCACTCGTTGAAAACCGCAGCGGAGTGATCTCGGTTTACAACGGCAAATTCGGGTCCGATTACCCGACGGAGACGGTGTTCGGCGGCGGTGCTTACGATGGGCGCTTTAACACCGGATTGATTCGGGATTCCAACGCGCTGTATAGGGCATACGCCGTGATGGCGCTGGCGATGGCCCCAAGACACGTACTGATGATCGGACTCTCCTCCGGGTCGTGGGCGCAGGTGATTGCGAACGATCCGAGGGTGGTGGATTTTACGGTTGTGGAGATCAATCCAGGCTATCTGCCACTGATCGCGACGCATCCTGAAGTAGCAAGCCTCTTGCATAATCCCAAGGTAAGTATTGTCATCGACGACGGGCGGCGCTGGCTGGTGGCCAACAAAGACCGCCGTTTCGACCTGATCGTAATGAATACGACCTATAACTGGCGCGCGAACAACACAAATCTGCTTTCGAAGGAGTTTTTGCGACTGGCGCATTCGCATCTGAACCCCGGCGGGATTTTTTATTACAACACGACGTCTTCGCGCGCGGTGTTTGCCACTGGAATTTCTGAGTTCCCCTATGCCTTGCGCGTCGCGAATTTCCTGGCGTTAAGCGATGGGCAGTTACGGCTCGAAAACGAGGGTTGGCGGAATCTGCTCAGCACTTATGAGATTGACGGCAAACCAGTGTTCAACCTGGCCGAACCGGCGCAGGCCGCCGCCCTCGATCGGGTGGCCCAACTGGCCGATCAACTGGACACTCCGGGAGGTAATCTTGAATCGAAACCAAGCCTGACGCAGCGGACCAGGGGAGCGCGGCTGATTACCGACGACAACATGGGCACGGAGTGGGAACCGCCGAACTTCGACAATTTACCCTAGGCCTGCTTGCATTGACGCATTGCATGGCCGGAATGGAGAAACGCGTAAGCCGGCAACACAAGACAGCTGAAAATATGCCTGTCAGAACAGGCTTTTGCTCTGAGATTCGAATGCGCCGGAAACGGATTAGACGCTGAACCAGCTTACACGCTGAACGACGATCCGCAGCCGCAGGTCGACTTCACCTGGGGATTCTCGAATTTGAAGCCGGCGGCCTCGAGGGTCTCGACGTAGTCGACCGTGCAGCCGTTCAGATACATCAGTGAAGTGGCGTCAATGAACACCTTGAGATCGTCAAAGTTGAAGACCTTGTCCATCATGCCGCTCTGGTTCTCGAAGGCCATCGAGTACTGGAAGCCCGAGCAGCCTCCGCCAACCACGCCGATGCGCAAACCTGCGGGCAGCGGGTCCTGCGTTGCCATGATCTCGCGCACCTTGGCGACTGCCTGAGGGGTGAGGGTAAGCGGCGGTTTCTTCTGGGTTTCCTGTTGCGGCGTAGCGGTTGCAGTTGCCATGGTATCTCCGGTCGTTGATCTCAATGCCGTTTCTTCAAGAGTATCTTCGGGTGCACTCCCGGTGCAAGCCCACAAAGCGGCAATTTACCTCTGTTGGATGCCGCCAAACACCCCGCGGACGCAGAATCGTTACCAGTCAAGGGGCTGAAAATGCAGCCGTTGGCCAGCCATTTACCTGAAAAGCCAAATATGAAGGGGACAACCAAACAAAAACGGGGCTATTATGGTCAATCGGATGGCTCCCTGCCCACGGGTCCGGGAGTGGATTGGAAAACGGGATATCCGAGAGGCAACGGCCTGAAGTCAACGCCACCATCATGGAGCGGTGACCTTGGTTCGCACTCTTCGGACAGCTTGATTCCTGATCCGCTGCAAAAGCCAACTGCGGACCCAGCGGCGCTCGGGGCCCTTGCAAGGTTCCGGGAGGTGGGTTATGACGTTTGTTCCAGTCATGTGGACGGTCTGGGCCGCGATCGTTGTGGTAACGGCTGGGCTTTATATTTACCGGTCGAACCTGACCCGCGATGAAGAGGACCAGATCTTCCTGGATGACTCGTTTGAACACGAGAAAGCTCAACAGGCCGCGATCGTAGCCAGGGCTCAAAAGATCGAGCCGCTGCTCAAGGTTGCGCTGTGGCTGGTCGTGTCGATGACTGCTGTGGTGCTCATCTACTACGTGCGCGACATTCTGTTGCACCTCAACATCATCAGCTAGATCGTCAGCCTGATCTGCATTTGCGCGGCCGGCACGGCCTTTGAGCCGGCTCAGGTGCCCAACCCGGCTCTGAGAGCATAGCCCCGCCCTGGGCGACGGCTCAGAGCCACGCAAACTTGTCGATCGCACCCGGGGCTCGAGGACTCTGCCATAGAGTTTTCGGTTCAAGCATTCTCAAGGTCGATGCAGCTAAGTGGCCCTTCCCCAGGGCAATCGCATTTGGAATTGGAATCTTGAGGTCCAGTGGTTTTGAAAGTGCACGGCTTCAGCCGTGCCAAAAGAATCCCCCGAATCGACCGGGCTTTAGCCCCTGGGGGACGCATTATGCTGCACTCTGAAACCACCTCTCCGTGGCTGAAGCCAGAATCTTCCTCTTGCGCCTGATTCGGCGCGGCTAAAGCCGTGCCCTACAAAGAAACTCACGACCTCACTCTACTCGATGCGCTTCGCCCGTTTCATCCATTGCGGGTCGGCGAAGCCGGTGGTGCCCTTTCAAAACATAATCTTCCCGCATCTTGAAATGCGATTGCCCTGGGC
>DATJSB010000136.1:0-48511 GCA_035504315.1 Occallatibacter sp.
GAGTAGCCGCAATCATCTCTGTGATCGAAAGCTGTCGCCGCCTCAACATCCCGGTACGTAATTACCTCGCCGACATCTTGCCGGGACTTGCCAATGCGTCTCTTCAGAGCTTCGCTGATCGCACCCCTGCCGCCTGGGCCGCAAATCATCCACACATGATCCGGCACGCGTTGGTCTGACGCTTACTATCTTTCTTTAAACCAGCGCCGAAGGTCGCGTCGTGCAATCAAGGAATATGCGCCGATCAGGAGTCCAGCCATTCCAATAGGCAGATTCGCATGGACAACCGGGTCCGGGAAAGCGGCTACCAAAGGGCCAACCAGAAATTCGGCTGCAATCGCCAACAGCAACGCCAGCAACAGCGAAGACGGAATGTTGACGAGCTGGTCGATCTCCCGGCGTTCGTACAGATCCCTCGGCAGCATTCGCCTGAGAACCCAGGGAATTGTGATCACTTTTGAAGCGATCATGATGCAGCCGAGAGCCAGGAGGTCGATCGAGCCGCGGTTGAATCCGATCAGGAACGCCAATGCCGCGACGAACAGCGATTGAACGATAAGAAACCGAAGTACACCCTGCATCTGACGAGTTGTGACCATGCCAAATGCAGCCAGCAGGACCAGCCCCGCGGCGAGTGCATTGAGCCCGTAGATCAACTCTGCCCGCGCATTAACCATATTCCGGCTCCTTTCTCTAAACCACTCCGGACGAAAAAATGCTTGCAATCATCGCCGCAACGGATATGATGAACGCTGCCCCGAGAAACTCGCTGATGCGGAAGAGGCGCAGTTTGGCCAGGGAAGTTTCAATCATCACCAGATTCAACGTAAACAAGAAGATTTTCAGGAGGATCGACGGAATCGCCAGCAGGATGTGGCCGAATTGCAAATCCGTGGCAAGGCCCCAGGGCGCCAGCAAGACGTTCAGGAAAATGCAGGTCAGCACCAGAAATTTCATCTGCCCGCCCCACTTCATCAACGCAGCGCCTCGGCCGGAGTATTCCAGCCCCTTCGATTCGTCGATCATTGCCAACTCAAAGTGGCCCGTAGGATTATCAACGGGAATCCTTCCTCCCTCGGCCAGAATCAACATCAGAAAAGCGATCAGAAGAAGGATGTGCGCAGGCGAGAAGAAGGCTGTGGGGCTGGCGACCCATTTCTGCTGAACGATGTAGGGAATGGTGGATTGAGCGACAAACGAAACTGTAAAGAACACGATCATGAACACCGGCTCGACCAGGAATCCAACCATTCGGGTCCGGCTGGCTCCCATGGGTCCATAGGGGTTTCCGGTATCGACCGCCGCAAGCGCAGCAAAGAACCCGCCAAGCGCAAGAAAGAAGCCTCCCGCAAGCATGTCGCCCATAAAGGCAAATGCAAGTGGATAATCGGTGAGAACCGGGATAAGGCTGGTTACAAATAACGGAACGACGAAGACGAGGTAGGGAGCGGCGCGAAAGATCCACGTTGCCTCCGAAGAAACGACCTCGTCTTTATGGAAGAGCTTCCAGAGATCCCGATATGGCTGGAGCACGCTCGGTCCGCGCTTACTCTGCACGTTTTCTTTCAACTTACTCATCACGCCCGCATATAGCGGTGCGAATCCGAGCACGAACAGGAGTTGGAAAAGGTTGTAGAGAATGGTTTGAGCCATTAAAGTTCCCCGCATGTTGAAGTTCAACTACCGCCAGGGTTGCCGGACTTCAAGGGATTCCTTTGCAATTCAACAACGGCGAACTTCGGCTCGGCGCGCAGAAATTGATCTACGCGAGGAAACTGAGAATTGAGAATTAGGAAAATAGAGGGGAACGCCGGACCATTTAGGCCGTTGAGTATACTTTCGCGGGATCATCTTCACGGCACGACTCCTTATCAGGGTAGGAATCATCAGCCGTGAAGGCGGTTATCGGTGGAGTTCTATTACCGTTGCGGAAATGTTCTGCACTCATCATGAACCGGGGCTGAATGGTTGTCAACAACGACTCAATGGGCTTTGATATTCAGCTCCACGCGACCACGAACCTGAGGATCGCGCTAATCGTGATCAGTGCGGCGCCGCAATCGCGCTGGAAGCCTGATCGGCACGCACTGCCGACTACCTATGGCGAAGACCTCTACCGGCGCATTTTTGAAATCGCCGGTTGAGATCAATGGTCAGATTCGGTTTGTACCTGACTCTAATCATCACAAGTCGTTGCAGTTGAATTGCAAAGTATGCTACTTTCACGTTGGCGAAGGAATCCGCCATTAAGCGCCGCCCGAAATGGGCCGGATGATGACTCCTGCAACCGCGCAGGGGTCTTTCTTTTGCTCCTGTGCTGGCACGAGAAGAGGAGCAAAATGGACAGCTATCTTGAACTCCCCATCGGTGATGGCGCGCCCGAAATTGTCACCGCAGTCGTCGAAATCCCACAAGACAGTGTCAACAAATATGAATATGATTCGAATCTGAACGTATTCGTATTGGATCGCGTTCTGCACTCCCAAGTGCATTTTCCTGGTGACTACGGATTTATAACTCAGACCATTGCCCAGGGTGGTGATCCCCTCGACATCCCTATCCTTGCCGACACGCACGTGTTTCCTGGCTGCATGTATAACGCCCGGCCAATTGGCTTGTTCGAGATGCTCAATCATGGCTCATGCGACGAAAAGATAGTTGCCTACGCTACGGCCAATTCGCGTATGACCAATATGCAGAACTACACTGAGGTCCAACCGCATGTTCTGCTGGAGGTCGAGCACTTCTTCTCGGTGTACAACGATTTGGAAGGCAAAGAAACCAAGGTGCTGGGCTGGAAAGACCGGAAGGCTGCCTGCGCAATGATCCGTTCCAGCCACGAGCGGTTCTTAAAACAGCATGTCTCCAAGTGAGGCTTTAATATGGCCGGGCAGGCTGTGAACAGTTCGATTGATCCTCTCGCGTATGCTGCGGCCGTCGAACGCACTGAGGAATTGGCGCGATTGCAGGCCCAAGCGCAGAGGCGGAAGTCGATGCTGATTTTTGGGCCGGAAGCGGTCGGCAAGACCCGCCTGCTGCGAACCTTTGTCCAAACACACCCGTTCGCCCTCTTCGCTGCCCAGGTCCAGTCTCCGCGCGAAATGTTGTTGGCCCTGATTGAGGAGCTCCGGCGCGTGGCAAGGCCCGGAATTAGCCTTCCTGAAAACTGCGGGTCTCTGCGCACGGGATCTTTAAAGGGCATTGTGCAAGGGGCGCTCGAAAAACATCCGTTTCTGCTCGCGCTTGACCACCTGGCGGGTCCGTCGCGCATCGTGACCGGTCTGATTAAGGACCTCAATTATTTTGATCGGACTCCGGTGATCTTTGTAGCTCGCACGCCGCACATGGAAGACATTGGCACTTTGCAGCCGATGTGCGCAGGCAAATCGGAACGCTTGGAACTGAAAGAGTTTCCACCACCGGTCGCTCTTGAATTTGCGCGGAGAGAGGCCAACAGAATGGAGTTATGGGCATCAAATCTCGACCACGTTCTGCATCAGTTTGTTGACTGGAGCAACGGAAATCCCGGCACCATCGCGCACTTACTGAAGATGGCGCATTTCCCCCGTTACTTCGCGGGAGACCAGATCAAAGCGCATGTTCTCTATCTCGATTACCGCATGGGACGGCGGGAGTAGAACAGGAGAAAGTTCGACCGTCACGGTCTGACCGGGTTATCGCAAAACGGCCGAGGAGGGCCGATGAAAACGAATCTCAAAAGTCGCGAAAGGCACACGGCCGAATTACCTGCTAATCCAGAGCGCAAAGCGCGCAATTTGGAGGATCTCGGCATTCGCGAGTCTGTCCTCGAAGACATCGCACTCAAGATTCTCTATCTGCACGGGCCATTTTCAATTCTCGACCTTTCTGACCTGGCCCGGATCAGCTACGACTCGGCGGAGCAGTTCTTTAACCGCTTGCGCGCGAAGGTGCTCTACGAAGTCATCGGAATGACCGGCAAATCGCAAATCGCAGGTCGGATGCCCGCAACTCTCAGGATTCTCCTCACAAATGGACTTCGGTCCTTTGATCTATTGTGAGCAGTTAATGAGCGCGTTGTCGCTATAACCTGCTCACCGTTTAGGGTGCATTGATGAAGAACAGGTCATGCGGATGATATCTGCCCGGATCAGCAAGTCACTGCACTCCGGTTCCAGCAGGCAAATCTCAATTGCGAGTCTTTCCGAAACTCCAACTCCGGCTGCGGGAATCAGCCTTGGCGCAGAACAACTGCCTGCACGCGTCGAGTCAGCGGCGGGAGATGGAACTGCGCCTGAGGGCAGGCCTCAGAATTTGTAAGAAATACCCAGGAGCGGTGTAGGCCTTGCATGTAAACCGTTGTTGTTGAGCTGGACCAGGACGTTGCCTGCAAGCACCAGATTCCCCACCGGACTCAACTTCACGCCCCCACTGAAGTTGTTGATCGTGTAACTGGAATTGCCGGTAATGCTGGTTGGAAGAGACTGGGTGCCGGAACCAGTTGTAAAACTCGTGGTGGCTTTCACCAATATGGGAGCATTGAGGTACTGGCTGCCCAATAGATCACCCGCCAGTGTCAGCCTCTTCACCGCAGCCCAATCCACGCCAACGTCGTACTGCATGCCGCCGGGGAGCCCTACGTCATGCCCGGCAGACGACGAAAAGTTCAATTCCGTTGCACTATTCCACTGGTAGCCCAGTCTCGCATGAGGTGAGACTTTCCCCAAGTGCGAATAGATCACGTAAGGGCTATATCCCCACGCACCGGAACCGAGAAGGTTCAGGTCATCTCCGGTTGGGACGCGAAGGCTGAATCCTGCCGACACTGCGGCGCGCTCCCCGGACCATACTGACCCCTTGGCGTTGAAGACAATATCTCCGATGCCGCTCGCCGTCCCCGGCGAATAGCTCGCTGGGTTCTGATATTGAAACACCAATTGATTGTTCGCATTTACAACATACGACGTCGAGGCAGGAATTCCGGTTGATACCGAGACGTACCCAATCGGAATGATTGCCGACACGTCTACCCTATTGGTAATGCCGTAAGTGACAATGGCAGTGAATTGGTCAAACTTGATACTGGCGTTGATGTTCTCGGAGGTGTAAGTCGTGGACTGAGTGGTGCCACCTGATGTAGTCGCGACCGCTTGATATTCGAACGGAAGATTCCCGAGTGAGGATCCGTCGACATTAGTGAAAACGAATTGGCTGGCGGTAAACGCCACGAATAGCCTGTGCTTGCCGATGGTCGACGCGCGGTCGGCAAGGATTGGCCCGAGGCTGTTGAATGTCTCGGGGACCCCTCCCTTGTAAACCACCACAGTGCCGGCCGACGCAGTAGCCAAGGGCAACTGGCTGATCTGAGTGGCGATGGCATTATCGAAAATTGCAGCTGCCTGCTCGGCATTTATTAATTGCTGCTGCCCGCCCTTCGTGCCCAGAGCCGTATCGTTCGTCAACAACCCTGCCGCAATAGGGAATTCGCAGACCAGCTTGTTTGACACCGAGCCGGAGGAGCAATTAATTTGTGCCGTTGCGCTCGCGATGAGAACGCTGGTAAGCAGCAGTTGCAGGATGCATCGTTTCATCGGTCCCCCTCGACAAATCTTTGAAGTTCTGAGGCATTGCCAACCTTCTCAAAGGTCCGCAATGCCCATTCGTGCACTTAAAGCGTTACATCTAGCTGGAGCACTGCCGAATAGGTATTGCCATCGCTCCCGGTTCCCTCAACCAGGAGGTAGTAGGCGCCCGGCGGGGTCGTTCCGCCGGAGGTCCGCGTGGTGGTGGTGTGGAAGGATCCTCCACAACCCATCGCTTGCAGGGCCGCAATCCCAAGAGCGAACAGTGCCATCAGCCGGAAGAACACCGACCGCGCCTTCTTGTTCTTGCGCCGCAGCACGCCCATCAATCCGAAGAATGGAATCCCAAGCACTCCCGCAACCAGCAGACCCGTGTTTTGAGTCGGCCCCGCGGCAATCGTGTTGTTGGTGGTTACCGTTACCGTCGCCGTGACGGATTGCGTGGAGGTCGAAGTTGACGATCCCAGAGTACTCGGACTTATGCTGCAAGCTATGCCGACGGTCGACGGATTTTCCTCGCCGGTGATTCCCGTGCCAACGACGTCTGGGCAGCTAAGGCTGGAGAGCGTTACGGCCCCGGGCAGCACGAATGTGACGTTGCCCGAGTTGCCTGTGGTGGCTCCGGAAACCACGTAGAGCGGGGTGGAGACGGAGCGGACCGATACCGGGAAGGTGGCCGTGCGAACGAGGCCGTTGGAGTCGGTGGCAGTTAGCGTGAAGGTATAAGTTCCGGGCATCACCGACGACCCCGTGGCATCGATAGTCAGGCTCACCTGCTGCGTCGTCGCCGCGCCGTTCGCGAAACTCACCGTGGCTGGGGTCGATGTGCAGGCGGGAGCGCCAGGAGTGGCAGTGCCCTTTGAGGTGACACTGACGCAGGCGATGGTCAGCGATCCGCTGTACCCGGAGAGAGCGGACAGCGTTACCGCTGGAGTTATGAGTGTTCCTGCCTGGGATAACTGAGGATAAGGATCGGTCGTGTTCGTATAGCCCTGGCTCACCTCGAGACCCAATTTGGTGGAGGGAACTCCGCTCACGGTCGCCGAGTAGTCCTCAATCGTCTCAAAGAAGTTACCTGTGCTGATGGCATAGTTTAGATCGTTGCTATAGGTGGCGACAATGGCGTTGGAGCCGTCCACAAAGCCGGTAGCCGTCGTTGTCGGGCAGGTTGCCACGCCGCTGCCGTTAGGTTGTATGACGGGTTGCACGGCAGAACAAGCGGCTAGGGTAGTCCCATTCACACTGAAGGCCACTGTCCCAAGAGAGGAAAGCGGAACCGATAGAGCGCTGGCGCCGGTGGGGAGAACGGGAACAACAGTCGCCGTGAGGGTGACCTTGTCCTCGTAGCCATTCGGATTGCCGGTGGCCGGGAACGCAGGATTCGGGCTGCTGGTCAACGTCGTCATGGTTTGTGCTTGGCTGACGCTCTGAGCAACGTTACCTTGCGTTATGGAGAGATTACTGTCGCCGCTGTACGTGGCCGTGATGTTGTGATTGCCGGCTGCAAGCGTCGAGTCAAGGCAGACGAACGAATACAACGTGGATCCAGCCCCTGAACTGGACGCAGAGTATTTCACGGCGCCGCAAATGGCATTGCCATTTACGTCGGTGATCGCTTTCCCGTTGTCCTGGAAATTGACCGCCCCGGCTGGGGCAGCCTGCGTGGTAGCAAGGCTCACCTGGGATGTGAAGGTCACCGGGACGTTCACGGTCGAGTTCGGGACGCTCGAAATCATCGACATCGGAGCGCTGGCCGAGCTCACCTGCTGGGCAACGGTGCCGCTGTTCCCAGAGAAATTGGAATCGCTGCCGTAGGTGGCCGTGATGGTGTGCGAGGTGTTCGAGGCAGTCACTGTGAGGGTGTTTGTTTTGCAGGTGGCGGTGGTGATGCTGCCGCTGACGATGAGACCGACGTTACTGCAGATGGTCGCCGGTGTAGTGCTGCCCGGCGGAGCATCTGTGAAATTCACCGTGCCGCCAAGGAGCACTGTTCCTGAAGGGGTTGGCGTAATCGTGGCAGTAAATGTCACCTGGGCGCCCACTGTCGATGGCGTCCCCGATGTTCCAACTGAAACGCTGGTTGAACCCTGTGCGACATACTGCGTGATTGTGTTATTGCTGCCCGTGAAGCTTGAATCATTGCCATACACAGCCTTGATGCTGTGCGTTCCGGCCATAATCCCCGTCTCAGTACAGGGGGCTATACCCAATGAATTCGGAGAAACACCATTGCTGCCGCCGCAACTGGAGATCGGCGTGCTGTTATCAGTAAAGACAACGGTTCCCGTCAGTTTTCCGCTGCCGGAGGGATTCTCAGTGATCGAAGCCGTGAATGTCACTGGCGTGGCGTTGTTCACTGTTGGCGCATTGGTGCAAGTGCTGCTCGTGCAGGGAGACGAAGAGGCCAGAGCCAGCGTAGTGGATGCCGTGGTGACCGACTGCGTAAGGGTGTTGGAGTTACTGCTGCCGGTGAAGTTGGTGTCGTTGGCGTAAGTGGCCGTGATGGTGTAACTGCCGGACGCGGAGAAAGAGGTGGGGCATTGGGCCTGGTCGTTCGAACTGGACACGCCCGCATTCGTGCAAAGCGTGGTGGTGGTGTTGCCATTCTTCGCGGTAAAGGTGACATTGCCGTTGAGGAGGATCGTCCCCGAGTTGCTCGGCGTGATGGTGGCAGTAAGCGTGACGGGCGCGTTCACCGCGACAGGATTGGTCCCGGAGCTGACCATGAGCGTGGTGCTGCCCTGGTTGACGGTCTGCGTCAGCGTGGAACTGCTGGTGGTGTAGCTCGAGTCAGTGGGGTAAGTCGCCGTGATCTTATGCGTACCGAGGGTCAGGGAAGTTGTGGTGCAAGTGGCTAAGCCGGTGGACGGGGTCCAGCTCACTGTGCAGCCGGCAGGAGTCCCGCCGACCGTGGTGTCGGTAAAGGTGACGGGGCCGGTCAGGGCAACGGGGCCAGTCGGGGTAACGGTAGCGGTCAGCGTTACAGGCTCGTCGACGGTGGAAGGATTATCAACCGGCGTCGAGGTGTTCTGGAGCGTGATCGAGCTGGCAATAGCCTTCACCGATTGCGTGACATTTCCGGTGGTGCTGCTGTAGTTTGAGTCGCTTCCGTTCAAATTATTGTAGGTGGCGAGAATGGCGTGGCTGCCCCCTGCAAGCGCACTGGTTGCGCAGGCATAAGTGATCTTACCTGTGGTCTGATTCCAGTTACTTGCATTAAACGGGACCACTCCGGTTGTCCCACAACCGGAGGTGACCGTAATCGGGTTGCCGTTGTCAGTGAATGTGACCGAGCCGGACGGTTCGACCGCCGCATTGGCGGGCACGGTGACGGTCGCCGTAAAGGTGACCGACGAGTTCACGTTGCTGGGCGAACCAGAGGTACTGACCGAAGTGGAAGTACCGGCCACATTGACCTTTTGAGTGAGGCTGGTGCTGACGGTGTTGTAGTCTGAATCGCCCGAATACGTGGCCGTGATGTTGTGCCCGGCGGCCGAGGCGTCGAGGGCCGAGGTGGTGCACGTGGCGGTGACCGATGTGGCCGTGTCGACGGTAACCGGTGTGCAGGCGGAGATCGCAACGCTATCGGAATAAAATGTAACATTTCCGGTCATTTTCACAGTGGCGCCAGTGGGCGCCTTCAGCGTGGTCGAGAAGGTGACGGAGCCGTCTACAGTGGAGGGATTGGCTGTCGACGTCATGGTGGTCATGGTCGGGGTTTCCGCGTTGACGGTCTGCGTGTAACCAGAAGCGGTGGTGCTCCCCCCGTAGTTCGTATCGCCTGTGCTCGGCGTGTACTTGGCAGTGATGGAGTGGGTGTTGGTGGTGGTGGTGGCAGTCATTCCCTGCACAGTGCAGGTGGCCGTGACCGTTCCCTGGGCCGTGAAGGAGGAGATTGCCTGACTGCTGCAAGTGCCGAGCGTATTCGAACCGTCAGAGAAGGCGACCGTGCCGGTCATGGCCTGCCAGCTTGAGATGGGCGAGAGGGCCGGCGTACCAATCGCCGGAGTCACGGTGGCGGTAAAGATGACTTGCTGATTCACGGTAGAGGGGTTCGGCGTTGAGGTGACAACGGTGCCTGTGGTTGCCGCATTCACCGTCTGCGCGAACGGGCTGGCGGTGTTATCGCTGCCCGAATAGTCCTGAGCATACGTGCCGGATGGCGTGAAGGTAGCGGTAACCGAGTCCGACCCCACAGCCAGCAAGCCCGCCGCGCAGCTCGCCGTGGCCTGGCCGGTGGTTGCGTTATAGACCACCGTAACCGGATTGCAGGAGAGCGCGTTTCCGTTCACCTTGAAAGCCACTGTGCCGCTGATGGGCACCATATTGGCAACGTCCTGGAGCGAAGCCGAGGGCGCGACAGTCGCCGTGAAAGTGACCGCCTGGTCGATGGTCGCTCCGGTGGAGGCGTTGCTGGTTACCATGGTCGTGGACAGCGCCGCCGTGTTGACGTTCTCAGACTGGGCTGGCGAGACCAGACTGCTCAAGTAGTTGGCATCGCCGTTGGCGGGACCTCCGTTGTACATGGCCGTAACGGCGTGAGTTCCAAATGTCAGGCCCATGGTGTTGGCTACGGTTCCGGGCAGAGTGCAGGTGAAAGTGGCCGTGCCCGTAGTCTGGTTCCAGCTCGCGCCTATGGGAACGTCTGTGCAGCCGACCACGGCCGTTCCATCGACCGAAAAGGTCGCGGTGCCCGTCATGGGGATCGCATCACTTACGGTGGCCGGGGCCGGCGAGGGCGAGACAGTGGCGGTGAATGTGACGGCCTGATTGACGATGGAAGTAGAGCTGCTGGCAGCAATCGAAGCTGAAGTAGCCGCCGGGGCGATGGTGGCGGTAATCTCCTGCGAAGTCGTGGCGGCGTAGTTGGTGTCGCCCGAGAACTGCACTTCCACACCCGCCGCATCCGCCGGGAGTAACTGGGTGACGCAGGTCGCGCTGGCGTTCGAGTTCAGGGTCAATCCTGAGGCCCCGCCACAGTCTGCAAGCGCAGTCGAATTGCCCCCGGAGTCGAGCCAGACGAAGGTTACGGTGGAGGTGTCGGAGGCAGGGCCGGAGCCGCCACCGACCGTAACCTGGATGGAGGTTGCCGCATCGACCGTTGAAACGATCGAGGTGGGCGTAAAAGTGAACGTGGGGGTGCCCATGCCGGGATCGGATCCGCCCAGCGCTGTAATGCCGGTGCCCATTGGCGTGGCACCGCTGTTGCCATCGGCCGTAATCAGCCCCGACTTGCCATTCTTTCCTGGCACAGTCACAAGAGCTTCAGGACCGGTGCCGACCGCGTACGTGACTGCTGGTTGAAGAGTTCCGCTGCCGGTACCATGCAGCACACTTAGGGTGGAAGACTGGAAGTTGGCGACCGCCACGTCCTGAAGACCATCGGCGTTGAAATCTCCAATGGCGAGCGCAGAGGGAGCTGAACCGACCGGATAATTCACAGGCGCGCCGAATCCTCCGTTGCCATTCGCGTGCATCACGGCTAACTGGTTGCTGCCTTTCTGTGCGACAACCAGATCGAGGCCGCTGTTGCTCAGACTTCCCAGCGCAATCGACGAAGGCGATTTGCCAAGATCGATTTCGCCCGACGCGGTGAATTTGCCCGTTCCATCACCGGCCAGCAGAGTGGCCGTACCATTCGATTTGCAGGAGCTGTCGTCGCCACAAGCATTGGCAACAAGCAGATCGAGGTGACCAGTCCCGCGCAGATCGCCGGCGGCCATCGATACAGGAGAATAACCGACGGCGTAGTTCTCCGCCGCAACCAGGCTTCCGTCGCCGCGGCCCAGCCAGATCTCCACATTTCCAGGCTGCGTGCAGAGGCTCTGCCCGCAGTCGGTTGCGATGGCCACGTCCGGATGCCCGTCTCCATTGAAGTCCCCAACAAACAGCGCGCGTGGGCTGCCGGAAAGGTTGTACACCTGCTCTTTCCCAAAGGTCCCATCGCCGTTGCCGGGCATGGCTACAAGCGTCATATCGCCCCGGTTCAGCGCCAGCAGATCGAGCTTCTTGTTGCCGGTGAGGTCGGCGAGCGAGACCGCGACTGGGCTACGGCCCAGAGAAATCGTCGAAGCCGCCCGGTACGTCCCATCGGGGTTGGCCAGAAACACGGTCGCAGTCCCGGGGCTCGAGCAAGTCGAGTCGTTGCCGCAGCGGTTCGTTACCACCAGGTCAGTCCGTCCGTCTCCATTCAGATCTCCGGCGGCGATCGCATTGCTTTCCAATCCAGCCTTGTAGGAACGTGCTGCAACCAGGGTGCCGTCGCCGCGGCCCAAAGGCATGCTCACGGTCCCGTCCGAAGAATTCAAAATTGCGAGATCGGGGTGTCCATCACCATTGAAATCACCCGCTGCAACTGCGAGCGGAGAGTTGCCTGCCACGAAATCCAGTGAGGGCCGGAAGGTCCCGTCCCCGTTTCCCAACAGCACGCTGAAGGTGTTCGCGGCTTGGTTAATGGCAATCAAATCAAGTTTGCCATCGCCGTTCAGGTCCGTAGCGATTAAAGACGCAGGACCGTTGCCCACGGTATACGGAACGCCCGGCTGGAAGCTGCCGTCGCCATGGCCCAGAAGAATATTCACGGTGTTCGAATTGGCTTGCGCCACCGCGAGATCAGCTTCCCCATTCCCGGTAAAATCGCCCGAAACGACGGTCGACAAGGGTCCGGTGCCCACCGGGATCGCGGTGGCGGAGTGGAAGCCGCCGCTGCCGTCGCCAAGCAAAATGCTCGCAGTTCCATCCTGGTTCGCCAGGATGAGATCGTCGTGACCCGAACCTGTCAAATCGGCAGCAGTCACCGAGAGGGGTTCACTGACGATTGCAACGTTTCTCGCGCCCTGAAAATGGCCGGTTCCGTCGTTGAGCAGATCCACCACGCCTGTTGCCGAAGCCACAGCAAGGTCAATCCTGCCTTTGCCCTGAAAATTGCCCACGGCCAGGCTGACAGGACTCGAAATTGCGCCATAAGAGGCCGGCTTTCCGAAAGTTCCGTCGCCGTTCCCCAACAGGACATCGACGGCCCCGGTTGCGCCGTCCGTTATGGCCAGATCGAGCTTGCCATCTCCGTTGAGATCGGCAAGCACTGCATTGCCCGGACTGGTTCCGACCTGATACTCCGCGCCGGCTCCGAATCCGCCCTTTCCGTTATTCAGAAAGACTGTAACGCTGCTGGAGTTTTTGGTCGTAATCACCAGGTCGGGTCTGCCGTCGCCGTTCAGATCGCCCACCGCCACGCTCGTCGGAGCGGCGGAAAGTGAGATGTAAGGCGCCACAGTGAATCCGGTGCCATTGTTCGAATGCTCAAAAACCGACTCAGGGGATTGCCCATTAGCGGGCATCCCGGACAAGGCCAGAATAAGAGCTGGGCAAAGAAACCAACTCAACGAGAAAATATTGACTCGGCGCTCCATGTCAGACCTCCGAGGCTGTAAGGTTGAGGACCCACGATGGAGTCGCGAAATATCATGCCGGTCATAGACCGACCCCCGAAACCCCCGCCGGCTGGTAAACAGCCAGCAGTACAACGATTGGAATTACCCCGGTTGGCCCTTATTCTTTATCGAAATCGTTCACAACAGAAGGGAAGTCTACGATCTCGAACAAATAGTGAATTACAGCCAGGAAACGTTACACATTATGGATCCGCGGCATATTGTTGCCGCCCCCCAGACGAAAGGCGCAGACTGGTCTTGGCCAGCCCGGCACTTAGTTTTGATAAATGCTAATTTTGGATCCCCATTAATTTCTGGCTCATTCTAGGGCCGCTCTAAGAAAACGTCAAGAAAACTTTTGTGAATTCCATCCGGTACTCCCGCTGGAGGGCAGATCAGGCAGGTTTCAACCAACTGCGAATCAAGAAAGAAGTTGCTAAATCCGCAATCACCGCCAGTCCGTGACCACCCAATTGCCATTCTTCTTTGCAAACGCGAATCTGAAACTATGCGGCGGCACTCGCGGCCCGCCCGGGACTACAGTCGTCAGAGAGCAGGACCAGGAGGCCGTTTCTCCGGAGACCACGAGCCCATCGGGAGAGCAGGCCTGCGAGAGTTTCGCATTCGGAACGTTCTTGAAGAGATTTGCCCACATCTTCGCATCCTGCTGCGGCATGCTGGGCCAGGCAGCTTGCATTCCGCTCACGTTGTGCGCGCTCAATGCGGAATCGAAGTTATTGACCACAGCCTGGACGAGCGCCCTTTCATCCACCGTCTGAGTCAACACGGGCACCGGAGCCGGCGCGGCCTTAGGCTCCACGACAATGACCACCGATCTTTGCTCCGCTCCGCCTTTTCCTTTGGCAATGAGGTGGTAAGTTGTGTTGCTGCTTGGGCTCACTTCACGCTGTCCCGAGGTGTTCACCGATCCGATATCATTGTCGATTTCAACCTCTGAGGCGTTGGCCGTCTGCCAGCTCAGAGTGGTTGACTGGCCCTGCTGGATAGTGGTGACCGATGCCGAGAAGAGTGCGGAGACGGGCTGGGCCGGAGCCGGTGTGGGTGCGACAGGCTTGGGAATTGCCGTCAACATGGCCGATACGTTTTCGTGATCGCCATTTTTCAAGTCGAAGGTCTGTGTGTAGGACTGATAGCCGCTGAGGCTGATTCCCAGGGTGCGGTTGCCGGGCTTGACCGGCGCAACGTATATGCCGTGCGCATCAGCCATGCCCTGCTGCGCGTTGTCGATGCTTACCGAAGCTCCCGGGGTGGACTGGATGGTCAGATACGCTACCGGCGCCTGCGCGACGGCGGCCGCTGTCTGCGTGAGTTTGAAGGGCAGAGAGATCTGCTGGTTGGTGACGATCGTCACCGGAATGGACGGAAGATCGGCGTAGCCCGGCTTGGTGATCTTGATGGAATGCTTGCCGGGGTCGAGTGGGAGTTTAAGGCTCCCGTCCCCGAGCGTGAATCCTTTCTGTACGCCGTCGACAAAAACATTGGCATTATCGGCTCTGCCCTTGTCGGCGCTACCCTCAAGGACCAACGTACCTGTGGGCGCCGCAACCGGGCCTCCGGGAACCGTCTTGATGACCACGGTCTGCTGAACCGGTTTGGCGGATTGCGAGCGGAACCAGAGGCCCACTCCCACGGCCGCAACCACCAGCAGGCCAACCGCGAGCAATGGGATAAGAAGCTTGTTGCGCGACGGGCCTTTGACTTCGATCTCGCCGGGAGCGCTGACCATGGGTACGGTGCCCGTGACGCGCTTCACAATGGGCTTGCCGGCTTCGGCATTGAGGCGCCGCCAGTCAGACTGCTGCGACGCGTCGGCGAATTCAAACCACTCAGTGCTGGCTTTCAGTGCCTCTACTGCGCCGGCTGTATTGCTTTCGAGCAAAGCCGCGCGGGCGGATTCGACTGATTTGGCGACTGCCTCATTGGCCAATTGAGTCCGGCGGGATTCGATTCCAGCCACCGCTTTTGCGAGTTCGGGTGTGTCGCCCCAGGCGCTCCGGACCTTTTGCAGCGATTCGACGGCGGCGTTGAAGCCGGCAAGGTTCGAAGCCTGCGCGGCCGCGGCCAGCGCGCTTTTGGTGGCTTCTTTGCGGGCTTTTTCGGCTCGAATCTCAGCCAGCAGTTTGTATTGCGGCGAGCCGGCCACGGCAGCGGCGGGCATCGCCTGCAGCAGGCTGATCGCCTCTTCCAACTGGCCGCGCTCCCGGTGGCGGAGAATCTGGCCCATCAGCGCTTCGCTCTTGCGCAGCAGGGCCTCGCGCTGTCCACGCGCATCTTCCAGCATGCGCGCCAGGGTGGGGTCGTCGGTCTCGGCAACCACGGGCTCAAGAAGATGAATCGTCTGGTCGAACTGCTCACTCAGCAGCAGTTCGCGGGCCTGTGCGACAGTGGCAGCGATCTGCGCGCGGCGTGTTTGCCGGGCAAGTTCCTTGCGGGCGTATTCCAGAAGTTCGCCAACCCCGGCAGCATCGGCAAACTCCAGCTGGTAAGATTCAAGAATCTCGATGGCTTTGTCGAACTGCGAGCGGTCGATCGCGCCCTGTGCATCGCGCAGATAACGCCCGCGGACTTCTTCCTTTTCACGGGCTTTCATGCGCTGCCGCAGCGATTCCTCAAGCGCCAGGAGCCGCTCTTCGCCGGGCAATTCCTCCAGCGCCTTCTGCACAATCAGCAGGGCCTCCCCGGGCGACTGCAGGAATGCCTCTTGTGCTTTGGCCGCGGTAGAGTCCACCAATCGCCGAGCGCGGAACTGGCGTGTGAGCAGAGCGACCCGAGTCTTGAGTTGAAGCAGCGAGGACTCGGTCGGCAACTGTTCCACCGCCCGCTCGATCAGTTCGGTGGCGCGCTCGTACTCTTCTGCATTGAGGCAACGCTCGATCTCGGCTTCGATCTGATTCAGCAGTTTGCGGCGCCGCTCCTGCTCCTGGCCCGTAACCGCGGTCTGCAGCAGGCTCTCCATTTCGGGCAAAGAAGGATCGAGCTTGCCAACCTCGCGCAGAACTTCAATCGCCGCCGTAAAACGGCGCGACGAGACTTCCAGGCGCGCCTTTCCCATCAATTCACGAATCTGGTTCTGCTGCGCTACTTGTTTGACCTGCCTCGAGATTTCGGCGTGCAACGTGCGGATCTTGGTGTCCTGCTGGTCGAGCTGGAGCGCCTTTTCCACCACGTTCAGAGCTCCGGTCAGATCACCGCGTTCCCGCAGCGTGCCGGCCTGATTCACTAGGTTGCCGATTTCATCGAAGCGCCGCTTCTTCTCCTTGACCGTTTCCCGCCGCGTCTTCAGATCCTGGTTTTCGGGATCGAGCTCAGCGGCTTGATCCAGGGAGGTCAGCGCTTCGGTAAAACGCGACGAAGCCGCGGCTTCTTCCGCCTCGGCAATCAACTGCCGCACCTGTTCGGCGCGCTGCAGCACAGCCAGGTTCTGCTGCACGATACCGAGCAGCTGCCGTGCGCCAGTGTGCTGTGGATCGATTCGTACCAGTTGCAGCAGAATCTCCCGCGCCCGCCCGAACTGCTGTTCTGCGGTCAGGCGCTCCGCATCGTCGAACAACTCGGCAACCTGCCCCTTTTTCAGTTCCTCACCCAATGCGTGAAGATCGGCCGCAAACTCCTCCGCGGTTGCATAGCGCTGGTCAGGATCCTTGGCCAGGGCCCGGTCGATTATGGCGTCGAGTGCGGGAGGATAACTGGCAAGGAACGTACGCAGCGGGGGATGCGGGTCGTTCACCAGCTTCTGCAACACCGCCATATCTTCGCCGGTAAACGGCAATTGTCCGGTGAGCAGCAGGTAGAGCATCACTCCGGTCGAAAAGATATCCGATCGCCCATCGAAGGGCCTGCCTCTGAGCCGCTCCGGGGCGATGTAGTGAATCGTGCCAATCACGTTTCCGGTGCGCGTGAGCCCGCTTTCCCCCTTGGAACTCTGCACACGCGCGATGCCGAAGTCCACGATCTTTGCGTGTCCTCCCGGCTGCACGATTACGTTGGCTGGCTTGATGTCGCGGTGGACCACACCCCGCTGGTGAGCGTACCCGAGAGCGATGCACACCTGCTCGATGATGCTCAATTTGTCGATGAGGGAGAGTTGCCTGCCGGAGGCGATCAGTTTGTCGAGCGGCTCGCCGTCGACATACTCCATGACGATGAAAGGCACGCCATCTTCGTCGCCGAGGTCGTAGACAATGACGATGTTGGGGTGCTGAAGAATCCCGGCCTGCGCCTCGCGATAGAAGCGCTCCAGCATTTCGGGCTGCCCCGAAAAGCCCTCGGTCAGGGTCTTGATCGCCACCTTGCGGCCGATGCGCTTGTCTTCAGCGCGATACACCACCCCCATACCGCCGCGGCCGAGGATGCCCGTGATCTCGTACTTGCCAATCTTCTTCTTTTCGGTCGTCGCATCCACAGTATTTAACCGCGGCCACGCGGGGCGAAAGTTGCTGGAAGTCGAGGACCCGGAGAACCAGCCGATCTCGGAAACAATTGCTCGCTTGGGTTCGCACTGACCAGTAGAAACACGGTAGCATGAGTGAGCCTTGCCGGCCAACAACTTCCACGCATGGGCCCCTCGCGGTTCCTTCCTGTTGTCACAGGCCGCGTGCAACCGCGCGCGGGAGGACCGGGCGCGCGGCCGGTACGCGCCTTCAGCCGTTCGATCGCCGAGGTCTGCGCGGCGCGGGATACAATCAGGTGCATTGCGCATCTTGGAGCTGGAGCCGACCGACCATGCCTGACGCACGAGAAGAATCCGGCCCCGCTACCGTAAACGCGGCGTTTACCCTGTCCTTTGGAGAAAGCTCCGTCCAGGCAGAGGTCGAGGTGCCGGCGGGCCAAACCACGCTCACCGAGCTACTGCCCATTATCCAGAAGCTCGATAGTGCGATCGTGGACGGAATCGCCGAACACGCCAGGAGTGTGGGCAAGCCAGTTTCCTGCCGCGCGGGTTGCGGAGCCTGCTGCCGGCAGATGGTGCCCGTGAGCTTGTTTGAAGCGGAGGCTTTGATCGCGTGGATGCAAACTTTGCCCGAGGAACGCCGTGCAGAGCTCGAACAGCGCTTCCACCGTGCTCTTACTATGCTGCGCGACGCCGGAGTGATCGACAAGATCCTCAACAGCGATTGGGCGCTGGGTGCTGAACAGGCCACACGCATGGCAATCGAGTATTTTCACGCCGGCGTGCCCTGCCCCTTTCTTGAGGATGAATGCTGCAGCATCCATCCGTTCCGTCCGCTGAGCTGCCGGGAATACATCGTTACCTCGCCACCGGAGTTATGCAAGGATCCCTCGGTCCACAACGTTTCTGGTGTGCAGATTCCGGTCAAGCTCTCTCGCGCCCTGTATGCCTTCGGGCAGCAAATGGAGCACGGCCCTCGCGGCTGGGTACCGCTGGTGTTTCTTCTGGCCTGGGGAAAGAGCGGCGCCAAACCGGGCGATTTCGTTTCCGGCACGGGCAAGGAGGTTCTCGGCAGGTTTCTGGACCGGGTAGCCACCGCCTCAGGAACGGCAAATGACTGAGCCCGCCAGGGGGTGGGGACCAGATGCTCGCGCGCGGCGCGGTTTCAGGTGCGTTTCGGTTTTGGCGCTCCGATGCGGCTGCAAACAAACTTTACAGACGGGCAGGGGTTCTGGCACCCTAATCGCAATTCTCCAGCAGGGGGCGACCATCCGCCGCCGATCCCTGTTTGCCGCTCTGCCACAGGAAGGAAGGTTTCCGGGATGGAAAGCGTTGCCGCTTTAAAACTCGATGTTGTGGCCGAAACCGACGTCGGCTGCGTTCGTACGAATAACGAGGACAGTTACGGTTACGACCTCGAATCGCGCCTCTTCGTAGTCTGCGACGGCATGGGCGGCGTAGCTGCGGGAGAAACGGCAAGCAGCACCGCGGTCAGGGAGGTGGTGGAGCGATTTGCGCAGGACCAGGATTCCGGCTCCTCCACCGAGGAACATTTGCAGCGGGCCATCCTTTCTGCCAACCAGCGGGTTTTCTGGATGGCGCAGGCGAATGAGGAACTGCGCGGTATGGGGACGACTCTGGTTTCAGCCTGCGTCGAGGGGCGTCGCGTCATCATCGGAAATGTCGGCGATAGCCGCGCTTATTTTCTTCGCAACGGGGTTTGCGCGCAGATTACTACCGACCACTCTTTCGTCAACGAGCAGGTGCGTCTCGGCTCAATGAACGAGGAGGAGGCTGAAGCCTCGCCTTTCCGTTCAGTCATCACCCGCGCCATCGGCACTGCCGAGACAGTCGAGCCGGACATCTTCGTCGGCTCAATTGAAAACGGAGACATTCTTGCGCTGGTCACCGACGGGCTCACCCGCTATGCTGACTCGAAAGCTATCGCTGCGGTGATCCTGAGCTGTTCCAGCCTGGCCGAAGCCTGCAAAGCCCTGATCGAAACGGCGAAGCAGCAGGGCGCGATCGACAACGTTACCTGCCTGCTCGTCCAGTTTCTTGATGCCGTGGAACCATCTGCTCCCACCCACGAAATTGCCTTTGTGCAGGAATCCGTTGTCGAGCGTGAGCCGATCTCCAAACCGGTAGGTGCGGACGAGCAGGAATCGTCCGATAAGAATGGAACCAAAGCCGAGCCCGAGGTCGGCGAGCAACCAAGCGGCGAAGCGGCTCCCGATCAGTGAACCACGGTGGAAACACAGCGCATCCCGAGCGCGCCCGGCATCAGCAGGTTCGCGTTCGGGCCGGAGAGATCGAACCGGACCATTACCGGCGAGCCGTTACTCACGATCGGCTTGTTGTTCGCCTCCAGCGGAATAGCCAGCCTTTCAGTGGCTCCGCTCTCTTCCACGCGGCCCTGCGCCATAATGTGAAACACGGCCCACGGTCCGCTGAACTGAAACAGCGGTAGCGAGTTTGCGCTGAGCTGTGCCTGCTGGCTCGATGCAATCGACCAGGTGAATTGCCTGGATACATCGATCCCGTTCAATCGCTGCGTGTCGAGCGCCAGGGTCACGTTTTGAATGCCGTTCGAAGGCAGGACATGGACTGTGAAATTGAGACCGTTCGATCCTGCGGCTGGATAAAGTGCCGCCGACAATCCCGCTGCGCGGTTGAAGAACTGCACGAACTCAGGATTCACCTTCATCGGCGCTGATGGATTTGCTACGTAGGTCGATCCCTGCTGCACCAGCAGCGTTTTGAGGGTGGAGTCATACAACTGCCACATCGAGCCGGAGCCGGGCTGGAGCAGTGCCGCCACTTCGGTGGGGCTGGCTTCAATAGTCGAAGTGGACGAGAACGGGAACTTGGCCATCACCCCCGAAAAGGCCCGGCAGAAACTCGCGCCGCCTCCGTTCGCCTGCTGAGGTCCCACTCCGCGCACCACATCGTCCACCCAGGTAATAGGCTCCTGCATCAACGTCAGAACCATCTGATCGACGTGCCCCTGCGGGTCAAGATTGAACACCTGGGCGGTCTGACTGGCCGCTGTGTGTGCTGAAGTCGCCGCGGTGACAATCGGGGTCATCGCTGCGGGGTTCCCTGCAGCCGCGGGGTCCTGCGCCACCTGCGCCACTGCCGCCTGCAATGCCAGCAGGCCGTTGAGGTAGTTGGTATTGCCGGGCCCGACGAATTTATCCACGCTGTCTGGTAATACGATCGCCTGCGCGGGCTGGAACTCCTTGGCAATATCCTGATTTGCCACGGCGGTGTTGTGCGACGCGGTGAAGAGAAGTTCCAGCAGCGTAGAACTTGGATTGGAAAGCGTCTGCAGCTTGGTTCCCGCATCGGCCAGGTTGCGGTATTTCACAACTTCGGCCGAGTGCAGGAAGGTCCGCCACTCGGTCTGGTAGTCGCCCACGTATCGCGTGGTGAGTTGCTGCGTCAGAGTGGCGCGGTCCAACGATGGAGGCGCCTGATCGCCAAGCACCCACACTTCTCCGCTGAAATAGCGATCCGGATGCTGGATCGCGTCCTGCATGAAGGTGTAGCCGTTTCGCGTGAAGGCTCCATTGACCACGTGCGGCTCAATCACGGTCCCGGAAGAGCCGGCATAAAGACGATTGAAATCGATCGACGGCGCCGTTTTGTTTGCGGCAGTGATCATCTGCTGGTAGATGCGTTCGAATCCACCGAATCCGGCAAGATAAGTGCGCGCGTGCGACACCGCCCCGGTATCAGGCGCAATGGAGAAAGGATTGTTCTGCGCAAGTTCGGCAGCATAGAACTCGAATTGCTGCGCAGCAAGCTGCTTCTGTTCATCACTCTGCGGAACCTGGCCGTTCTCCCAGTACTGCACCAGCACTGGCGCCAGAAAGTCCGGGGTGCTCTTATCCGGGTTGGAAGTGGTGATGAGATAAGCCTTGAGCGGATTGTAGGCGGCTGAATAATCGGCTCCGGCCGGTGGTGTTCCCGGCAACGCGTTCAGCGCGGACACCAGGTTGGTCTGCGTGTTTGCGAGCAGCAGGTGCCGAAAGCGATCGAAATAAAGTCGCCGCGACGCTTCAAGAACGCTGTCCCCGTGGTAAAGACCGAAGCGATACATGAGCGGCGGGCCATTGCGCTGGTACCCTTCGAGACGCGCCACGGCGCTGCGCAGCTCCTCCAGCGCGGAGAGGTTCTGCGTCGAAACCAGCACGTTGGACGGCTGCGTCGTCTCCGGCAGCGCATTGGCGGCCGAGATGACTGCATGTTCAAGTCGCGAGTTGTTGACCCACGAGACGGTCAGGCACATCAGAAACGCAAACAGCAGCACCGAGAGCGTCGCGAAGACGGTACGGCGCAGCAGGTGGGTTCTCTTGCTGTTGCTTGTGCCAGACAAAGCAGTGCGGTCTTCAAAGATGACGGAGGGGAACAATCTGGGCAGGAAGCACCACTGAGCCTGTTTCCGCGAGACCACCTGCGGCGCCTGGGCGGCAGCCGCCGAACGCATCTGTTCAACGGTAAACATGCGGGTCGCGCCGGCTCCGGCGGGCTCAGCCTTGGGCGATTGGGCCGCTGCCGCCACCGCTTCCTGGACCAGGTGCGCACGGACACCCGTCGCATAAAAACCACGGAGGTACGGGTTGGCATTCAGATGGCTCGGCCGCGCCAGTTCCACCAGATAGCCCGCCAGATGGTTGCGCAGTTTGCGCAGCTCGCGCGGAAACTCGTAGACCGGATCGACGTTCGCCGCATCGTTTTCCCGGCCCAGAAGTTCCAGCCGGAATTCTCCCAGCGAAAACAGAATCTTATCCAGCGCCGATGTAACCTCGCCCATCGCCTTTTCCGCATAAAGGCCGCTCGAGGCTTCAATTCGCCCGAAGGCCATCCCCAGCGGCTGCGAGGCTTCGTCGTTGCTGAGATTGCGAACATACTCGCTGAAGTATGGCAACCGGTCCATCTTGGTGAGAATCACATACACCGGAACTTCAGTCCCCAGTTGCTGCGACAGTTCACGAAGCATCTGATTGGTGGCGCGCGCTGAGGCCAGCGATGCTTCGGGCGCACTGGGCCCGAGAAACAGCTCGCTGCTTACGCACACCACCGCAGCGCGAACAGGGGCCTGCTTTCCCATCGCCGAACGGATTGCCCGAGGCCGGGTTTTGCGGATCAGACGGCTCCAAAGCGCCGGAGCCTTGCGCACCGCGTCTCCAGGCTCAACAAACACAGACGCCTGGGTGTACCAGAAATTCGCTACGGGCGTCGCCACAATGTCCTGATCCCGGTAAACCTGGCCGGCCAGCAATTCGGGGTCGAAGCCCGATTTCAAGATGGCAGTGGTCTTGGCTGAGTTGAACTCCCCAAGAACGTAGAGAAGCGGGAGTGTTTCGAGCGACTTTGCACCGGCTCGCTGTGCGGTCGCCAGCCGCTTTTCCGCATCGCGCAGCAAAGCGTCCAGATCCGCGCCCCCCGGCATCCTCATGGTCGCCGCATCGCGTTGTTTGTCGCGGAAGTAAAAGTAGAGGATCACTCCCGCAACTGCTGCGCCCATGAGCACCAGCAGAATGCGGAGAATCAGAAGCGCCGTCCCGGCGATGCCCAGCAGCGGTCCAACCAGCCAGGCCAGTACGATCGAGAGAATCAGGACGAAAATTGAAAGCAGAATTGGCAGCACGGCAGGCTCCTATTGCACGGTCACTCCGGCGTTCTGCACCTGGGAAACTCCGGAGCCGAGAAGAATTTCATATCCACCGAACCCGATCACCACCAACCCGGCAAGCACACAAGCGCTCACCAGCAGCGCCCGGGTCCAGGGATCGCGGGTCCGGGTGGGAGGAACGTCCGGAGCCGGCACCGCGGGCATCAATCGCGCCGCGCCCCTGATGCGCTCGATCTTCTCCCGCGCCGCGCGCAGTGTCTGGTAAAGTTCGCCGCTGCCCCCCAGCGCGTAGCGGCCACGGTACCCCATCTGCAGGCACAGGCAATGCAATTCAAGCGTGTCGGCAGTCTCCGCGGAGTCCTGTGCACTCAGCAGCGCCTGAAGGTTGCGGAAAAATGCCTCGCCTGCCAGATGACCGCCGAACAGCTCTTCCTGCAGTGGACGCCTTGCCCAGTCTGCGAAAACCGGGCTTTGCAGGTTCAGCACGCTTTCGTCCAGATACGCAACCGTAGCGAAAACAGCCATTTGAACGGTTTCGCTCGGGTAGCCCAGCGCCCGCGCATCCTGCATCGCAGACTGCAGCGACCGTCGCATCTGGGTGCGGAAGCTCTCCGATTCCTGAACCTGCTGTCGCTGGAAGCGCACCCGCAGGATCGCGGTAAGAACCTCCTGGAATGAGAGAGCGAGGTTGTTGACTCGTTCATTGCCCATCACGATGACTCCACGATGACGGTAATTTCAAATTCAGGGTTGGTAATCTCGCCGGGAAGGTAGACGCCCACCTTTCGCGTTTGCAGGATGTGCTCCCAGCACGGCCCGGCGGTATCGACTGCAAAGTACTGCATATCTGCTTCGGCGCGAATGGCCGCGGGAGGCACCGGCAGGTGAGCGAGCGTCATGCCCGGCAGGGCGCGCTTCACCAGTTCGGGGACGAATTTCAGGGAGCACACTTTGACCAGTCTCGGTACCAGTTTCAGCAGGTCCGACTCTCCCAGCGCGGAGCGTATGCCGAAAACCCAGCGCGCCCGCCGCAGGCACCTTTCGTCGCGAACATCGGCCCCGTGGATATAGGGCTCCGCCTGCTGAAATTCGAGTGTGACCGTATTCGAAGGCACCACGATCTCGAGGTGGCGGCGAATGTGCGCATCCAGTGCTCGAAATGCGGGGCCTGGGTTGCGATGGTCGTAGGCCGGAAGCTGGCGGGGATCGGACTCGACGGCAAACGTGCAGAGCGCACCCGCCAGCCGCGAGAGCTCGAGGAACACATCTTCAGGGTGCGCATGACGTGTCGAAGCCAGGTGTTGCAAGGGAGGAAGCGCGCTGTGCAGTGCGTGCAGGAACCAGTAGTTGGCAACGTCCAGCGCCCCGGTGCCTGCCTCGAATCGGCCATGCCGCCGCGCGCTGCGTGAAACCGTGGCGCCCTTTTCAGCGATCGCCTCAAGCAGGCGGCGAACCAGCAGCAACAGGGCGTCGCTTGCGCTCAGGCGCAGGCACGGAGGAATAAACTCCTCATCGCAAATCAGGTGTCCGCGCCCATCGCGAAGCACGCGTGCAATGGGGAGCGACAGCATTTCCGGAGTCAGTTCGGCCTCGGTGGCCAGGCGGAGATTCTTTTGCCCCAGATCGATCTCCCGCTCGTCCATGCCGTTTGTCTCGTCCCGCAACATGCGTTGCATGGGCGAAAACCGGCTGCCGTCGGAAGTGGTCGCCAGTTCGCAGTCAAAACCGTTGTCCTTGCGCACCGGGACCGTGAGGTACAGCGGCAGGACAGCATCCGTTGAGGGAAACACCTCGAGCAGATTGCGGACCGGCGGCGGCGGGTCGGAGTTCGGCAATTCGAAGGCGAGGCCATCGGGAAAGACGCCCGAGGCGTGCAGCAGGGTCGCAGTCCCGTTGCGCATGGCCTTCGCATCCAGTTCGGCATTCAGCAGTCCCCATGGCTCCCGCCACAGGCTGGCTGCGAGGAACGCCATGGAGTCTTCGAAATAGCGGCTTTGTGTCTGGAAATGCTGGGGACCCAGGTACATCCCTTCGGACCAGACAACCCGTGACAGGAATTTCATAGCGATCAAACCGTTTGGCGAACCTGGCTGTGAAGCGGTCGACGGTCTACTGTACTTGTTTGGGAGGAGAATGCCCGTCTTGCAAACTACCCCGACCCCGGAGCTATTAAGCGTTCTTGCATCGTAGGATGCCGGCCCTTTACTGTCAAGCTAAGTCGATGTAGTCTTAGTCTCCGGAACCAAGCAAACGTCCTGGCCACGGCGGTGATTTATGGATGCGTCCCGATCTCCCTTCGATGAGACCGATGCACCCGGCAGAAAGGAATCTGCCGCGGGTGAGTCTTCGAGTGCAACCGGGCTCTTCGGAACAGTTCCCCCGGCTCCGGCCGGCTCGGAAGATGATTTGCTCGCGTCTCTTTTGAAGAGCTCGGCGATGCCCGCTCCCACTCCCACCGCTCCCGCGCAGCCCGCGCCGGCAGCGGTTTCAAGCATACCCGCTCCGGCGTCAATCCCAGCAGAAGCGGCTCCGATAGTTTCCCCTCCGCCGCCCCCATCTGGTCCGGGAGAATTCACGCGGATGCTGCAGTCGCTTAAGTCTTCTGGGCCCGCAACCTCATTCGGGTCCGGGCCGGCTTCACGCCCCTCGGAGGAACTGGCGAAAATATTCAGCCATGTCGACGTCGAAAGGAGTATTTCCCCCGCGGCCCCCGGTACGCCCGATCTTCGCGGCGCACTGGAAACGGCCGGAACCTCGGCCGCCTCCGCGCCACCGCAAGGCTCACCGGCTCTCCCCAATCCGAGCCCAGCGGCGTCCGCGGCTCCGTCAACGCCTGGAAGCTTCACACAAATGTTTAGTTCCATAAACGCCAGGGGGTCCGATTCCGCGGCGCCGGTCTCGCCTCCTCCGGCGCAGCCGGTATCTTCCTCACCCGGCGAATTCACGCGTATGTTCCAGGGACCGGCCCCAACAGCGCCCCGCGAAACGGGCCTGCCTCCCTCGCCTCCTGTCTCCTCTGCAACTTCTGAGCCGGGAGCGTTCACCCGCATGTTCTCTCAGTCGGGCCCGGCGCCGGCAGCGCACGAGGATCCGCTGAAGTCCCTCCGGCCGGAACCCGCGCCCGATCGGGGATTGCAATTTTCGATGGGAACGGACAAGGCACCGGAGCCTGCTATTCCCGCACAAGGCGGCTTTACTCAACTGCTTCAGGCCCTGAACCAACCTGCGGCGAAGCCGGCCGAGCCAACCTTTGCTCCCGCAGCGCCTTCAACTCCACCTTCGACCCCGGCAGCCGGCGGGTTTACGCAGCTGTTGCAGACGCTCTCGTCTCAACCGGCAGCGGCTGCCCCTCCGCCTTTTGCCGCAGCGCCGCCACCGGTCGTACCGCAAGCAGCGACTGCCCCACCCGTGATGTCGTCGGCTGCGCCCCCGATGATGCCGCCTGTTCCAGGGCCTCAGTTATCCAGTGGGCCCGGCGAATTCACCCGCGTAATTTCAGGATCGGCTCTGCGCGATCTGGAGACCCGCGGTCCTGCGCCCGGCGCGGCTCCTGTTGGCGCGCCTCCCGCAGCTCCACCCGCATGGACGCCGCCTGCTGCCCCCAGGATGGCCGCTCCGCCTCCCCCGCCGCCTGCGGCAGCCGCGCCACATTTCGCACCTCCCGCGTTTGCTTTCCCTCCGGCGCCCGCTCCTGCTCCTCCGCCGCCGGCACCCGCAGCGCCTGGCGGAATGCCGAAGTACATGCTTACATTGCTGCTGGTGATGGGCTTTCTGGTGATCGCTCTCCTCATCATCCTGATCTTCGTTCTCGTCGGCCGCAAATGATTGCCCGGCTTTACTCGGGATTGGCAAACAGGAAGATCAGTTCCATCTCAGGATTGAGAATTTCGCCTGGCACGTACACGGCAAAATTGCGGGAGCGCACCACCGCCTCCCAAACCGGTCCGGTGCGGTCGAGGCTGAAATACTGGTAGCGCAGCTTCACTGCAATGGCGCGAGGCGGCACAGGAACATGGGTCATCTTCAGCCCCGGGAGTGCCTGGCGGATGAGCTGTTCAATGTGCGTAGCCGAACAGGCCTTGGCCAGCCCGGGAATGCGGGCGATGAGATCGGCCTCTTTCATGTCGGAACAGATGGCAAGATAGGGGCGGGAATTTTCAAAATAGCGATCCTTGTCGATGGCGGTCGCGTAGATTGAATCGCGCAGCGGTTTGAGCGCCAGGGACACAAAATTGCTGGGCACCACCGTTTCCAGCAGTTCGGCGATCGTCGCATCCAAAGCCAGGAAGCATGGGCCAAGCCGCTCGTGCTCATACTTGGGCAGGTCTTTCGGGTCGATCTTCGACGAAAACGTTGTCAGCGCTCCGGCCAGCGAGAGCAGGTGCAGGAACAACGTCTCGGGATGCACCTGCGTGGCTTCGAGCATATGCCGCATCTGCGGCAGGTGAACGTTCATGGTGTAGAGCAGCCAGAAGTTGGCGATGTCTGAAGCGCTGAAGTCGGCCAGCGACTGATTGCGCTGCCGGCGCGTCCCCGCCAGCTGGCTGCTGCGTGAGATCAGAGTTTCAATCTGGCCCCGCAAAATGCCGGTGAGCAACTCGTTCCCCTTCACGTTCAGAAGCGGCGGCACGAACTTCGGGTCGTGCCGGTACCCTCCGGCCTCGGTGCGCTCAATCTGTGCCAGAGGGAGCAGTACGGCGCCTTCCAGGTTTTCTCCCTCCGCCAGGATCTGGAGGTTCTTGCGCGCCAGGGAAACCGGTTTTTCAATGCCCGAGCTGTTTTCGTCGCGAAGCATCTGCAATTCGGCGTAGAAGCGCGTGCTGGCGCCGCTGCGTTGCAGCGCCACGTTGATGCCTCCGGGCCGGTCTTGAGGAACGGCCAGGAAAAACGCACATTGGCTTTTGCCTCCGGAGAAACATTCGTCCAGGCTCCGCGAGGCCGGCGGCGCATCGGCGACCGGCACATCGAGCAGGAGGCCATCCGGAAAGATGCCTGAAGCTTCTGTGATGCCGATCTGACCCTGGCTCAAGGCGGCCGGATCGATTTGCAGGTTTCTGAAGCCCCAGTTACGAAAGGACAGAGCTGCGGTCAGGAAGCTGAGTGTGTCCTCGAAGAAACGATCCTGGGCCTGCAGATGCTGGGGTGATAGGAATACGCCTTTTGACCAGACTACGGGCTGTAATTGTCTCATCTGCGCATCTCCTGTCCCGGGGCTTGAGTATACATCGACCCTCGTGGCGGCGAATTCCGGACCACCGCCGATTTGGGGTGAAACCTGAAGGGTAACCGGTTCAGCCTTCACGTTCAAGCTCCATGTGACAATGTGCGGCGTGGTGTTTTGGGGAGCCTCTCTCCGGGCAGGCCGGCGTTCCCGCTCCCCAACCGTACCCGCCAATCCAACCGGCCGACAGGCTGAATGATCCACCGGATCTCGCCGCGCCGCCGAAAGGGCCGGCATTGCGATCGGGCCATAGCCGGCAGGGAAAAATCCACTCAAGCCTGGGCGAAATTTCGGCTGAATCGCCGCCGCAGTTTTCCGGTTTTGCCAAAAAACTGCGTAATGGGGCTTGACATGAGTTATGCCGCACGCAATAATCGAGGCGCTTCGGCATCTAGGCGCAACGACCGTCCCCAGAGCTCAAGAATCCTTGCGCCTAAGGATAATTGGAAATTAACACCATAGAGCGGCCATCGAAGTGGCGCGGGTCGATCCGCCTCTTTAAAATTCGGCTGCATTAAACTTCTACGCCCCGGGCCCTGGAGACAAACAATGGCCAGAGAAAGCACACAACACAAACTTGATCGCGTCCGTTCGCCACGCGTGCATATCACCTACGACGTCGAGATCGGCGACGCCATCGAACTGAAGGAACTGCCCTTTGTGATGGGCGTTCTGGGAGATCTGACCGGGCAGCCCGAGCAACCGCTCGCCGCCCTGAAGGATCGCAAATTCGTCGAGATCAATCCCGACAACTTCGATACCGTGCTCAAGGGCATGCAACCCCACTTGGCCTTTTCGGTGCCCAACCGGCTGAGCGACGATCCTAATGCCGGCCAGGTTGGCGTGAATCTTAAATTCGAGAGCATGGATGACTTCAGCCCGGAGAACGTGGCAAAACAGGTCGGCCCACTGAAGGAGCTGCTTGACCTGCGTACCCGCCTCTCCGATCTTCGCGGAAGCCTCCAGGGCAACGACAAGCTCGACGAAGCGTTGTTCGAGGCGGTTTCAAGTACCGAGTCCCGTGAAAAGCTGCGGGCAGAACTGGGCAAGACCGGAGGTGGTGAATGAGCGCACACGACACAGCGGTTGCAGCTGCCGGTGAAAAAGCAGCGGAAACTACGGAACAGGGACTTCTCGACCAGATCGTCTCGCAGGGTCGCTTTACACGCGACGCTGCGTCGCTCGAGCGCGGGCGAGACATGGTGAAGGAGTTCGTCTCGCAGGTGCTGGAAGGGCATATGACCCTCAGCCGCGACGCGGAAGCCACCATCCAGGCCCGCATTGCCCAGATCGACCATCTCATCTCCCTTCAACTGAACGAGGTCCTGCACTATCCCGCTTTCCAGAAGCTGGAAGCCACGTGGCGCGGAATCAAGTACTTGATCGACCAATCGGAAACCAGCGAGATGCTGAAGATCAAGGTGCTGAACGCCTCCAAGCGTGAGCTGCTGAAGGATCTGCAGAGAGCGCCTGAGTTTGACCAGAGCGCACTCTTCAAAAAGGTCTACGAAGAAGAGTTCGGCGTCTTCGGCGGAGCACCGTTTGCCGCGCTTGTGGGAGACTACGAGTTCGGTCGCGGCCCGGAGGATATCGAACTGGTCGAACGTATCAGCCAGGTTGCATCGGCAGCCCACGCGCCCTTCATCTCGGCTGCCAGCTCTGAGCTGCTCAACCTGAGCAGCTACACTCAGCTCGGCGCGCCGCGCGATATCGGCAAGATCTTCGACTCGACGGAGTACGCGCGTTGGAAAGGCTTCCGCCAGTCGGACGACTCACGCTACGTGGCCCTGACGCTGCCCCATATTCTCATGCGCGTCCCCTACGGTAAAGACAACAAGCAGGTTGATGCCTTCGACTACGAGGAAGCGGTTGATGGCAGCGATCACTCGAAGTATCTGTGGGGCAACGCCGCCTTTGGCCTGGCTGCACGGCTGACCAACTCGTTTGCGCGGTATGGATGGTGCGCCTCAATCCGGGGCGTGGAAGGCGGAGGCCTGGTGGAAGCCCTGCCCTGCCATACCTTCCGCACCGACGAAGGCGACGTCGCTCTGAAGTGCCCGACTGAAGTCGCCATCACCGACCGGCGCGAAAAAGAGCTCGCCGATCAGGGCCTGGTTCCGCTGGTACACTGCAAGGGAACCGACTACGCCGCTTTTTTCAGCGTACAGACGGCCAACAAGCCGAAGCTGTATGACAAGGATGCGGCCAACGCCAATGCGCGCCTTTCGGCGCAGTTGCCTTACATCCTGGCCATGTCGCGATTCGCACATTATCTGAAAGCGATGATGCGCGATAAAATCGGCAGTTTCATGACCCGCCAGGACTGCGAGAGGTTTCTCAACCAGTGGATCATGAATTACGTCTGCGCGGACGACAACGCCTCGCAGGCGGCCAAGGCAAAGCTGCCTCTTCGCGAGGCGGCGATCCAGGTTTCTGAAATCCCCGGAAAGCCTGGCGCGTATCGCGCAGTTGCATACCTGAAACCGCATTTCCAACTCGACGAGCTGTCTGTTTCGCTTCGTCTGGTGGCCGACCTGCCTGCATCGGCGCGGAAATAACGGGACGACTATTTGGCCGGCTCGAGCAATCACGGCAGAGCGGAGGAAAACCTCTGCCGGTTGAAAGGAGATACAAATGGCTGTCGATTATTTTCTGAAACTCGATGGGATTCAGGGAGAATCCCAGGATGAAAAACACAAGAACGAAATCCAGGTGCTGAGCTGGAGCTGGGGCGCCGCCAACGTGTCGTCGGTGTCGGGTACGGGCGGATCGGGCGCGGGGAAAGTGGATATGTCGGACGTTTCGATGATGCTCAATTTCGACAAATCGACGCCCAAGTTCTTCAAGTCGATCTGTGCCGGAACTCACATTGCGTCAGGCGAGCTTTCGGCGATCAAGGCCGGCGGCAACGGCAAGGCGTATCTGAAGGTGGATTTCAAGGAGATATTTGTCACCGGACTGCAGATGTCGGCAGCGGGCGAGGTTCCCGCAGTGAGCCTCTCGTTTACCTACGACGAAATCAAGATCGATTACTCGGCGCAGGACGAGAAGGGCAACCTGGCCAGCGTCGGGCCGGTCACCATGAACACCAAACAGAACAAGCTTTCCTAAGGCGGCCGCGCATGGATGCGCTTTCACTGTATCGTGCCGGAAAGCTGCGGGAGGCTATCGATGCGCTTGGTGACGAGCTGAAGAAACAACCGCTCGACACCAAGCGCCGTACCTTCCTGTTTGAGTTGCTGTGCTTTACCGGAGAATACGATCGCGCCGAGAAGCACCTCAATGTTCTCTCCGATTCGAGCCCCGAGGCAGCGGCTGGCGCCATGCTCTACCGTTCTGCGCTGCATGCCGAGCGCGAGCGGCAGGATATGTTCGCAAAAAATGCCCTGCCTTTGAGCACCGCCCACCCTTCTCCTTCAGGAGAATTGAACGGCGAATCGTTCACCGAACTCACCGACGCCGACCCTCGCATCGGCGCCAATCTTGAAACATTTATCGCGGGCAGCTACACCTGGATTCCCTATGCATATATCGAGTCAATTGAAACCGAACCTCCAAAGCGATTGCGCGATCTGTTATGGCTTCCCGCCATCCTGCATACCACCTCCGATTTCAGGTTGCAGGACCTCGGCGAAATCCTGATTCCAGTCATCGCGCCGCTCTCCTGGACGCATTCCGATGACGCCGTGCGTCTGGGCCGCGTAACTGAATGGCAAGATGATCCGAACTTCGGACCAGTCCCTTACGGCCAGAAATTGCTGTTGCGTGGTGAGCAGGAAGAGCCGTTCCTCGAGTTGCGGAAACTCGCCTTCCATCAAGCCGGAGAGAGGGCTGAAAGTGCCACTGCGCGATGATCTTCTGAATCCGATCCCGGGCGATAATCCTTCAGGCGCAAGCCTTCGCTACGAGCGAGTCTACGACCAGATCAAAGAAGCCCGCACCGAGAATGAAGAGTCGATTCTCGGCAATCTGGCCGCTCCCAAGAAAGCCGATCACCCTTTGGTCATCAAGCTCGCCGGCGAGGCGCTTGCTACCAAAAGCAAAGATCTCCAGCTCGCCGCATGGCTGGCCGAGGCTCACCTCAAGCGCGAAGGTATCGGCCTCATTCAGCCCTGCCTGAAGTTATTCCAGGACCTGCAGGAGCAGTTCTGGGACACTCTATACCCAATCATTGAAGATGGCGATGTGGGAATGCGGGCAGGCCCAATCGAATGGGCTGCAAATCGCATCGCGACGCTGTTGTATGAGGCGCCCATCACCCGCGATGGCCTGAACTACTACCAGTACAAAGAGTCCCGCGCAGTCGGTTACGAAGCAGATGCCGAAGCCAGCGATACCAAGGCCGAGGCGCGCAGATTAGCCATCGAGGACGGCAAAACTACCGGCGAGGATTTCGATAAATCCTTCGGCTCAACTCCCAAGTCCTGGTATGTGCAGATGTCCGCTTCCATCCGCTCCTCTCTGGAGATTCTGGAGGCTCTCCAGGTGTTCTGCGAGGAGAAATACGGCGATGAAGGTCCCGGTTTCGGCAAACTGCGCACCGGTCTTGAAGAAGTGGGCAATGCCGTCGACATCCTGCTGAACGAGAAACGAAAACTGGAGCCGGATGAGCCCGTTGAAGGAGCCGTTGAAGAGGAACCCGAGCCGGAGCAGGAGGCACAGGAGGCAGAAGAGGAATCAGCCACTGAATCCCGGCCGGCAGCCAGGGCCAGATCCTCGAAATCGCAATCTGCCGAGCCCGTCGACCGCGACGATGCCATTGCCCGCGTTCAGGCCTGCGTAAAATTCCTTCAGGCCGACAACCCCGCCAGCCCCACTGCGTATCTTCTCCAGACCGCCCTGCGGTTTGGCGAGATGCGAGAACAAGGGAGCTGGCCGTCGTGGGATTTTCTCGCCGCACCCCCAACTGAGCGGCGCCAGAATCTGAAACGGCTGGCGGCCGAAAGCAACTGGACCGACTTGCTGAGCGATGCCATCTCCGCTGCGGGCGAGCCCTGTGGAAGGGCATGGCTCGATGTGCAGCGATATATATGGAAAGCCAGCAGTGAGGCCGGACATTCCGCGGTCACCGCGAGCGTAGTTTCTACCCTCCAGGCATTGCTGAAAGATATTCCGGAAATACCCACCTGGACACTCAGCGACGATACGCCGACCGCCAACCCTGAAACCCAGCGCTGGCTCGAGGAAACCGTGATTCCCAAGCCGCCGGAGCCGGTTGCGGCCGAGTCCGAGCCAGAACCGGTTTCCTATTTGCCCCCGCCGGAACCCGAGGCCAAAGCCGGAGAAGAGGCCCCGCCCGACGTGCTTGCGCAGGCCCGCGAACTGACGGCGAAAGGACAGCTCTCGCAAGCCATTCAACTGCTTATGCGCGATGCCGCGCAACAACCCAGCGGCAGGGCCCGCTATTTGCGCAGGCTTCAAATTGCGCAGCTATGCGTGGGCGCCCGCCAGGGCAAGGTCGCCTATCCCGTTCTCGAAGAGCTTGTCAAGGAAATCGATGAGCGCCGCCTGGAGGATTGGGAAGCGAGCGATATGATCGCGCCTCCATTGGCGTTGCTGCTCCGCTGCCTTGATGGGTCCGACGACAAAGGCATGCGGGAATCGGTCTTCTCCCGTTTGTGCCGCATCGATCCAATCGCTGCAATGGATGCTTCTCGGTGAAATGAAAGGAGTCTCAAGGGGTGGCGCGTTCCACAGAATTGCTGGTTACCCAGTCGGTTCTCGACCGTCTCATCGCCGTCGAGGAATGGCCCGCGACGCGTTCGCAGTCGGTGCGCTTTTTCCGCGAAGCGCTCAAGCGCGACGTCGAGTGGCTGCTGAATTCGCGGCAACCGCACCTGGACCAACTTTCCCCGTGGCCCGCCGCCAAGGCTTCAGTCATTAACTACGGACTCCCCGACATTACTTCACTTGGACTCACGTCGGCCGCGGATCATCAGACTTTGCGCGTTGCTATTGCAGGATGCCTGCGCATCTTCGAGCCACGCTTGACTGATGTTCACGTCACTCTGGAAGGGTCGGAGTTAGTCGACCGCCGGCTCCGCTTTCATATCGAAGGAAATCTCAAACTCGATCCCTCCCCGGAAGAGGTCGCATTCGACACCGTCCTCGAACTCACCAGCGGCGAGTACAAGGTGAAGTGATCTATGCGCGAAGAACTGCTCGAGTATTACGAACGCGAACTCGGTTACCTCCGTCAACTCGGAGGCAAGTTCGCCGAAAAATACCCGCGCGTGGCCAGCCGCCTGCTGCTTGAAGCCGACCGCTGCGACGATCCCCATGTCGAACGCCTGCTCGAGGGATTCGCGTTCCTGGCGGCACGCATACATCTGCGCATTGATGACGATTTCCCCGAAGTTACTTCTGCCCTGCTCGGGATCGTGGCGCCGCATTATCTGCGGCCCATCCCATCCATGACCATCGCAGAGTGTCTTGTCGATCCGGAGCAGGGAAAGCAGACCGCGGGTCAAACTATGCCGGCCGGAACCCCGCTGGCGACCAAACGTCTTGTTGATGGGCAGCCATGCCGCTTCCGCACCGCCTACCCGGTCGACCTGTGGCCAATTTCTGTAGCGGAATGCGAGTGGCGTCAGCCCGAACGCATGGCCGACCCGGTCCGCGTTCCCGGCGCGGCTGGGGTGCTGCGAGTGCGCCTGGAATGCGCCCGCGACGTAGACTTCAATCAGCTCGAGATCGGCAAGCTGGCGTTTCACTTGACCGGAGAGTTGAATGTCGTTTACACCCTCTACGAGTTGCTTTGCCGGAACTTGATCGCAGTCATGGTCCGCAACCCCCGGCAGCACGACGGCAAAGCCACCCCGATCTCGACCTCGCATCTTCGCGCCATGGGCTTTGAAGAGGCCGAGGCCCTCCTGCCTTACCCGCGGCGCTCCTTCGACGGCTATCGCCTTCTCCAGGAGTACTTCACCTTCCCTGAGAAATATCTGTTCTTCGAACTTGCAGGTCTCGACGCCATCCTTCGAGCTGGTTGCACGACCCAGGCGGAGATCCTCTTCTTCTGCTCCCGATTCGAGCGGGCTGACCGCAGCCAGGATCTGGAGGCCGGCGTCTCGGCGCGTACTTTGCGTCTGGGTTGCACCCCGATCGTAAATCTGTATTCCCAGGTGGCGGAACCCATTCTTGTTACTCAAACTACGCACGAGTACCAGGTGATTCCGAACTTGCGGCGGCAAGACACGGTCGAGATTCACTCGATCGATGAGGTCATGGCGTCGAACACCGCCCGGCGCGAGAGCGTTCGGGTCGAGCCTCTCTATGCTTATCGCTACGAGGCGCGGCAAGGCAGTAATCGCGCCTACTGGCACGCGGTTCGCCGCAGAAACGAAGTGGGTGAGCGCGAACCGTCAACCATGCACCTCTCGCTGGTCGATGTTGATGGGGCTTTGACCGAACCCAATGCCGATGTACTCACAGTAAGATGCCTCTGCTCCGATTTCGATCTGCCCTCCCGGCTTCCTTTCGGTCTTGAAGGAGGAGATTTTGTCGCCGAGGATTATCCTTCCATTCAGCAGATCACCGCTCTGCGCCGGCCTTCTCCCAGCTATGATCCACCACGCGGCAAAGGCCAGCTATGGCGGCTGGTTTCGCAGCTTTCTCTCAACTATCTCTCCCTGGTCGAAGAGGGAGTCCCTGCGCTCCAGGAGATATTGCGTCTTCACAACTTCACAGATTCGTCGTACCTTGAAAATCAGATCGGCGGCATCACCGGCCTCTCCTCCAAACCTCACTTCGCCATCATGCAGTCCATCTATGGAAGCCTTCCGGCGCGAGGAACGCGAGTGGAGATCGAATTCGATGAACGCCAGTTTGTGGGCGGGAGCGCCTACCTTTTTGCCAATGTTCTCGATCGCTTTCTGGGCTGCTACACATCCATCAACAGTTTCTGCCAACTGGTAGCGCGCACCAGTCAGAGAAAGGAGCCGCTGGGCGAATGGCAACCGAAAGCCGGTTACAAGCCGCTGATCTGAAATTCGCGCCCATTCGCGCTCTGCTCGAGCGCGACCCGTACAGCGTGCATTTCTTCCAGGCCGTACGTCTGCTCGGCCGCCTGTTCCCGGAGCGCAAACCGGTGGGACTGTTCGTCACGCCGTCCTCAGAAGTGGTCCGCTTCACTTCGTTTCCATCCCTTTCGTTTCCGGCCAGCGAGATCCAGGACTTGAAATTCGGCGCCGACGGCCAGCCGGTGGTTTCAGTCAATTTCATGGGACTCAGCGCTGCCGTGGGCGCCTTGCCCTACGTCTACACCGAGTTTCTGCTGGAACGCGCCCGCGCCAAAGACCATGGCCCCGGCGACTTTTTTGATCTGTTCAACCATCGCCTTGTCTCGTTGTTTTACCGCGGCTGGCAGAAGCATCACTTCTATGTCGCCTATGAGCGCTCGGGATCTCGCGACGATTTAATTACCGCAAGATTGAAAGACATCATCGGCCTGGGCACGGAAGCGCTCAGCAAGCGCATGAAGATCGACGACGAGGCCTGCCTCTACTACTCCTCTCTGCTCGCCCAGCGGCGCCCCACGGCGCACGGTCTCAAGCGGCTAATTGAGGATTATTTCAACGTTCCCGTGACTGTGCTGCAATTCACGGGCACGTGGAGGAGGTTGCCACCTGAGAACCGCACGTTTTTGCGCGGCATGCAAACCTTCTCCGAGCAGTTGGGGGTTGGAACCATTGTGGGCGACGAGGCCTACGACCAGCACGGAACCGTGACCATCCGCATTGGCCCGCTGAGTTTTGAACGCTACCAGGAATTCCTTCCCGGGGCCCGGGCAAGTCTGGAACTTCACGCCTGGCTGCGCTTGTATGCCAACATGGAGTTCGATTTCATTATCCAGCTCGTGCTTGAGCGCGACCAGGTCCCACGCATGAAACTCGGATCGGATGCAGCCGAAGCGCCGCGCCTGGGATTGGTGAGCTGGGTGCGAAACCGTTCTCTTCATCGCGATCCCGACGAGGCAACCTATCGCTTGTCGTAATCATTTCAGTACCGGAGTTGAGACAAATGAGTCTGAATTTGAAATCTCTGATCGGCAAGGTAAACGACGCAACCCGCAGCGCCCTCGAAGGCGCCGCCGGCTTGTGTGTTTCGCGCACTCATTACGATATCGAGGTCGAGCACTTTCTGCTGAAGGCCATCGACAGCTCGGATAACGACATCGCGTTCATCCTCAGGCAATACGGCGTCGATCGCTCGCGCCTGACCAGCGAGCTGCAGCGCAGTCTCGACCGCTTGAAGACCGGGAACGCCCGCAGCCCGGCATTCAGCCCGCAGTTGGTGAAGATGCTCACCGACGCCTGGACAGTGGCCACGATCGAATACGACGCGGGGCAGATTCGCACCGGCTTCACGCTGCTGGCCCTGTTTTCGAGCGATGAACTGGTCCGGCTTCTTCGCGACGTAAGCAAGGAATTGCAGCTTATTCCTCCTGAAGCGCTGCGCAAAGACTTCTTCGCCGTCACCGAGAAGTCGCGCGAAGCCACGGCCTCCGCTGCCGTCCGTGCGCCCGGTGAAGCTGCCGCTGGGCCGCGTCCGGCTGGTTCGGGCAAGACTCCTCATCTCGACCAGTACACCGTCAACATGACCACGAATGCCAAGGCCGGCAAGATCGATCCCGTGCTGGGTCGCGATCAGGAAATCCGCCAGGTGGTGGACATTCTCATGCGCCGCCGCCAGAACAATCCCATCCTCACCGGCGAGGCCGGCGTGGGCAAAACCGCGGTCGTGGAAGGTTTCGCCCTGCGTCTGGCCAGCGGTGACGTTCCGCCGCCTCTCCGCAACGTTCAGCTTCATAGTCTCGACCTCGCCCTGCTTCAGGCCGGGGCCGGAGTGAAAGGAGAATTCGAGAACCGGCTGAAGGGCCTTATCGAAGAAGTCAAGTCTTCGCCGCATCCCATCATCCTCTTCATCGATGAAGCGCACACCATGATCGGCGCGGGCGGACAGGCCGGTCAGAACGATGCCGCCAATCTCCTCAAGCCGGCGCTGGCGCGTGGCGAACTGCGTACGATTGCCGCCACTACCTGGTCCGAATACAAGAAGTTTTTCGAAAAAGATGCCGCCCTGGCGCGCCGCTTCCAGGTGGTCAAGGTCGAGGAACCCACCGAGCTCCAGTGCGATACCATGATGCGCGGAATTGTCCCGGCGCTCGAGAAACACCACGACCTGCGCATTCTCCATGAGGCGGTCACGGCAACTGTCCGGCTTTCCCATCGGTATCTCGCCGGCCGTCAGTTGCCCGACAAGGCCGTAAGCGTGCTCGATACCGCGTGTGCGCGCCTTTCCCTGGGCCAGAACACCATTCCCCCGGCCGTTGAAGATGCCACCCGTCTCATTGACGATCTCAAAGTGCAGAAGCAGATCCTGGAACGTGAGACCGCGGTTGGTGAAGAACATTCGGAACGGCTCGGCGTCATTGAGGAACAGCTCGTACAGGAAGAGTCCAAACTCGCCGCTCTGAAAACGCAATGGGAGCGGGAAATCGAGTTGGTTCGCGAGATTCGCGCGATGCGTGAAGCGCTGGAGTCGGGTGCGGAAACAGTCAAGGCGGAGGGCGACGGCGCAAAGGTTGAGAAGCCCTCTCTCGACGCGTTGCATGCTCTCGAAGAAGATCTCGCCGCTGTTCAGGGCGAGAATCCTCTCATTCATGTCTGCGTCGACGAACGGATCGTGGGCGAAGTCATCTCCGCCTGGACGGGAATTCCGCTAGGCAAAATGGTGAAGGACGAAATCGCCACCGTCCTCGATCTCGACGGCCATCTCAAGAAGCGGGTCATCGGCCAGGACCATGCGCTGGCCCAAATCGCACAGCGCATCATCACCTCGCGCGCCCGCCTTGACGATCCCGGCAAGCCGGTCGGCGTCTTCATGCTGGTGGGACCGAGCGGCGTGGGAAAGACTGAAACTGCCCTGGCCCTTGCCGACCTGCTGTACGGCGGCGAACGCAACCTGATCACCATCAATATGTCTGAGTTTCAGGAGGCCCATACCGTGTCTACGCTTAAGGGCTCGCCTCCGGGATATGTCGGTTACGGTGAGGGTGGCGTGCTCACTGAAGCGGTGCGCCGGCGGCCCTACTCCGTTGTTCTGCTCGACGAGGTTGAGAAAGCCCATCCCGACGTGCTCGAGTTGTTTTACCAGGTATTCGACAAGGGAAATCTTGAAGACGGCGAAGGCCGCTCCATCGACTTCAAGAACACTATTCTTATCCTCACCACAAATGCAGCTACCGATACGCTTTCCAAGTTGACTGCGGACAAGGAAACAATGCCCGACTCCGATGGGCTGGCGCTGGCCATTAAGCCGGAACTGAACAAGATCTTCAAGCCGGCATTTCTTGGGCGCATGGTGGTCATACCTTACTTCCCGGTGCGCGACGAGGCGCTCAAGAAGATCATTCATCTCAAGGTTGGCAAGATACAGCGCCGTTTGCAGGAGAACCACAAGATTGTCATGGCACTCGACGACTCCGTGTACGACGAGGTCGCCAAAAGGTGTACTGAAGTCGAAAGCGGCGCCCGCAACGTCGACAACATCCTTTCCAATACCATGCTTCCTGAGATTTCGCGCGAGATTCTTTCCCGTATGGCCGAGGAAACTCCCTCCGACCGCGTTCAGGTCGGCGTGGGAACCGACGGCCGTTTCACTTACAGCTGGTCGTCGAATGATGGCGGTGCTCCGGCGGAAGCTGAATCGGCCGCAGAGGAGAGCACAGCCCCAACGGCGCCATAAATGCGCGGTAAACATCCCGCGAAAGAAAGAAGTTTCGAAGTTCTATGGGTGGATTTGCACTGACAAATCGGCTTCTCTCCTTCACCAGCCCGCTGGGCGCAAACGTCCTGTTGCCGGAGCGTTTGGCGGGCTCTGAAGGCGTGTCGGAACTGTTTCGCTACGAGATTGATCTTTTAGCCCAGGTCTCTACCACTGTCGACCCGAAAAAGATCGTCGGCCAGAAAGTCTGCATCGGCATTCAGGCCACCGACAGCGGCACCCAGCGATATATCAACGGCATTGTTGCCGGCTTCGAAATGGCTGGCGGCGACCCGGAGTTCCTGATGTATCGCGCCACGATTGTTCCCAACGTGTGGCTGCTCACCCTCAGCCGAAACACGCGTGTCTTTGAGAACCAGACGGTTGTCGATGTGGTCAAAGCCGTGCTCAGCCCCTACGGGATAAGCCCCTCACTCCAAACCTCGGGGACCTACACGCCGATGGAGTACTGCACCCAGTACCGCGAATCGGATTTCGATTTCATTTCGCGGCTCATGGAGCAGCATGGGATCTTTTACTACTTCAAGCACACCAAGGATGACCACACTCTCACCATAGCCGACACTTCGAGTTCGATGAGCAATTGCGACGTTCAGAATACGTTCCGGTATGTGCCCGAAACTACGGCCAGGTCGGGCTTCTACGATTTTGTGGTCCGGGATTTCCGGTCCCGGTCCTCGCTTGTACCGGGCAAGCACACGGCCTGGGATTACAGCTATATCCAGTACAAGGCGCTTCCCAGCCCGTTAGCGGACGCGCCTACCAAAGGCCCGCTGGGATCGAACGCCATGGAAATGTACGACTACGCCGACAGCGCGGCCGCTTATCTGAAGAAGATAGCTTCGGACCCGAAGATCGGCGATCTGACTACCTTTTTGAATAACGTGCGCCGCGACAGCAGCGACGCCGGAACTCTGATCGTCGATGGGGCCTCAAACGCGGTTTGCATGCAGACCGGGTTCACATTCACGCTCGACAAGCATCCGCAGGCCAGCCTCAACGTAAAATACCTGCTGCTCCACATCGAACACAATGTGCAGCAACTGCCCCCATACCGAACGCGCACCCAGGCTCCTCCGAAGCCCTACGAAAACAGCTTTACGGCAATTCCATCGTCGATTGTCTACCGCCCTCCCATTAAGACTCCGAAACCTGTGGTGCACGGCATGCACACCGGCAAGGTAGTCGTGCCTTCCGGTGAAGACTCATACATGGACAAGTACGGCCGGGTGTGCGTGCAGTTCTGGTGGGACCGCGACCGCAAGCCCAACACGACTGACAATACGCTGCTGCGGGTGGCGCAATCGTGGGCCGGCAAGGGCTGGGGGACTTATTATTGGCCGCGCGTCAACGACGAGGTTCTTATCGATTTCATGGAGGGCGATCCGGATCAGCCGATTGTGGTGGGCTCCGTGTACAACGGCACCAACATGCCCAAATACGATCCTGCCGGCCAGTACACGCTGTCCGGAATCCTTACCCGCAGTTCAAAAAACGGAGGCGCGGCCAACGCCAACGAACTCCGCTTCGAAGACCTGCAGGGCAAGGAGCAGGTGTTCATGAACGCGGAGCGCGACTACGACCTGCACGTGGAGCATGACTGGCATACCCTGGTCGGCAATGAACAGCACACCAAGATCACAACCAATCAGTTTGAAGAAGTGGACGGCGATTCGCATCTGCTGGTGAAGGGCAAGCAGCTACATGAAGTGGACGGCGAAGCCGATTTGAACGTAAAAGGCAACCAGATCGTGCAGGTGGGCGGAGACCGCAGCCACCAGGTCACCGGCAACATCAAGGAAAGCGTAGGACAAAGCTACGGCGCGACTGTTGGACAAAACTTGGTGCTGCAGGCGGGGCAGAATTATTCTCTGCAGGCCGGGCAGAATCAGGACGTCCAAACCGGGCAGAACTGCAACATCACTGCCGGGCAGACCATCAACCTGATGGGCGGAATGAGCGTCAACATCACCGGGGGAGCCACTGGTGTGAGCATCGTTGGTCCAGGCGGCTTCATTTCCATTACCGACGCCGGCATCGCCATCATGGGCACGATGGTGATGATTAACAGCGGCGGCGGACCAACGCCGGCTAATCCTGCTCAACCTCAAACGCCATCGTCGCCCGCAAGCCCCACTGCACCCACCGCACCCACGTTCCCCGGCGACGATCCGCCTTCAAAGCCCGCCACAAGCCAGGCAGGTTCGGGCACCAATTCGCCGGCACTCTCTTCCGGCTCGGGCGGTGGAGCGTCCGGAACAAGCAGCCCGCCCTCTCAGGGCGGCCCAACGCCGGCCCCATCGAGTCCCGCCGGCGCTGTTTCAAACGTTGCCAACCAGGCCCAGCAGGCCGCTCAGCAGGCCGCGCAGCAGGCGCAGCAAGCGGCACAACAGGCTCAACAGGCCGCGCAGCAGGCCGAACAGCAGGGCCAACAGGCGGTGAATCAGGTAACTCAACAAGGCCGACAGGCCTTCAACCAGGCTCAGCAGGCCGTCAACCAGGCCCAGCAGGCTGTCAACCAGGCCGCGGGGCAGGCGAAGGCCGCCGCACAACAGGCTCTCAATCAGGCAGAACAGCAGGCCCAGCAAGCTGCCCAGGCCGCCGCGCAGGCGGTCCAACAGGCCAAGCAGCAGGCTCAGCAAGCCGAGCAGCAGGCGCAGCAGGCGGCTCAACAGGCCCAGCAACAAGCTCAGCAGGCGGAGAAATCCGCACAACAGGCTGCGCAACAAGCCCAACAGCAGGCACAGCAAGCCGCGCAGCAAGGTCAGCAAGCCGCGCAGCAGGCCCAACAGCAGGCGCAACAGGCCGCCCAGCAAGCGCAACAGGCAGCCAACCAGGCTCAACAAGCTGCCAAGCAGGCGCAACAACAGGCACAGCAGGTCCAGCAGCAGGTTACGCAAGCCGCGCAGCAGTCCATCAGCCAGGCCCAGCAGGCATCACAAGCGGCCCAGCAGTCGGCAAATCAGGCTATCAATCAGGCACAACGGGGGATCTAACGCACCATGGGAATGCCGGCTTGCACCATCACCAGCCAGACGGAGCACGGAGGGATCGTGATTCTCGGCTTCCCCATGGTGCTGATCGGTTTCTTACCGGCTTCACGCATCACCGACATGCATGTCTGTCCCATGGTTACCGGCATTGTTCCGCATGTTGGCGGTCCTTTCGTCATGGGTTCCACCACAGTTCTGGTTGGCGAGATGCCACAATCGCGCGTCACAGATCAATTGGTATGCGTGGGACCTCCGGATATGGCAGCTATGGGCTGCGAAACGGTGCTGGTTGGTATGGCCGGCGGAGGCGGTGCCGGAGGAGCGGTCACCGGCATTCAGGCCATGGGCGGATCGGTCCCCACACAGCCTCCGGCCACCACCACTTCCCCTCAGCCGACCTCGACAATGCAGCAGAACGGCACCATCCAGACGGCTGCGCCGCCGGGCGCTGCACTTCCTCCAATTCCGCTTACCTCGCCAGGATTTCCCGATCTCCCTGCAACTCAGACGCCGAATTTCACCTCGGCTCAACCTACCGATGTGCCCGCCGGTACGACACTATACAGGGTGCTGGGGAATCCGGCGGGCGTCATGGGCTCCTATTGGACCCCGAACCCTCCTGCCACGGAATCTCAATGGCGTGCAGATAGCGCAGTTGGCGGTTGGAACGCGGGTCTGATAATGGCCGTCGCTCAGGTTCCGGCAGGCGGCCTGAAGGCATGGATGGGCGCCGCCTCGCCGATGGGCGGCCAAGCTGGTGGGGGCACGCAACTCTGGACGCCTCCCGGTTCGCTGGTTCCAAGCCAGGTAACATCGGCGCCATGGGCATCACCGGCTCAACTGTCCCAACTGGCTGCTCAACAGGCGGCGCAGGGTGCGGCAGCGCTGGCAAGTGCATCCAAACAGGCGGAACAACTGGCGCAACAGCAAGCCCAGCAAGCAGCCAAGCTTGCCCAACAGGGAATGACGCAGGCTGCGCAGCAGGCGGCTCAACAGGCGCAGCAGGCGGCAAACAAAGCACAACAGGCTGCTCAGCAAGCCCAGCAGCAGGCGCAACAGGCCGCCCAACAAGGGCAGCAGGCAGTTCAGCAAGCCCAGCAGCAGGTCCAACAGGCCGCCGCCCAAGGCAAGACTGCCGCTCAGCAGGCAGCCAACCAGGCTCAGCAGACAGCGGCACAGGTCGACCAGCAGGCACAGAAATCTGCTCAGCAAGCCCAACAGGCGGCTCAACAGGCGCAGCAAGCCGCGCAACAGGCTGAGAAGTCCGCGCAGCAAGCCGGGCAACAGGCCCAAAATGCGGCACAGCAAGGTCTACCCAAGAGCCTATGACAGCCCAAACTACTCCTGCCGTTCCCGAGTTTTACGCCCAGCGTTTTGCCAAGGCGTTCGAAGCATTTGTTTCCGAGGTGCGCTTCGCAGTCAATGCCGGCGTTCTCGATCCCGCATACTCCTCCAATCCGGCATTTCTCATGTGGCAGACCGAGGCTCTTCCGCGGCTCGAGCAGGAGCTCGCCGCAGTCGAAAATGCGTTTGCTCTTTTCCAGATCGGCGAAACGGGCACAATCGCTCAACTTGCCAGAAATGAGGTTGGCCTGGCCAAGCAACTTGACGGATTCCCGCTCGACTTTGCGGGTCCGGAACATGCCGTGACCCTCGATAAGCTTCAAACAGCCGTTGTTACGGCAGCCTACCAGGTTTACAGTTCCGCCGGAATCCGCTGAGGTGAAGCCACCTGACGTGTGATTTCGGCATCCCCTTATCTGCCTTGTCCCACTTTCGGAAGGGAGTCGCCGCATTACGAATCGCGTATGAGCACCGACCCGGGACAAGCCGCGGGCTATGCCACCGCCGCACGCATCGGCAGATGGATCATTCCTGCCATTCCGTTTGGCTGGACCTGGGTTCCCGACTTCGGCATTCAGAAGCGGGCCGAGGGCGTCGTTCCCAGCAACGTCTATCTGCGGGAAGATCAGCTTTTGGCCGGCGACCAACTCGCGCTCTACATCCAGGCCCAGATCACCATCATGAAGAGAACCTTCTTGGAACCGATGATTGCCGGCCCCGCTCCCATGGAGTTTCCCGGCGCTGCCGAAGCAGCCATGCTGATGCTCAAACACAAGCCCATGCACCAGGTCAGCGTCTTTCAGGTTCAACACTACGTCCGCAGCGGTAAGTGGATCGGCATCGCAACCCTCACCACTCTCGAATCGGAGTTGCTCAAGATTCGCCCCGACTTCGATCAATTCATGAAGCTGCTGAGAATTGAGACCGGTCAGTCCTGATCTCACAACGCTGCTTCGACAACCCTCCGTTCTATTCGATCCATCCGCTGGTCCATTTGTCCGCTGGCCGTGCAACGGAAAATTCCATCGCCGATGATCCGCGGTCTCCCGCGTTCTCAACCAGTTGCCGGATGCTGGGAACCGCGCTGCCTTGAATGCCGTTGCGTCTCCGGCGCGCATGCAAATGCGGAGCCGGCTCTCTGCGTCCCCGGCGCGTAGTGAAGAGAAGGAGAGATTGGCTGCACAGCAACGAGAGAACCATCCCGTTTGGGTCAGCGGCCGAAGAAGGCTTGCCAGAGGGTTTTGGCGGCGAGCCAGAGTACGGCAAGGATGATAAATGCGGCGCCGACGATGAGTGCGAAGACGGAGAGGAGAAGAAAGAAGCCCGCACCGTCGAGTAGGAGTAAGAGCAGCAGGAGTCCGACGACGACAAGGATGGGAGCGAAGAACCTTTCGACGGTTCTCGGCGGCCAGATCGGTTGCTTGGCTGTCTCCATCGCTCCACACTTTCAATACCAGAACGAGAGACCGAAGGCGGTGCGCGATCAGATGCCGAGTTTGCGCACTTCTTCGTTGTAGTACTTGCGATAAAGGATCTCCCACTCCTGGGAACCCTCGAGGATAATCTTGCGCTGATTGGCGATCTTGAGGCGGGCGGAGGAGTCGATTTTGGCTTCTTCTGTGAGCAGGGTCTCAAGCGCCTTGCGAGCTTCCTGGCGGATCGTGTTGCGGTCTTCGAGAAAGCCGACCTGGTCAATCTCGGCGAGAGTGTCGGCCACAGTGTGGGCGAGTTTGTTGAGCTTATCGCGGCTGATTCTCATAACACCGCCTTGTACTTGCGCGCGAGCTCATTCTTGACCTTCTTGAACATCTCCTGGTATTGCGCGCCTGACTTGCGCATCTCCTCGGAGTAGGCGTCGAGAATTACACGGACTTCTTCATTGATGCGGTCCTCGAGAGAGAGTTCCTCGATCAGAGCCGCAGCGACGCGCTCTTCGGTCGCCTTCAAGTCGCGGGTGGTGATGAATTTGGCGTCGATTAGGTGCTTAACCGTGCGGCGGGCAAGGTACCCGATGTAGTCGCGGGAAAAGATCATTGGCTAAAGCTCAGGATAACGCATGGCGCGGCCCGGGGTAAACCGCGCAGCGACCGTGGACAGTGAGCTCTGAGCAGTGGACCGGGATCAGAGAATCCAATCTTGCCGATGCGCCTGACTTCACCCGTCCTGCCGGCTCGGCTTTGCCGGTTTCTGTTTTTCTACCACTCTTCGAATCTCACTGTGCCGTCGCTGCCGGCAGCCGAGTGCCGCTGGAATCGCCCATCGTCTCGCCGCGGATAATCGTTGCGAAAATGCGCGCCGCCGCTCTCTTCCCGCGCCAGCGCTGTTTTGAGAATCGCCCGGGCCACGCAACACAGTGCCCGGCCCTCGGCCAGCCGGCGGCTCGTTTTGCCCTGTTGGGCGATGTGTTCGATCCCGGTTTCGCACTCGTCCAGCTTTGAGAGTCCCGCGTTCAGCGTAGTCGTTGAACGCAGCCAACCCGCATTCGCCCACATGGCGTGTCGCAGATGGGTGATGTGAACCTCGAGCAGCGCGTCATCGCTCCGACATAGAGGTTCCTGCGCGTTTCGCTCCTCAAACTGACACCGCTCGAGTGGCAGCCCATCCTGCCTCTCAGCGCACATTCACGCTGATTCAATGGATTTTCAGTTGACCAAAGCGTCTGGGTGGCCGATAATTTCCACCATATTTGCCGGGATCCAGGGGGGCGTGGCGAGAATTTCGGCCAGCCCCGAATTGTGTCGCGAGCGCGGGTAGCCTTTGGGTTACGACCGCCCGGCGTCAATCCTCCTCGGAACATCTCCATGGTGACTTAGATGACCAGAAATCATTTGCTTGGCGTCATAGTTATCGCGGCTCTCGTGCCGGCTCTTCCGGTTCTTCCGCAGGGCGGCGCCGGAGGCGGCATCGGCCGGGGCGCAGCCCCGCGCAATCGTCAGCCCGTCACCGTCGAATTCAAAACCACCCGCGTCCAGACCCTGGCCAACGGAACCACCATCACCACCGAAACCAAAGAGGTGATAGCCCGCGACCAGGAGATGCGTCGCATGATTGCCACCACCGGCGCGCAGTTCGGCGACCGGCCAGCCATCACCAATGTGCACGTTTCCGATCCTACGACCGGCGACGAGATCAACTGGAGCTCCGTAAACAAAGTCGCTCACGACGTCCGGCGTCCGGTGGGCGCGGATCGCCACGGCTGCTGGGCCACGGCCGATGGCCGTTACCGGACTAGCTTCGGCGGTGTGATGGCCCCTGGTCCGCTGCAGCCGCCAGCGGGAGCAGCCACCACCAGCCCATCTCTACCGTCTTCCGGTAGTCTCATTGGAAGTAGTCTCGTCCCGCAACCCGCCGACGCCCCGTCCGGCAGCACCGGCAGCGGCGGCGGCATGGACAGCGCCCCCAGCGTGATTTCCAACGTGCCGCCCGCCTCAATGCCCACAGTCATGCCAAGGCGCAATCCGAACAACATAGTCACTGAGGATCTCGGTGCCGACAACATCATGGGCGTGGAAGTTCGCGGCTCGCGCACGACCATCACAACCCCGATCGGCGCGGAAGGCAACGACCAGCCGCTGGTGCGCGTTGACGAGACGTGGATGGCGCCCAGCCTGGGCATGGTTCTGCGCTCGATTACCGACGACCCGCGCATCGGCAAGATGGATCGCGAGGTGGTTTCGCTCGATCTCAATGCGCCCGATCCAGCTCTCTTCCAGCCTCCAACCGATTACAAGGTTGAGACCGAGGTACTGCAACCGGTGCCTTGCGGGCAGTAAGCCCGGGCATCGCAAATCGGGTTCGCGTCAAGTGGCAAATACCGGATTTTCAAAGCGCGAAAATGCCTGAATAAGGGCTTAATCGGGCTCGAAAGGGCGGTTTTTCGCACCAAAGACGGGCATGAATTTAGCAGCTTTTGGACTGTTACATTTCGTAAGTCTTTGATTTGTATGAACAGCCTTGCACAGTTGCACAGCGGTACTGTTGCACATCCGCACAGTTGCACAGCGGCTGGCGGGGGGGGTGGGGGAGTTATATTTCTAGTCATCAGCTTACAGTGATGGGTTACCAGAGAGTAATCAGTCGGACCAGCGACTTCAGTGAAGGGATCGAGCTGCCGGGGTGCGCG
>DATJSB010000137.1:0-13787 GCA_035504315.1 Occallatibacter sp.
GTTCTTGTTGTAGATATCGAAGCTGGCCAGAAAAAAAGTCTTGTTATGGCCGTTATAAACCTTGGGTAGAACCACGGGGCCGCTGACTGTGCCTCCCCAATCTGTTTCCAGATCCTTGGGGGGGATGGGCTGGCCTGCGGAGTTGAAATTAGTGGGGAAAATCCATCCGAGTCAAAAGCGCTGTTGCGGTCGATCATGAACGCGTCGCCGTGCAGCTTGTTGGTGCCCTCACGCATGTTGTACCGTACCTCTTTATCCTCCACTTTGATCGGCTTTAGACCCTCAGCCGGACTCTTCTCGAGATAACCTCCAAGGTCGACGATGTACCGGCAGATACCTTTCAAATAGCTTTGAAATGTGACCTGAGTGGACGGCTCCAGCTGGTTGTAAGGCTTTTCCGCCACGGGTGACCAGTCTTCACGCCACCTGTTGAGATTGTCTGAGTTGAGTTGATCAACCGTCTCGATCCTGTTGTTTTTGGCCCAAGCTCGAACGCGGCTTACTACCCACTGGTGCGTAGCGGCGGTGGTGGCTTCGACTCCTTTCTGTGCTTTTGCCCATCGCTCCGTCGCATCTTCAATTGTCAGAGTCTTCTTGGTCGCTTCTGCCTCCTTTTTGGCAGCCTCTGCTTCCTTCTTCGCAGCCAGCTGTTTCTTGAGCTCGGCCACTTCTTGCTTGTCGGGGTTGCGCTTGTCTCTCTCCGCCTGGGCCACCTTTTCAGCTTCCTCCCAGCTTCGGGTTTTCGCGGAGATTGGATGATCTTCGCCATTCTCGTAGATGTAAATGGCCTTGCGGCAATTGCAGTCCTTGTGGTCTGGAGGCAGGCCGGGATGCTCTCGCCTGCACTTCTTGCCATGGCGCACGATTACATAGATTGTGGTGGTAGATGGGCTCAATACGTTCACTGAGCTTCCTCGCCTTTCACGCACACCACGATTGAGACATCACCTGGAGCAGGTTCGTCGAGGTCGCTTGTGCTGAAGAGGGAGTAGTGGTACGCTGACGCGATGGAACTCCTGCTGGAACTCAAAGCCAGTGCCAAAATCGGCAGGAAGCCTAGATTTTGAGAGGAGGGCGCCATGTAACTAACTCCAAGTGGATGTTGGAGTTAGTCTTTGGAATGGTGGGCGGTCTCGGGCTCGAACCGAGGACCTCCTGCTTGTAAGGCAGGCGCTCTAACCAGCTGAGCTAACCGCCCACGCCGTTTCGGCGCGGCTCGGACGCCATCTTCAATTCTACCAGCGATGCAGTTCGGTCCAGGTTGGCGGGGCGCAATCGCCATCAATCGCAGCACCGGCTTGATACACTCAGCCGGTGAGCCGCCTGATTGTAAACGCCGACGACTTCGGCCTGACACCGGGCATCAACCGCGCCATAGCCGAATTGCACGCCGCCGGCGCCGTCACCAGCGCCACGCTCATGGCGCGGGCCCCGGCAACCGCCGACGCTGTCGAGATCGCGCGCGCCACACCCACGCTCGGCATCGGCTGCCACATACTCCTCGTTGACGGCACGCCGGTTCTTTCTCCAGACCGCATCCCTTCGCTCATCGATTCCCGCACCGGCCAATTCAGGACCACGCTATCGGCATTCCTGCCGCGACTCCTCACCGGCAAGATCAATCCGTCAGAGATTGAAGCTGAGGCCGCGGCACAGATTGCTTTGCTTCAGGACTCCGGCCTCGACCTCACCCACATCGACACCCACAAGCACACGCACATGTTCCCCGCCGTCCTTCGCGCCGTGCTGCGTGCCGCCCGCGCCGCAGGCATCAAGAAGATCCGCAATCCGTTCGAGCCGGCCTGGGCTGTTCGCGCCACCGCCCGAGCCTCCCTCATCCGCATTGCCGAACTCACCTTCCTCCGTCGCCTGCGCTCGACCTGCCTGCGCCTGATTTCCGAGGCCGGCTTCACCACTACCGATGGCACCATCGCCATGGCCGCTACCGGCGTGCTTGATAAGGCGACGCTCACCGCGCTCATCGGCCGTATCGCACCGGGCACGTGGGAACTTGTCACCCATCCCGGCTACAACGACCGGGATCTAGACCGCGTGCGGACGCGTCTCCGGGCGGAGCGCGACCGGGAGCGGGAGGCGCTGGGCGCGCTGTGTCCGGCGCCCGGAATCGAGCTGGTATCGTTCGGCGGGCTCTGAATCTACGCCATCGTTGGCTATCGTGACCGTGCCCGACGCGTTGGTGGTCGCACCCGAACTGTACAGGTTGTCTGAGCCGGCATCAGCCGTTCTCTGTTGCAGCGCGTAATCCGCCGGCCAAGCACCGTTGTTCCATTCAACCGTCTGCCCAGGACCCGGCGTGACCGGCCATGGCGTCAGAGTGGAGGGCGTCGGAGTTCACTGCGCGGTGAAGATGCCTGCAGCGGACAAAGCGGACACTCACTTAGATGAAAAACAGCGAGGGGACCCGCTGTCCGGCGGATCCCCTCAGTGAATGAAGCTACTCCCGAATACAATCGCGCGTCTTCAGAATGCGTACTTGAGCGAGAGCTGGAAGAAGCGCGCGTCGGGAGAATCCTGTTGCAAGCTGCGGGTACCGGTAATCTGGCCGCCGCTCGAGCTGTTGTTACTGGTGGATGGCTCTCCCCAGGACGGAGTGTTGAACAGGTTGAAGACGTCTGCGCGGAAGGTGAGCTTCTGCTCACGGTAGACGCTGAAGTCTTTGAATACGGACATGTTGACTCGCTCATAGCCAGGACCGAGCGCTATATCGCGCCGGCCTCCAGCGTACCCCATAATCGAATTGAAATCGTTGACGTAGACCGGCGTTGCGTCGCCGGCTGGAGTGTTCGGATCGCCCACGTACCTGGGAATGTAGTGCGAGTTCGACGCGCCATTTACCGTCGTGTCACCCGCATCCCATGGGTTTGCGAATGAGCAGGGGTTGTACCAGTGAGTGAGGGTTTTGGTTTTCGCCGCGCAGGTTTGTCCGTTAGAGCTGGTGCCGCCGTTGGTGAATTCTCCCTGCGTCTGATAAGTGAATGGGCCGTTTTCGAAACCACCGGCATTGCTGGTGCCAGAAGTATCGACGGTAAAGTGGTCGCCGGTCTGTGCGAAGAAAGTGGCGTTCGCTGACCATCCGCCGACCAGGTAATCGAGTGCATTGTTCTGGTTCAGGTAAGTTCGTCCCTTGCCGAAAGGCAGGTCATAGAGCGCGTTGAAGGTGAAGCGTTGCCTGACGTCGAATGATGCATTCGAGTAGTCGTACCGGAAGGGGATCAGATTTGTCTGCCGGTAGTTTCCATCGCCGCTGGAACCAAGCGGCGTGACCGCGTCATCGAGTGCGTGCGACCAGGTGTAGCTGGCCAGAAGGTTGTAGCCGTGCGACAAGCGCTTCTCCAACTTTGCCTGCAAGCCGTTGTAGTCACTCATGCCTTCGAAGCCGGTATACGAATCACCACCCTGATGAGGCATCGGCTGTGACATCGTAATCTGGCCATCGTAGTTGCTGGGGTTTTGCAGAGCCAGCGGTGTGTTAATTGCAATGTTGATCGGCAGATGACGCGAGGCATTGCCAACGTAGGCCACTGTGCCAACCATTTCATTTGTGATGGAGCGTTCGAGTGAGAGGTTCCAGTCCTCGGTGTAGGCAGACTTCGCACCCGCGTAGGTGCCGCGCATGTTCTGGCCGGTCACCACGGAGGCAAAGCCATTGGAAAGAATTGTGGTATAGCCGTTCGCAATCGTCACGTCGTACTTAGGAAGTAATGAAAGCGGCGTACAGTTGTTGGCACTGCAATCCTTCCCGTTCGATGGGAAGTTGGCGTTGTACTGGAATGGGTAATTCTCGTTCAGGTTGCCCCAGTAGCCGAGACTCTCAAGACCACCGAAGAAGATGCCAAAGCCGGCGCGGACTACGGTTTTGCCGTCTGGCGACCACGATGTGCCCAGACGAGGCGCAAAGTTGAAGTTCTGCGTGGTCTGGAGACGCGGGTTGGAGTCGTAAACGACCGCCATGCCGTCCTGGGCCAGCGCCGTGTCAAAGCCGAATTTGGTAATGATCGGCGATGCGTAAGACTCGGCTTCGCTTGGAATCAGGTACTTGCCGGTTACGCTGCCGAGGCCGGTTGTGGTGTTAAGCGTCGGGGGTGTGTCGTAGATAAAGGAGGCCTGGTAACCGCCCACGTCCTTGTACGGTTGGAAATAATCCCAGCGCAGGCCGAGATTGAGGGTGAAATTCCGCTTGAAGCGCCAGTCATCCTCGAAGTACGCCGAGAAATTGGCGCGCTGGTCGCCGTTGCTCACTCCGTTGGAGAGTTTCGCCTGGATCAGTTCATCCAGCAGAAAATCGGCCGCACCGTAGCCGGTATTCCCGGCTCCCGGAATTGAAGTGGCATCGCCGGTGTAGTCGTATTCACCACGTGAGTAGTAAGGCTGAATCGTCTCGAAGCGGATGTTCTGGTAGTTCACTCCCGTCTTCAACGAATGATTGCCGGCTATCTTGGTCACGCTGTCGAGGATTTGGAAGGTATCGTTGTGTTCGTCGGTCGCTGCCCATTCCGGAGCGCCGAAGTTGTGCGGGCTGGCGGTGCCGGAAAAGTTGACGTTCGGTAAGCCGCCATTCAATGGCCCGGCGGGAATGCCGCCGAAGCCCTGGCTCTCTGCAAAACCGTCGTTCGTGGCGTTTTGCTGCTGGTAGCCGGTGTGCAGATAGTTGAAGCCGAAGCGCACTTCGTTCACCAGCGTTGGGGTGAAAGTATGCGATTCCGACGCCATGTAGTTCGCGCCGTAGTTCTTGTTCTTGCCCTCACCCCAACCGCCGCCGTCCAGAATGGGACCCAAGACAGGAACGCTTCCGCCGGAGTTCGTGCCCACCTCGTTGTAGTAGCTATAACGGGAGTAGGCCGCGTCCTTCGCGCCAATCGTCCAGTCCATGCGGGCATCCCACTGGAAGGTGTTGTCGATGACCGGGTAAACGGCTGAATAGTTGCTGTACAGCGTGGCCGAGGTCGCCGGCTGCGGATATTCGCCTAGAACCTTCAGCGCGGTCGCGTTCAGCGCTGGAAGATTCGGGTTTCCGGCTGTGGGACAACTAGTGGTACCCGCTGCCGCCAGGCAGTTATTGGTGATTGCAACCGGCGGATTCACGCCCGTCGGATCCTGATAGTAAAGCTGAATTGGCTTTCCGCCGAGCGCGCTGCTGTTGAGCAGTTCAGAGAAATCGCCCTTGCGTTCCAGAACAGAGGGCACGTTAAATGTCTGGGGTGAGTTATAGACGATGCGATTGGCCTGAGTGTCCGCAAACAAAAAGAGCTTGTTTTTGAAGATCGGTCCGCCCAGCGTGGCGCCGAACATGTTTTGGTGGTAGGGAGGAACCGACCCGTTTCCACCCGCCCACTCCGGGGTTGTGGCTTCTCCCAGATCGTTGTTCCTCACATACTCCCACAGGCTTCCGTGAATGTCATTGGTTCCCGACTTGAGACTGGCATTCACTACCGCACCCGCAGAGTGGCCAAATTCGGCGGAGTAGTCGCTGGTCTGCACCTTGAATTCGGCCAACGCATCCGGTGGAGGATTCACCACATAACTTGCGCCGTTGTAGAAATCGACTACATTAGCGTTGTTGTCGACGCCGTCGAGGATGAAGTTGTTTTCTTCCGCGCGCTGGCCGTTGGCATTAAAGTCGCCCTTGCCGGCTCCTCTGGAGCCCTCCGGTGGGACAGCACCGGGCGCCAACTGCGCAATATAAACCCAGTTGCGCCCGCTCAGCGGTACGTTTTCTATTTCCTCGGCATTCATCGTCTGCCCCACTGATGCCTCCTGAGTCTGCATCAGGGGTATTTCCGTGGTAACGGTTATACTTTGCGTTGCCGCGCCCGGTTTGAGGGCGATGACAACGTTGAGCCTCTGCTGAATGTTCAAGTGCAGGTTGGTTTGTGTAGTAGTTTCGAAGTTCGGTGCGCTCGCCGTGACCTGGTAGTTTCCAATTTTGACAGGCGAAAACACATAAATGCCCGAGCCATCGGTCTTGGTCCTGTAGATTTGACCTTCATCGAGGTTGGTTAGGGTTACGGTCGCATTTACAATTGCGGCACCGGATGGATCCTGAACGACTCCGGTGATCGTGCCCTGATCGAGTTGGCCGAACACCAGATGTGCCGGCGCGAGGATCAGTGCAAATGCGAGCAGCGCAAACAATACTCTGCGTCGAAACGTCATAACTTGCCTCCTTGCGAGTTTCGTAGCGAGTTTATGAACAAGCTGCTGAACCACCCTGAATCAGCCGGCAAGCGCACGCCTGCCGGCGTTTTCAGAATGTAATCGATTAAATTGCAGCTTAATGCTGATTTTGAGAGGACTTTACAACCGCAATGTAAACGTTGTCAAGTTCTATTTCGGGAAACAATCCCTGCCCCGCAATGCGTCGCTTCAAGTCCGCAAGTCGTCAATCACTTTGGCCGTTTCACCAAACTGGGACTTCGCCGCTCCAGATGGGAGAAGCATACTGCTTTGTGGAAAATGGCTATAGCGTTTTCGGTTCCAGTCTTTACACAGTCCATACGGCCAAGTGGCTCTTTCCGCCCCCGGGGTCCCCACCGACAGGCCTCCGTCCGTGGAGCCCAAGTAAGAGCCACCTCGCGTGACGATGGCGTGAAACCACTATTGAAGTGTCGAAACCTATTAATCGGCGTCAAAACCGCGGCGTAATTGTTATTGCGGGACAAGCTTCGACGGAACCTGTTTACGGGCGGAGCGCATCCGGTATGAGAGGCGTCCTGAGCTTGCCAGAGAGGCGGATAGGCGAATCATTGGAAGTCTTCAAGTAATGCTTAGAGAAAACCTAGAAGTGTGACCCACGAAAAGGGAAATATTGATGCACTTGGAGATGGCGGATTCTCTTCAGTCACGGTCTTTGTCTACGGCTATCCAATCCAGGCAATCCTGGGCGAGGCGATCGTACTCATCTTCCAGAACCTCAACCGGGTTGCTGTCATCAAGTTCTTCCTCGAGTTCCTCGGGCGTCGGCCAGGCTGGTGGATTCGCATCTACGCGTGCTGCTTCGTTATCCCCGCCGTACTTGAGCAACTGGGCACCATGGAAAAAGTGGACATATACCTGACTTACCAGCTTCCGAATATCTTGTTTGTACCGGGAACCGTGATGCTGGGCATATTTTCCTTTTTTGAATACCGGCGGCGCAACCGCGAGGCCGCAATACTCATCGTTCCAACTCTGCTGGCAGTGGGAACCCTCGATCTGTTCGCCGCGCTGAATCTTCTTGGATCGACGCATGTCAACATCATCTGGCTGCTGTCGATCCTGAGGTTCAAGATAGCGTTCTTGCCCTAAAACGTCTACATGGTGTACCTGCCTCTGGATCTCTATGCGCGTTATCATCCTGTGCCGAGCAGGCCGCCATACCCGTGAAAAGGTGCGGCTGGCATCGGAATTCGATGCGGCGCACGACATCCAACAACTGCTCGTCTCAAAAAGCGCAAAGGAAGGCGCGCAATTCCGAACTGAATTCAACTATCTGCCGGCCAGCGAAGTTGGATGAGACTTTTCGGAATTCTCCAATGCGGGAGTCTCCCCCGACCACTGTTAATCGGCGCGCAGAGCTGCCACCGGATTGACGTTGGCGGCTCGCCGCGCCGGCAGATAAGTTCCGGCCACGGCCAACAGTGGCAGAATGCACACGGCCGTGATAAGTGCCAGCGGATCGTACTGCGAGGTTTGAACCACTTCTCCCTGTGCAAGCCGACCGGCCAGCAAGGCCAGCGGAAGTCCCACGGCCACACCGAGTAAGGCAAGCAACAAGGCCTGTCGCAGCACCATAGCCATCACATCGGCGCGATTGGCCCCCAGCGCCATGCGAATCCCGATTTCCTGCGTGCGCTGCGTAGTGACGAAGGAGAGGACTCCATACACCCCCACCAGCGCCAGCACCAGAGCCGCAGCGGCAAAGGTCCCGAACAGCACAAGAGAAAACCGGGGACCGGCGTAACCATACATGTCGAGCATCTGGCGCAGGGTCATGGCATCGACAATCGGTTGTTCCCTGTCGATTGAATAGACGGTGCGCCGCACCGGATTGATGAGTTCTCCGGCCGGCAGAGATGTGGATACCAAGAGAGTGGTTGCGGACGCGGGCGCCACCGTGTAAGGCAGCAGGATATGGGGATAGTCTTCCCTGAAGTAGGTGAAGTAGGGCAAATCGCTCATGACTCCGACGACGGTAAACGCATCATCTGCCAGCTTGTTCTTGCCGTCAGGTTTGAATTCCGGCAGATGGAAAATGCGACCAACGGCATTCTCTCCTGCGAAGTAGCGGCGCGCGAAGCTCGCAGAAATGACTGCGTCGTGGGACTGAGCGGAGATTTCGCGCGCATCGAGAAAGTGACCTTGTAGCATCGTTCTGCCGGAGAGGGGGAGGAACTCCGGGCTGGTGAGGTGGAGGGACACAATTCGCCTGTCCACCGGCTCGCCGGCAATCTGCACAAGTTCTCCGTCCATGTCCATAAAAGGCGTGGCCGCATCCACGGTAGCCGTTGAAACACCGGGAATGGCCTGCACGCGATCCAGCAGATCGCGGTAGAAAATGGAGCGGCTCTCCGGCGTTGGATAATGACCGGCGGCCATGGGCAGGCGCATTGTCACAGTGCGATCGGGAGGGAATGGCACCGGTACACTCTCGACCGCAATCAGGGAGCGGACCATGAGCCCGGCGAGCATGAGCAAGGCAAGCGAAAGCGCAATCTCGGTGACAACAAATCCGCTCAGCAGGCGGCGCTGCGCCTTGCCTCCCGACGAGCGAATACGATTCAGGGCCGCTGCCAGTCGCGGGCTTGCGCTATGCCACGCAGGCGCCAGTCCGAAGACGAGCACAGTGGCCAACGCGATGACGAGCGAACAAAGCAACACGGGAAAGTTCATGGTGATGACGGCTTCGTCGGGGATAGTCTCGACTGGGACGACCATCAGTGTCGCTCTCAGTCCGGCATAGGCAAAGGCCAGAGCAACGGGCATGGAGGCCAATGCCAGAAACAACGACTCAGTGAGAGCGTGGCGGACAAGCCTTTGCCGCGATGCCCCCACCGAAGCACGAATGACGAACTCGCGTTCGCGGTTGACGGCTCGCGCCAGCAGCAGGCTGGAAACATTGACGCATGCGATGAACAGGAGCACAAAGGCCGAGCCCAGCAGCAGATGGAGAGTGCTGGCAAGACCCGATTTGAACATCTCGTCGAAAGGCAAGATTCCCAGGCGGAGATCTTTCGGAAAACGGAATGGCGCTGCTTTTTGAAAATCGTCGAAGATCGGTTTCAACTCGGCCGCAGCCTGAGCTTCGGTGACGCCCGGCTTCAATCGCCCCACCAGCGCGAAGTAGCTCTGTCCCTCCACCTCGGGTTCATTGGTCATTTTGATGGGCAGGTAAACATCTCCTCCGCGCCACAGAAAGCGCGGCGGCATGATGCCGATAATGGTGCGGGGATGCCCATTGAAGTTGAGCGTTCGTCCGAGAATGGCGCGGCTGCCGCCGTAATGCGCCTGCCAGTAGCGGTAGCTGAGCAGGGCTACTTCCTCTTGATTGTTGACAACATCGGCTTCTGTTGTGGCGCGACCCAGGATTGGTTGGACGCCAAGCACATCGAAAGTATTGGGCGTGATGTAGTTTCCGCGCAGACGCTGCGGTTCCCCCTCTCCGGTAAGCAGCACATCGCTTATCGTGGACGCTGTGACGCCGCTGAAGATGTCAGTATGTTCCACAATTTCATTGAACTGCGCCGGAGAGTAACCCATGCTGCCGCATCGCGACCACTGTGGCGAGCAGAGCTTGGGAGTGGCCAGCGTATGCACATCCTTGTAAGGGAACGGATCGATGAGAACGCCATAGGCGACGCTGAAGACCGCAGTGCTGGCGCCTATGCCGAGCGCCAGCGTCAAAATCGCAGTGAGAGCAAACCCCGGGTTGCGCCGCAACTGGCGGCTTGCGTAACCAAGATCTTGCCAGACGGTCTCCAAGCGGAAACCGCCGGTCAATTGACCAAGGTCCTGCCGGTCATTCTCCATTGGGCATTCTCCCATCGTTCAAGAAATGGCCGTTGTCGAGCTTCGCAATCGAGAAGGGTTCCACATTTCACGTCTCCATTTATGGCTTGGCAATAGGCGTCCTCCTCCTGAGGAAAATGGCACTTGAGGGTCGAGCTTCGAGGCACACCAGTTGTGCAGACCTATATATCTTGGCAAAAAGACCTCACCCTGGCAATTCCTTCCACTTTGACGCCGATCTATGCGGTGTCTTTCTCTGGCGAGCCATGGCGTGGTCGACCGGAATCACGCGTTTTCACTGTGCTTGGCAAGCGGAGTACGGTGGTTTGGCAGCTTAGACTTCAAAAGATACAGGGGAAGAATACACGCCCCAAGCAGACCCGCTTCGGGGCCCAATTTTGCAGGCAACACCTGTGTTCCCCCGCTAGTCATCCCGCTTGACGCGGCACGGCCAGGTGCGGTGAGCGCGTAGACATAACTCCGCTGTTCCAATTCAAGGAAGAGAGACGGCGCCAGCAGATCCCATGACTCGGCGACTCCGCCGCCGACCACATACAGTGGCAAGTTGAGAATATTGATCAGGCTGGCCAACCCGATGCCGAGAGCGTGTCCGGTCTGTTCGTAGATTCTCAGGGCATCGGAGTCTCCTTGCCGCGCGGCCTGCGCGACATCCAGTGCCGTGAGCGATGCACGATCCTGCTTCAGCAGGGCCAGTCGCGGAGCTTCGCCGGCGCAGATGAGCCGCTCCGCGGCGCTGACAACGGCTGTCGCCGAAGCGCACACTTCCAGGCACCCTCTGTTGCCACACCCGCAAACCGGGCCCCCGGGATCAATCGTCATATGACCAGCCTCGCCCCCCATGCCGGTCGCTCCGTGCCACAGCTTCCCATCCAGGATGATTCCATTCCCGACGCCTGTGCCGAGCGTAAGCATGCACAAAGAGTCAACGCCGAGCTGCTCTCCGAGCCCAAGCATATATTCGGCCAGCACGGCCACATTCGCGTCGCTCTCAATGGCGACCGGCAGGCGCAGCCTTGATTCCATTTCGGCAAGCAGATTGAATCCGTCCCATCCAGGAAGATTTGGCGGGTGATGGAGGCGTCCGGCAGGCAATTCGAGCGGACCAGGAGAACCCACGCCAATTCCCGCAAGCGTGTAGGCGGCAGAGTATCGGGCCAGCAACTGGAAAACGGCGGCGCACATCTCGTCCACGACCGCCTGAAGGCCTGCCTCAAGACGGGTAGGAAGGGCGATCGAGGTAAGTAAGCCAGCAGCGGAAGAATATGCGCCAATCCTCAGATTGGTCCCGCCAAAATCAATCCCGATTGTCAGTACCTGCGAGTTTTCCGGAGCCATCTCAGATCACCGTTCTCGCTTGGGTGCGGTCCAGCATTCCCGTCAACTGGCTAAGCAAGGGCAAGCGGGATACTAAGAAATCCTGGGCGACGCAGCGGCAGTAATCTTGCACCATCGATTGCCGTAATTGGTAACCATACCACACGCACAATAATTGCGCAAAACTGATTTCTCTTGCGGCATGCAAGCCGGGACACCGGCGTGGGGATAACTCGGAAACCACTGTCATGCTCCGTGGGTGCGGGATGGGCAATTCCTTGAAACTCTTGGTGCTTTTCGCATCGATCCGCGCAACCTCGAGCGGGTTAATCTGCCGGCTAGGCATTCGAGCGACGCCCGTTTATAGCAGGTCCAAAGTTGCTGATATATCTCGGAGCCACTATCATCAATTGCCTTTTCCTTCAAGATAAAGGCTCCTTTTCCTGAACTCAGAAGGGCAGATGGACTGTGGAACCGTTCGAGCAAAGAAAGATATCCATTCTCACGCCAGCGCCGGGGTGAAACGGGCAGCAAACGGTCATGGCCGCTCAGAGGTGTGTTACACTCTCTCCGGATTCGAGAGGCTCGTTTCAATCACGTACCGAGGCGATTAAAGCCTACCGGCAAGCTTGTGCCGATAGCCTCGCGGATCGCGGAACCTTTCCACCGATGGCCGATTTCTCCAGCGGAAAGCTTAACTTTTCCGGTCAGGCGGCATAGACTTGTTCTAGGGCCACAGACTTAGCTTTAGCCGCAATCAAATGGCAAAACAAAGTACGCACACTACCCTCAGCCAAGTCGCTCGGAAAGCGGGCGTGGGCACCTCAACTGTTTCTCGGGTTATTAATGGCGGCGATCGAGTGAGTCCAAAAACATTGGCGCATGTACGCCGTGTGATTGAAACTCTCGGATACATGCCGAATCAAGCGGCGCGAACCCTCAAAGGTCATCGCACCAAGACAATCGGCCTTGTAATTCCAAGTATTGCGGATCCATTCTTTTCAAGCTGCGCCGAGGCAGCGCAAGCTATAGCGCGCGCAAATGACTCGCTACTTATAGTAACTGTAACTGCTAACGATCCTCGAAATGAACTCGACAGTCTTGACGTTCTAATACGCCATCGAGTCGATGGCCTGATTATCGTACCTGCGGATTCTCGAAGTCATGCATTGCGCGACCTGGTCAACCGGGTGGCGATGCCGGTGGTGGCCATTGATCGCCCGGTGAACAATTCGTCGATTACTTCTGTAGTTGCGGACAACCAGAAAGGCGCGATGACCGCCACTCGGCACCTGATCGATCACGGTTACAAGCGGATCGTTTGCCTCACAGGTGAAAGCACGCTGTACACTATTCGCGAACGCATGAACGGTTACCGCAAAGCTGTGGAAGACGCACATTTGTCGCCGATCTTTGACACATCGGTCACGGACTACAGATCCGCCGAATATGCAATTAAGAATCTGCTGGCCGGACCAAATCCGCCGGATGCCATTTTTGCTCTGAAGAACAGCACTACAATCTATGCCTTCGAGACGCTCCAGAAACTCAGTATTGCCATACCCCAATCTATCGCCTTACTGGGTTTCGATGACTTCGATCTGGCTTCAACAGTCCGCCCATCCATCAGCGTAATTCAGCAACCAGTCGAAGACATCGGGCGAAAGGCCGCGCAGATCCTCTTTGAACAGTTGTTCGATGAACACAAGATCGATGCGCCTGAGTCTTCCCGGCCAGTTCGGCAAATCAAATTGAAGACATGCCTTATACCGCGCCAATCCTGCGGCTGTACTCCGCCTGTCTCCTGAATCGTAAATAGCCCGGCGTCCGATTTGATTCGGGCGCCGGAAACAACTGCGAAACGATCTACCTCCCGCATGGATGGCGCTATTGATTTGCGGGGTAATCCACTCGTACGGTCAAGATTTCATAAGGATGAATAGGCGCCGTGACCGTATCGTTTACGATCTTGAGCGCCCCACCTTCCGGTTTCTCCATCAGATTCGTGACCGTCGCTGCCGTGGCGCTCTTGGGCACGTGGAATTCAACATCCCCTGATTTACCCGCCCATTCGTATACGCGGAAGATCAACCCATTGGAGTCTTCAGCTTTCTTGAGCGCTGTGAGAACCACGCTCTCCGGCTTAACCGTTACGAATGCATACTCCGCGGGTAGACTGCCGCTGTGGGCTTGCACCTGAGCCGCCCGGAGCCGGTAGTTATATTCGTAGCCATGCCGAACGGTGAGCGCTTGTTTCCAGTCTCCGCCGTGGGGGTAAAGAGCATAGGTAAAGTGATGGTGCCCACGGTCGGCCTCGGGATCGGGCCAGGTCGGCGAGCGAAGCAGAGACAGGCGAAGCACATTGCCGTTGTCGTCGTAGCCGTACTTCGAGTTATTGATCAGGCTGAACCCGTGCTGACCATCGCCCAGGTCGGCCCAGCGCAGCG
>DATJSB010000138.1:0-21664 GCA_035504315.1 Occallatibacter sp.
GGCGTTATGCCTCTATCTTTTTGTGGCCTGCTACGCCATGGGCCCCGGAGTTTGCGTCTGGATTGCGCTCTCGGAACTCATGCCCACGCGCATCCGCTCCAACGGAATGAGCATTGCTTTGGTGCTCAACCAACTGGTCTCCGCCACGCTGCAGGCAATCTTTCTGCCCTTCGTGGCCAAGCACGGCTACTCGTCGATGTTCTACCTTTTCGCCGCCTTTACGGTGGTCTACTTCCTGACAGTAGTGTTCTTCCTGCCGGAGACAAAAGGCAAAACACTTGAAGAAATCGAGGCGCACTTTGAGGGGAAGCCGAGTTGAATCGTTGGCTCTCAGCTCTCAGCTTTCAGCTTTCAGCGATCACGGAGTTTTGTTGTGCGGCACGAATAAACTCGTGCCCTGATAAGAAACAAGACCAAATGCCGGCACATTGAGATTCGTGGTCTCCCACCCTAACGGCAAAAAGCGCCGCCAGGATGGGGCACCCTGATTTTTCATTCATCGCGGGTCGGCAACGACGGTGGCGGACTGATACAAGACTCCCGACCCGTGGCGTGCTTGCGCACTGCATTGAGGCTGGACAACGCAACGATCGCGCTCTGAGATCACAGATTGTGATTTCAGGGCGCATGTTCATACAAATACGCGTCGCGCGCTACTTCTCCACAACCGCCTTCGACAAATTCCGCGGCCGGTCCACGTCGATGCCGTGTTCGACGGCCATGAAGTAGGCAAAGAGCTGCAGCGGAACTACTTCGAGGATGGGCAGCAGGTACTCCGAAACTGGCCGCACCGGTATGCAATCGGTGGCGAGCGCCCCCACTTCGCGGTCGTCATGGTTGGCAACCGCAATCACGCGTGCGCCCTGCTCCTTCATGTCCGCGAGCAGTTGCAGCGTCTTCTCGTATCTCCGTATTGACGCGGCCAGCTTGCGATCAACGGTGGCAACCACCACCAGGGGCACGCTATCGCTCACCAGCGCGTTGGGCCCGTGCTTGAGCTCGCCGACCGGGTAGCCCTCGGCGTGAACGTACGATGACTCCTTGAGTTTCAGGGCGCCCTCGCGCGCAATCGCATAGTGGATGCCGCGTCCGAGGTACAGGAATGTGGACGCGCTCGCATAGCGCCGCGCTAACTGCCCGGTTTGCTCGCGCCAGCCGTCGAGCTGCGCTTCCAGCGCGCCGGGCACGGCCTTCAGCTCAGGAATCAGTTGGCCCAGCGCCGCCGCATCCATTCGGCAGAGATGCGCGCCCTCGTACAGCGCCAACAAGTACAGCGCCACAAGCTGGCAGGCAAAGCTCTTGGTCGCGGGGATGGCCTTCTCGCGCCCCGCCGCGAGCGACATCGACACGTCGGCCTGGTGCGCCATGGTCGACGCCGGCGCATTGGTGATGGCCAGCGTCTTGTGTCCCTGGCGGCGCGCCTCACTGAGTGCCGCCAGCGTGTCGGTGGTCTCGCCCGACTGCGAAAGCACGAGCACGCTCGGATGCCTCAGGTCAACATACGCGGGGCCGCCGCGCAGGCTGTATTCGCTGGCGTATTCAACGTCCACGGCCAGCCCGCACAAGTCCTCGAGCAGAATCTCGCCGTAGAGGCCGCTGTGACGGCTCGAGCCGCTGGCGGCAATCAGGATTTCGCCGTTCGGCGCAAGCCACTGCGCAAGCGGCCGCGCGACCTCGGGTTTCAGGGAATCACCGTCAAGGTAGAGCCCGAGTGTGCGGTTCAACGCCTCGGGCTGCTCGTAGATTTCGCGCAGCATTTCGTGAGGGAAGAGAGTCATAGAGTGACCTTGAGAGTCTGAACTGGGCAGAATCGGCCCTCAAGATGATCATAAACTGGAAGTTCGATCATAAATGTGAATAAAGATGAACAAAGGAACGCCCCCAATCCCTCAATCCCTTGTCCGTGCTCTTCTACCGCTCATTCAAATCGACTGAGTAGAGGTTTACGTCGGGCGTGCGAGCGGTGACGATGGGCAGGTCGCCGGGAGCGAGACCGATGAGACGGTAGTCAATGGCCGAGATGGGCAGCAGGCTCTGGAGTGTAGCGACGGGTTCGGGTTTGCCGTTGGGAACGGCGATGCGATAGATGGGCTTGCCGGGTACGAGGAAGTCCTGGAAGTAGACGTAGCGACCTTCGTGCGACCAGGTGGGATCGCCAACACCCTGGCGGGTGAGCGCGGTCCAACGCATTGCGGTGCGGTCGAAGAGCATGAGGGCGTGCTGGTCGAGGGGCATGGCGGCGATATAGCGACCGTCGGGCGAGAGGCGCGGACTGAAGAGGTCTTCCGAGCCGGGGATCTCCACGGTTTTGTGAGTGGCGAGGTCGAGCTGGTAGATGGCCTTGTGCTGGGCGCTGTCCATGCGGCCGGGCGGGCGGCCGAAGACGATGGAATCGCCGTCCGGAGACCAGGTGGGGTCGGCCTCGTTGCGGTCCTCATTGAGGACGGGCGTGAGCTTTCCGCCCTCGGCATCGATCAGGTAGATCTGCCAGGGCTTGCCGGGCTCAAGGGCCATGACGGCGAGGCGCCGGTCGTCGGGCGACCACTGCATGGTGAAGATGCGCAAAGGCGGGGTGGTGAGTTCGATGCGCTCGCTGCCGTCGACGCGGCTGCGCCAGAGGGAGTTGTCGGCGGCGTTGAGCCATGCGATCCACCGGCCATCGTGCGAGTATTCGGCGAGGGCCGCGGCGCTCAAGTTCTGGTCGATGGTGGTGAAGGATGAGGACTTGGGCATGGCGCGCAGCAACTGGTACTGCGAGGTTGCGCCGATAAAGTAGATGCGATCGCCGCCGGGGGCGGTGGCGGGGGCCTGGTAGTCGAGCGGGCCGTTGGTGATCTGGCGCGGGGTGCGGTCGGCCAGGTACCAGGGGTGCTCGCGCAGGGCCCAGATCTGGCTGTGGCCGTTGCCGTCGTGGGAGGACTGGAAGATGTACCAGGCGCCGTCGGGGGTCCAGTTGCCGCAACACTCAGATGCGGGCTGGCTCCAGCCGGGCAGGAGCGGATGGGGGTTGGAGCCGTCAGCGTTGGCCTCCCAGAGCTCGGTGGTCTGGCGCTTCGGGTCACGCACGGTAAAGCCGAGGCGCGAACCCGAGGGCGACCAGCGCAGCCAGAAGGCGCGCCCCTGGACGGTGAGCAGGCGGTGGGGATCGCTGCCGTCGGCGCCGACGATGGTGATGTCGCTGCCGCTGGCCACCAGCAAGTGGCGGCCGTCGGGCATCCAGGTGGCATCGTGGGCCAGGACGTTGGGCACGCGGCGCGCGTCGCCGCCCAGGGTGGGCACGATCCAGAGCGGCTGCTCGGGCGCAGCCTGCAGGTGGCCGCGGACGACCAGCCTGGAGCCGTCGGGCGAGAGCGAGCCGATGAGCGGAGCGCCGATCTCAGAGGGCAGGTGGAAGCGGCTGATTTCGCCATTGGCGGTCAGCGCGACGGCGAGCACGGGATTGCCGCTGTCCATGTGTGAAAAGTAGATGCGGGTTCCGTCGCTGGCCGAACTGGAGAAACTCTCGTTGTCGAGGTTGTTGTCGAGCACGTGGCCGGTGAAGGTGACCTGGCCGATGCGGTACGGTGCGCGAGCGGGAGTGCGAAGGGCAAGCGCGAGGATGAGCAGGAGACAAGCTGCGGCAAGGCAGGCAGCGACCCAGAACCAGATGCGCGCGGTGGGCCGGGCTGCGGCCGAAGACGACTCACCCGATACCAGGATGCTGTCGGCCCCGGTATGGTGGTCGTCGATTGTCCTGACCGGAGCGATGAATCGGTATCCGCGCCTGGCCAGGGTTTCAACAAAGCGGGGATTCTCAGCCGAGTCGCCGAGGGCCTCCCGCAGCTTGTTTACGGCGATGCCCAGGCTGTGATCGAAATCGACGGTGGTGTCGGAACCCCACAGCTCCATCTGCAGAGTTTCGCGAGTCACTACCTCACCGGGATGCTCGACCAGGACCGAAAGGAGTCTGAAAGGCTGGCTCTGCAGGCGTACACGAACCCCGGACCGTCGCAACTCGCCGGTTGTGAAATCGGCCTCAAAGATTCCGAACTGCACCCGGCTTGCGCCGGACTTCTGTGTTGCCGTTGTCATGGCGGCCGGAGCAGAGCCCCGCGTAATAGTGTACGGGAATTCGACGAAAAGTGGATATTTGCCTGGCGCGAAGAAAAACAGGCTCCCGGAATGCTGGAGATGTTTTTCGATAAGCCGCTGGAAACTAGACGCTTATCAGATAAAGGGGAATTGATTCCGAATTGGCGGACTGTGAATTGACCAAGATGTGCCGGGGAGAGTCTCCTCGATCCCGTCTCAGAAAAACCAGGCTCCGACTCCGGTTTGGAAACTGGCCGGATTGAGTTACCGGACCGTTGCCCGAGGCTGTCTGCGGGTTGCTCTGGGCCGGTTGTCAGTTTTGGGTTGCGGGGAGTTCAAGTTGATCCCCGCTGCTGATCTTGGCAGAAGTAAACGCTGCTTAACTACTTTGGAGGGCATTGTGATGTTGAACGGAAAGAAACTTGAACCAGGCGGACGGAACCGATTCCGCGGCCTGTGGCTGGCGATGGCGGCCCTGATGCTGTTTGCGATGGGCCCGCGCCTGTTCGCACAATCCGACACGGGATCTATCAATGGGACTGTTACCGATCCTACCGGCGCAGTGATTCCCGGCGCCACGGTGATTGCCACCAACACCGACAACGGACAGAAACTGGAAGCGGTCGCGAATGGCGCCGGTGAATACACCATCCTGGCGGTGCCGCGCGGCAACTATCAAGTGATTGCGGCGGCTTCGGGATTCAAGAGCGAAAAGGTCAGCGTCGTGGTCACGGTCACAACCGCCTCCACCGTTGCGTTTCAGTTACAGCCGGCGGGCTCGACGACCACTGTGGAAGTGACCGCGGCAACGCCGCTGGTTGACACCTCTGACGCCACCATCGGCGCGACAATCCAGGGAGAGCAAGTCACTGACCTTCCGTTGGATGGGCGAAACTTCACTCAGCTTGCGCTGCTGACTCCCGGCGTAACCCGCGGCGCCTACGGCGATATTGCGAGCGGCGGCGGCAGCTCCAATATGGCCGAGACGGTGCGCAACAATGAGAGCGGCAACGCCGCCCTTTCCATCAACGGACTCCGCCCCCAGGCCAACAACTACATACTCGACGGCGTTGACAACAACGACGGCCTGATCAACGGAATTCTCTTCTTCCCCAACATCGACGCCACGGAGGAGTTCAAGGTCAACACCAGCGTTGCTCCGGCCGAGTATGGCCGGGCTGGCGGCGCCATCGTTGTCAGCTCTCTCAAGTCCGGCACCAACAACTATCACGGTTCGGCCTTCTGGTTCTATCGCGATAAGAACTTCGATTCAAATCCCAACTACCAATTCAACGGCGCTCCGTCATCGGTACCGGGCGGCTTCCTGCGCAACCAGCCCGGCTTCTCGATTGGCGGACCGGTGCTGCCGAAACTCAGAAACAAGCTGTTTATCTTCGGCGATTACCAGGCGCTGCGTGAGACGGTTGCGGTTCCTTCCCATTACCTGACGGTTCCTACGGCGCTTATGCGCAAGGGAGACTTTTCTGAGTTGCAGAATAGCGGGATGGCGTCCCTGAGCGGTTCGACGTCCCAGTTTCCGCGTTGCTTTGCCGGCACGGACCCCGTTACGGGGAACCCCTATGCCGGCAATTCTACAGACGGGGCGTATGCGGGCGACATCTTCGACCCAACGACCTGCCAACCCTTCACGAGTAATCTCATCCCCCTGGGGCGTTTAAATCCCGCCGCGGTGAACTACCTGAATGCCTTCCCCAACCCCACGCGTACGGATCGCTACCACAACAATTACCTCGACAATCAGTCGGAAACCAACAAATACAACACCTTCGACGTTCGCCTGGACTGGAATGCCAGCGCCAAGAACATGGCGTTTGCCCGTTTCAGCTACGACAACTCGATCAATGCCAAGACCTCGGAGTTCGCCGAGCTTCCCGCAGGCGGCGGCACCGGCAACAACCCCACCCATGCGCGCGGCTGGGACTTCAGCTATACCCACATCTTCTCGCCAAGCATGGTGAACGAGGCGCACATCGCTTATAACCGCGATAACTACGGGTACACGCCCCCGATGTATGGCGACTATGTTTCAAAAGACCTGGGCATAGTGAACGCAAATATCAACCAGGAGACCACGGGCGGCGCGCTGATCGGCGGATGGAAGGGCGATCTGGAGTACACGGGCGACTACGGTCTCTATTCGGTTCCGCAGAACACCTATGAATTGACGGATTCGCTAAGCTGGGAAAAGGGCAAGCACACCTTCAAATTTGGCGGCACGCTGATGCGGAGGCAAGTAGCCTACTTCAATCCTCAAGAGGGCAAGGGCTACTTCTGGATCGACAGCGGCACTGTCGACTTTACGGGATTTGAGATCTCAGAACTGTTGGCCGGCGGCATGGACGACTATGAGCTGGGCTCACAGGCTGGTTACTTTGCGAATATCGGCCAGGAAGACGGCCTCTTTGCACAGGACGACTGGCGGGTCAACCGTAAGCTGACCGTCAACCTGGGGCTGCGCTGGGATCTTCTCACCCACCCCTACGAACAGCACAACCAACAGTCTGCGTTTAACGTGAACACCGGTACCGTGATGATCGCCGGCCAGAACGGCATTTCGCGCAGCATCATCGCTCAGGACTATCACGCGTTTGGTCCGCGCGCGGGCTTTGCCTATGACTTGTTCGGGGACGGAAGGACGATCGTCCGGGGCGGTTTCGGGCTCTTCTATTTCCTGGACTATGGCGGCATCGGAAACCAACTCGGCGAGCAACTGCCGTTCAGCGGCCACTCAGACTATTACGCCAAAGATGGCTATTGCACCACCTTCACCGGCCAGCTATCCAGTGTGACGCCGAACCCCGTTGATGGCGGCTACAACTGCAGCGGCTACACCGGCCCCTCCACGGTGACAACGGCGCTGGCCAGCCGCACCATTACCAACTTCGACCCCAACAACCCGCCGACTGGCCTGAGCATGATTGCTGTCAACACCCACAACGAGAACAGCCAGGTGATGGAGTGGAACCTGCAGTTGGAACAGCAGTTTGACAGCCGCGACGTGGTCACGATCTCCTACGTGGGCACCGAGGGCGGCCACCTCTCCTCCTACTACCCGTACAATAACAACCAGTTTGAGACAGGACTGTTGAACTTCCCCAATCTGGGCAGCATCAACTACAACAACTACGACGGCAAGTCCAACTACGCCGGTTTGCAGGCGCACGCGGAACGCCGCCAGGGCAACGACCTGGTGGCCACGTTCTCCTATGCCTGGGGACACGCGCTGGACGATTCTACCGGCGCCTTCCAAGGACAGACCGCGGCGATTTACAGCAACCCGATGTTAGACTGGGGCAACTCCAACGAGGATCAGCGCCAGATATTCAGCTCCTCAATCCTGTACAAGCTGCCCTTCGGCCGCGGCGAGCAGTTTGGCGGCGCGGTCTCCCGACCGATGGACTGGCTGATTGGCGGATGGCAGACCAACCTTATCAGCCTGGTACAGACGGGAACTCCTGTAGATCTCTCCACGGGAACTGGAACACCGGGAAATCGCCCCGACCTGCTTTCTTCCATCGCATACCCCAAGGCCACGAGCGGCAATCCTGGAGCGTTTTGGTTCAATCCCGCATCGGTTGCCACGCTTAATGCAAATTCAAACTCATGGACTACATCGGTGCCTACCACCACTGGGGTGGACTGCAACTGCACCGTATACTCCCGGCTGGGAACCTTGGGCCGCAATCAGATCCATGGACCCGGCTTCCGCGAAGTCAACCTCAGCATGCAGAAGAACCTGCACCTGACCGAGGCGTACACGCTCGAACTGCACGGCGATGCGTTCAACCTGTTCAACACGCCAGAATTTACCAATCCGGATTCCACTGTGACGGACGGTAACTTCGGCCGGATTGAAGGAACGCAACTCTATACCAACCGTCAGATCCAGTTGGCGGCTCGCTTCACCTTCTAACTCAACCGATCGTATAACCCGTAGCGGCAGCCTTCAAGGGCTGCCGCAACGAGAACTCTCCAGACCCAGATTTCGGAGAGCCGAGGTGGAGCGCAACTTCTTGATGGGCACCACGCAAGTGTGGTACGTCTTCAAGTGGTGACCTGAATCGGGGTCCAAATGCAGGTCGCGTTCGACTAAGACCGCTTCGCGGTCCTGGCTCAGTCGAGGGTCTCGAATTTATATGCCAGCCAAAACATGGCTTGCTTGGCTTAGCATGACGGCAGTGCCTGTCGAGCGAGCTCAGTTGCGAGAACCGCGGCCATAACCAGATTGCCTGGTTTCGCAATTCACTATTAACCGTAAGCACCAGCCAACGTTTATAACCAGGGCGGCCGATTGCATGCCTAAAGAACAGTTGGAGCAAGTCATGCGAGTTTGGCCTTCATTCCTTCTGGCTGGATGTTTGTGCTGCACGGCGCCCGTAACCGGCGCTCCTGCGCTGAAGACCGTTCCCGACGCGAGTCCGCAATCCAATTCGTGCTCAACGTCAACAAATCTCAAGCCGAGAATCGACAAGATCGACCCGCCCGACTGGTTTGCCGGGCTTCCCTCGCCCATGCTGCTGGTGCATGGCGCGGGATTGAACTGCGCAAAGTTTACGGTTGCGGGCAATGGCGTGAGGCTGACGCGCACACAGGTTTCGGCCAACGGCCATTGGGCGTTCCTGTGGCTCGACGCGGCTCAAGCAGCAGCGCAGACGGTCAGTCTGACCGCCAGCAACGGCGGAGGCTCGGTCGAGCGCAATTATGTTTTCGCGGCGCGTACGAACGATCCCGGCGCGCACCGGGGATTTAGCTCGGCCGACGTGCTCTACCTCATCATGACCGACCGCTTTGCGCGCGGGGGCGCTGCCGCTCCTAGGGGAGACGATCGCTCCGCGCCGCGGGGCTGGCACGGCGGGAATCTCGACGGAATTGCGAAGCACATCGATTATCTGAAGCAGCTTGGCGTGACCGCGGTGTGGACCACGCCCGTGGCTTCAAATGGCGCCATGCCCCAGTCGTATCACGGCTACGCCGCCACCGATCTTTACGCGGTCGACGAGCACTTTGGCTCGCTTGACGATTACCGCCGGCTCTCGGGCGAGCTCCACGCACACGGCATGAAGCTGATAATCGATCTTGTCCCCAACCATGTTGGCGTTGAGCATCCATGGGTCAGCGATCCGCCGGCTCCCGATTGGTTCCATGGTTCACTTGCTCATCATCCCGCCGTTGCAAACGACTTCTACAAACTCGTCGATCCGCATGCGCCACCCGCAGCATGGCGCAACATTGTGGATGGCTGGTTCACCGACGAGATGCCCGACCTGAATCAGCGGAACCCGCTGGTCGCGCAGTATTTGATTCAAAATGCGCTATGGTGGGTTGAAACCGCGAACCTCGACGGCATTCGGCTGGACACATTTCCTTACGTGGATCGCAGCTTCTGGCACGACTTCAACGCGACCTTGTTGAGCGTTTACCCGCATCTGACCACGGTTGGAGAGATTTTCGATCGCGACCCCGAGGTGACATCATATTTCGCCGGCGGCGAGGCACACCAGGGAATCGACACCGGGCTTTACACGCCGTTCGACTTTCCAGTGTACTTTACGCTGCGCGACGTATTGGCCCACGGCAAGCCGATGACCGAGCTTGCCGATGTGCTGCGACAGGACGCGCTTTATCCGCATCCCGAGCGACTTGTTCCCTTCATCGGCAATCACGACACAACGCGTTTTATCACCGAGGCCGGCGGCTCGACCACAAAGCTCAAGCTGGCCTTCGGACTGCTGCTGACGCTGCGTGGAACGCCGCAAATCTACTCCGGCGACGAGATCGGCATGAGCGGAGGCCCGGATCCCGACAACCGGCACGATTTCCCCGGCGGCTTTGAAGGCGACCCTCATGACGCCTTCACGCAGGCGGGCCGGACGCCTGAAGAGCAGGATGTGTTCGAATGGACCTCGTCGATGCTCGCGCTGCGCGCGACCCATCGTGCGCTGGAGGCGGGAATGGAGCAGAATCTCTTCGCCGATCAGGGCGCGTTCGTTTTTGTGCGCACGCTTGAAGCGGTGGGGTGCGTGGCGGGCGCCAAGCTGCCGGCCGCAGATACCCGCATATTGGTTGTGGTCAACGATTCCGAGAAGACCAAATCGATTGCGATTCCGATGGACGGTACCGCGCTGGCCGGCTGCACCAGCTTTGCACCTCAGGCGCCCGCCGCAGCCGCAGCGGCAACCATCATCGCACGCCAGATCCGCATCGACGAGCCCGCCGACTCAATGAGCGTGTACGAGGTCCGCTAGGGCCGCGCCGTGCCCGCTCGATTCTCCAAACGCACGCGGCAATGGACTAAATTTTGCGATAGACTTGACATGTTTGGTGCGGTGAAAGTTGCAGCCCGGCTGCTCTCCGCGTTACGCGTACGCCACGTGCGGAAGTGGTGAAATGGCAAACACACCAGCCTTAGGAGCTGGCGCCCAAAAGGCTTGCGGGTTCAAGTCCCGCCTTCCGCACCAACTCAGCGAACTTTGGGATTGATCGAGGTCCCTCCCTTTCTGTTCGCTCAAGGTCGGGATTTCGCCTGCGGGCTCGCGCCGCACTCACGCCCGCAAATCGGCTCAAGTTCAAGTCCCGCTTTCCGCACCAATCAACTCAGGCCTATTCGCAGGGATTCGGCTCTCGTCAGAAATCAAGGAATATCGTGTATACCTGGCTGGCTTAAGTCTCGCCTCTTGAGGGATTTATCTCAATCCATTTGTTACTGTTTCCTATGATGGCGCTCAAACTTTTACAGCCTATTCCCGTTCAGCGGCATCAATACGGTTCAGCGATTCTGTTTTGTCGCAGCGAAAAAACCGTTGTTAATGATGGGCTATCTTTTGGTCATTGGTCTGACTTTGGTTGCGCACACCGCGACCTCTCGAAATTGGCGAGGTCAATAAGGGAAGAAGAAGATCGGTGCGTGTAAAATCGCAAAATTCGGACTCTCGCGCGACTTTGCCCCGAGACGAAATCTAAAGCGTTACATTTTCACGACGCCCGCTCACCGCATCGTCTTGGGGTCACGCTGCAGTTTTGCTGATTGAAAATCTTGTTTAGAGTATCCAACGTTTGGCTGGGCGCAAAATAATGCCCCGCGTTGCGGAGCTGATATGAACTCGACCTCACTCCCCCCTGTGCGCACATGCGGCCATGGTTCCTGCGAGTTAACTGCCGATGGAACACCCTATGTCAACGCTATTGGCCGGAATCTTTACGGTTTCATAAGATCCCGCGCATTCACCTGGTCATTGATGCTGGTTGGATTATTGTCGTCCGGATGCAACTTAAACTTTGGGGCCGGTCCCACTCCACCTCTCGGGAAGATCCAACACGTTGTTGTCATCATGCAGGAGAACCGATCTTTCGATAACCTTTTCTACGGCTTTCCGGGTGCGGACACAGCGACTTCGGGAATGGACCAAGGTACGTCGATTGCTTTGCAGCCAATTCCTATGGGTCCCGGGCAAGATCTCGACCATACTCATCCGGGATGGTGGAAAGACTGGGATGACGGCCGGCTGGACAACTTCAACCACGGCCAGAATTTCACCATACCGAACTATCCTTATTCTTACGTGCAGCAGTCAGATATCGAGCCTTACTGGACACTCGCGCGAAATTACACGCTCGGCGATCGCATGTTCCAATCCAACACCGGGCCAAGTTATGTGGCACATCAATACATGATTGCCGGACAGTCTGGCGACGCGGACGAGAATCCCGACAGCCAATGGTACTGGGGGTGCGATGCGCCGCCGGGAACAACGGTCGAGATGATCGGACCAAATGGAACCGACCTGCCCGGCGTTTTTCCTTGTTTCGATTATCAGACCATGGCCGATCTGCTCGACGCCAAGGGCATAACCTGGCGCTACTACGCAACCAACTATGCGTCGACCCCAAAGCCCGAGTTTATCGGTTACATCTGGTCGGCTTACGACGCCATCAGGCACATCCGCTACGGACCCGACTGGACAAGTGACGTTATCTCGCCCGACACTCAGGTCCTCACCGATATTCAAAATGGGCAACTGGCGCAGGTTACCTGGATCACCCCGATGGAACCATACTCGGACCATCCTGACTCAATACTGAAAGATGAGGGGCCGGATTGGGTAGCATCGATTACGAATGCCATCGGAGCCAGTCAATTCTGGGATTCAACGGTCATCTTTATTTCCTGGGACGACTGGGGCGGATGGTACGATCACGTGCGGCCGCCGCAGGTCGACAACATGGGGCTGGGCTTTCGCGTGCCGGTCATTGTGGTCTCTCCCTATGCGAAACACGGCTACGTTACTCACGTAACGCACGAGTTCGGCAGTTTCCTGAAGTACACAGAAGAGGTCTTCAACTTGCCCAGCCTTGGCACGCGCGACGCGATTGCAGACGACTTTCGCGACTGCTTCGATTACACACAGACGCCGCAGCCATACACCCAGATTCCCGTTACGTTCGATTCTGCATACTTCACCAGCCACACCTTTACTGAGCCGCCGGACGCCTACTAGGGCGGTTGTCGGCCATCCGCGCCGTTTGGGTTGAATGGTGGACATGCAACTTGAATCTTAATGAATAACACTCTTTGGACGATTGGCTTGATCCTGCAGGTCCTTCTGCTGGCGGCGCTCCTGCGCGGCGGCCTGGCCCGCAAGCTGCCGTTCTTCACGGCGCTGATTTCTTTTTATGTTGCCCGCTCGTTGTTTCTCTTTGCCGGCTCCGGGCAGATGGAAGACGAGGTCTACATATTCTGCGAGCAGGCACTTTCGTTCATCGATATTCTGCTCCAAATCGTCGTTGCGTGGGAATTGTTGAGGGGGGGCCGCAGCGACCCTGGCGTGCGCACTCAAGCCGCACCGGTGGGCAGGCTAGCACTCTTATTTTCTGCGCTCATCGTGGGTTCCGCAGCGCTGGCCTGGGGGCTTTCCGAGATCTCGCCTCTCAACCGTTCCAGGCAATTCGATCGCGGCGTCGTTCTCACCGCCGCCCTTATGCTTCTGGTGGCGGCCTGTACCTTCTTTCGGAGAAAGGGACCGGACGCCGCAGCGGCAAAACGCGTGCTGGGCGGGTATGTCTTGCTGGCAGTCGCCAGCATCTCTGCACAGGTGGGCAAAACACTCGCACAAATACAACGCAATCCTCAAGCGTATTACCTATGGTCGTATGTTGCGATCGTCGCCTATCTTGCAGTTCTCGGTTTCTGGCTGGTTGCGATGTCGCGTGTCTCCACGCGACCGCTCCTCAAATGGCCGCGTAAAACAACCGCGGATGCCGGCTGATTCAGTTTGCCGGGGCGGGCTCAATAGTCTGAATATGAATTCCGCACTCTACCTTGCGGCCCGCCCAGCGCCCTGAGCGCAGATCGTTGGGATCGAGCGGAAGCGTGGTGCATGGCTCGCAGCCAATCGATGAGTAACCGCGCGCGTACAGCGGCAAAAGCGGAATTCCAAGCTCTTCGCATGCGTACCACACGTCACGTGTGGTCCACGACGCCAGCGGCGCCAGCTTGAGCACCTGCTTGCCGCCCGGCAGCGCAAACATCGACGATTCCTCAAGCGCGGCCCGGCTGCGCGCCTGTTCGCGGCGCAGCCCGGTGAGCCACACGCGATACTCCGCAACGGCCTTGAACAGCGGTTCCACCTTGCGCAGACCGCAGCAGCGGTCCGGAGCAAATTCGTAAAGCTTGCCGAATTCCGCCTCCTGCTCGGCGACGGTCTTGGCCGGGAGAAGGTTGATCAAATTCAGGTTCCATTCACGCGCGATGCGATCGCGATAGGCGTAGGTTTCGGCGAAATGGTAGCCGGTGTCGAGAAAGAGCACCGGAATCGCGGGATCGAGCTCGAGAGCGAGTTTGGTGAGCAGAACATCCTCGGCCTGGAAGCTGCAGGTGAGGCACACCTCTCCATTCCCGGTAAGTGTGCGTGCCAGCGTCTTGCGGACAGCATCGAGTTTTGCACTCACTTCAGAAACAATCTCAACAGTGCTCATTAAAGGTCCGCTTTCTCTGACGAAATGAAGATTCCCGCGCGGTGCAATAGTTCGTGAACCTTGGTAAGGGCGTGCATGGGTTCGGATGCGTCAAGCTCAATCTGCTGGTTGTCGACGCGGGCGGTGAGTGTCTCGGATTGGTTGGCGCGTACCAGCAGAACGAGCAGGCCGGAGCCGGCTTGGATTTGCGTGACGATGCGGATCAACCCGGGATGGAGCAGGAACGGATCTTCATCGGCCTGGACGCGGATGGTGATCGCTCCCACAGCGAAAAGAGCGCGCTCAACGGCGTTGATCACGCGGACCGGCCCAGTGAGTTCAAGCACGCCGCCGCGATGACCCCAGCGCGCTTCCCGCTCGCCGGAGGTGACCGGTCCCCACGCGCCGGCCTCGTCATCATCGCCGGCTCGAATTGGCGCAGACGCTTCCTGAATCATGCCCGCCGCGACGGTGGCATTGCTCTCAGGGTCGATGAGGATAAACGCGCCGGTGGAACGAATCTCGCTATAGCGATCGACCGCGATCGGCCGCAAAAGATTGATGGAGACGGAGCCGATATCGTTCATCTCGAGGGTGTCGGCGGGGACGCGGGCCAGCGTGGCAAGATCGGTGCGGTAATCGACGCTGGTAAGAAACGCCGGAACGGTGTGGCTGGTGTGCTTGAGCAAATAGCGACGGCCGGCCGCTGCGGCGCGATGGTCCATCCACACGAGCGCGGCCTTCAACCCCTGCGTAACCTTGGCTTCGCTCTCAGCGGCGGCAATCAGGTCGCCGCGACTGATGTCGATCTCGCGATCGAGCACGAGCGTAACTGAGAGCGGCGCGGATGCTTCCTCGAGATCGCCATCCCAGGTGACGATACGGTCAATCTTTGCGCTGCGGTTCGAAGGCAGCGCCACGATGCTGTCGCCGCGCCGCACCGTACCCGAAGCGATTTGCCCCGCAAAGCCGCGGAAAGTGTGATCGGGACGCACCACGCGCTGGACGGGAAAACGAAACGGAACGCCGGCCGAGGCCGCCGATGAGGGCAGGGATTCAAGCAACTCGAGCAGCGAAGGCCCCGAGTACCACGGCATCGCGCCGGAAGTATTTCGAGCCCGATGGACAATGTTGTCGCCCTTCAGCGCACTGACCGGCACAAACACGCGTTCAACCGGAGCGCCCGTGTCAGCGGCAATTTGATCGAGCACCATGCTGAACTCGGCTTCAATCGCTCGGAACGCGGCCTCGTCGTAGCCGATCAGATCCATCTTGTTGACTGCAACCAGAATGTGACGCACGCGCAAAAGCGACGCGATGTAAGCGTGGCGGCGCGATTGGATCAAGACGCCTTTGCTCGCGTCGATGAGCACGATGGCCGCGTCGGCCGTCGACGCTCCTGTGGCCATGTTGCGCGTGTACTGCTCGTGGCCCGGCGTGTCAGCAATGATGAACTTGCGCCGCGCCGTCGAAAAATAGCGATACGCAACGTCGATAGTGATGCCCTGTTCACGCTCGGCGCGAAGACCGTCGGTAAGCAATGCAAAGTCGAGCTGGCCCGGCGCGGTGGTTCCCTTCCCTTCGATCGAACGCACCTGGTCTTCGTAAACCGATTGCGTGTCGTAGAGGAGGCGGCCGATGAGCGTCGACTTGCCGTCATCGACGCTGCCGGCAGTTGAAAAACGGAGCAGATCTTTTTCGCGTTCCTGGGCGAGAAAATCTGCGATCGAAAATGCGGGCGAAGCGATGGCGGCCATTTAGAAATACCCCTCCCGCTTTTTAATCTCCATCGAGCCTTCCTGATCGTGATCGATGACGCGGTTGGCGCGCTCCGACGAGCGGAACGAGATGAGTTCAGAAATGATGGCTGGAATTGTGGCGGCATCGGAGCGGATGGCGCCGGTGCATGGGCTGCATCCCAGCGAACGCAGCCGGCACTTGACCATCTGGGGTTCTTCGCCGGGCAGGGCCATAAAATCCTGCTCGATGGGCAAGAGGGCCTCGCCGCGCACATACATCGGCCGCTCTTTGGCGAAATAGAGATCGACGACCGGAATCCTTTCCTCGTGGATGTACTGCCACACGTCCATTTCGGTCCAGTTCGAGAGCGGAAAGACGCGAATGCTCTCGCCGGGGTGGACGCGCGCGTTGTACAAGTTCCAAAGCTCGGGCCGCTGGTTCTTCGGGTCCCACTGGCCGGCCTCGTCGCGGAAGGAATAGATGCGCTCCTTGGCCCGCGATTTTTCTTCGTCGCGGCGCGCTCCACCAAACGCGGCGTCGAATTTGTAGTGGCGCAGGCCGTCAAGCAGCGCCTGCGTCTTCAAGAGGCCGCAGCAGCGTTTGGTATCGAGAACGATGGGGTTCGTTCCCGCAGCGATGGCCGGCTCGTTGCGCCACACCAGCAACTCGGCGCCGATGGAGCGCGCCAGGTTGTCGCGGAACTCAATCATCTCGCGAAATTTGAAACCGGTGTCGATGTGCAGGAGCGGAAAAGGAATCGGCCCGGGATAGAACGCTTTTTGCGCCAGGCGCAGCATCACCGACGAATCTTTGCCGATGGAATAGAGCATCACGGGCCGCTCGAACTCCGCCGCCACTTCGCGCAGGATGTGAATGCTCTCGGCCTCGAGCAGGCGCAGATGGCTCAATCGCGCCCGGGAGCGGATATCGGAAGACAATGTTGAATCAATAATCTCTGTAACTGCAGTCGCCATCGGCACCTCATTGTTCAGGGGAATCGCTGAGGGGCCGGGAAACAACGAAAACTCTCGCGGCTCTTCAGCTACGGGTGTCTTCTTTGATCGGTTTTGCTGGTGGGATCAGAGACTAGCGCGTACACCCGTCGAAGATGTTCGACAGGCGACAACAAGAGCGGGACTCAATTGCGCTAACCATGTGAAGTTGATGTTAGCAGATAGCCGGCGGATGCACAAATCCGTGCGCGCAGGGTCGCGCCAGGCTTCCAAGGCGTCAAAAAAAAATATTTCATCGCAGAGAAAGCGAGGCTCAGGGGCGAAGGCTCGCGTGTCTTTTTGGCATTTTTCGGCGTGATTAAAGTCATGCCCTGATGCAAAGCCTCTGCTGCGCACACTATTGACCAAGCGCGGGGTCCTGACTTTTCAAAAACTGCGCTCCGACGGCAGAGCATAGCCGCTGATGCGGTGTTGATCTACCATCGAATGAGTTGACGCCCGCCAAATCAAAGCTCGGTCAGAACTTCCTCCGCGACACCCAAGCGGTTGAGCGGATTGTGGTTGCGCTCGGGAATCTCGAAGGAAAGACGGTGATCGAAATAGGACCCGGTCGCGGAGCGATTACCGGCGCGCTGGCGGCGAAGGCCAAACAAGTTATCGCCGTGGAGTTTGATCGCGAACTTGCCGAGACGCTGCGGAAACAATTCGATCCCGAGCGCGTCACAGTGGTCGAGCAGGACGTAATGGATTTTGATTTTCGAGCAGCCGCACAGCAGGCGGGTGACAAAATGGGCGTGGCGGGCAATCTTCCCTACTACATCACCTCGCCCATCCTTCGCCGGCTGGCTTCGAATCATGCCGCGTTCGATGCGGCTGTGCTGATGGTGCAGCGCGAAGTGGCCGATCGCGTCACAGCATCCCCTGGCTCGCGCGACTACGGGCTGCTGAGCGTGCTGGTTCAAATGCATGGGCCGGCCGAGCCGCTGTTCACGCTGCCTCCTTCGGCATTTTCACCGCCGCCGCAGGTCCACTCCACGGTTTTTAGATGGCGATTTGCGCCGCGCTTCAAGGAGTTGGGCGTTGAAGAAATCGGCTTCCTGCGCTTCGTCGGACACATCTTCGCGCAAAAACGCAAAACCCTGGCCAACAATCTTCGTGCGGCCGCGGTTGCGCCCGCGCTCGCACACGATGCATTGGCAAAGGCCGGAATCGATCAGAAAGCGCGGGCCGAGTCGCTCGGCATTGAAGCTCTGGCCGCGTTGTGGCGGGAGCTGAACGAAGTCCTGCCCCAATTCCAGTCCGCAGGCTCAGGCGCGTAAGCTAGGAATAGAGGAATGCGCTCTCGACTGCCTTGCCCGATCGTTGTTGATTCCCGAAGCCCAAAGGGGTTCCGGCGCATCCTCGATAACTGAACGCTATGAACCCGACCACCGTACAGGCCCGCCGCCGCGCATTTGAACAGGTCCTGCTGAGCGCGCGCCAGACCATGCTGTTGAGCGAGATCCTGAAGCTTGCTCTGGACAGCTTCAGGGCCAGCAAGGCACGTTTCGCCCTTACGGCCCTGGGCATGGTGATCGGAACGGCATCGGTCATCCTGGTGGTCACCATCGGACTAACCGGGAAGCGCTACATCCTGAACGAGCTGCAGAAGATCGAAACTAACTCAGTCGAATTGGAATATGCCGGCGGCGGCACCACCGCGGCAGAGCGCGTTCTCTACAACGACTATCTCACCCCGGATGACGAGCAGATAATCGATGAGCAGGTGCCGGGCGTGATGTATTCTTCGCCGGTGCTCGAGATGCACGAGCGCATCAGCTATGGCGCAGGCCAGGTCAAAGACACCCTGATCCTTGGCGTCAGCCCGGATTACCAACATGTCCGCAACCTGCTTGTCCCCAATGGACGGTTCTTCGACGAGACTGACAACTCGGCCCACATCAAGTGCGCCGTAGTCACCCAGGCGTTTGCCCGTGCGCGCTACGGCAGCGACGAAGAGGCCGTCGGCCAGACCTTTGAAATCGAGGGCCTTCCGTTCACGGTCATCGGCGTCTTCAAAGAGGCCGTCGACGACTTCGGCGAATCGGAGATCGCCGACCAGACCATCCTGATTCCGTACTCGGTGGCAAAGTACTTTGCCGGAAATGAAAACCTGCGCCAGATTTACTTCTCGATGCGCAGCATGGATGAAGTGCCCGAAGCCGCAAAGCAGATCAAGGCCATTGTTCAGTCGCGCCACCGGCCGAATTCGGTCTACAAGACGCAAACGCTTAAAGAGATGCTGACCATTGCAGGCGAAATCGCCGATGCGCTCACCGCGGTGCTGGTCCTGGTGGCTGCCGTAACTCTAGCCGTGGGCGGCGTGGGCATTATGAACATCATGCTGGCCAATGTGCGCGCCCGCATCCGCGAGATCGGAATCCGCAAGGCGATGGGCGCAACCTATCGCGAGATCAAGCTGCAGTTCCTGGCCGAAGCTGTCATTATTTCGCTGGTCGGCGGCATTGCAGGCACGCTGGTGGGCCTGAGTGTGCCGCTCTCGATTCGATTCTTCACCGACTACAAGCTGCCGTTCTCGTGGCTTTCGGTCTTCATCGCGCTCACTGCGGCAACCCTCGTCGGAGTTGTCTTCGGCACGGTGCCTGCGACCCGCGCGGCGCAACTGGATCCGGTGGACGCGTTGAAGTATGAATGACCTTGAGCGAAAATCGGAATCGGAATCGGACCGCGGGCCCGAAGAAGCTCCTTCGCAGGGTCCGAACCTCGTCCTGATCTACTCGCTGATCGCGTTCGCGTTGATCGCGGCCATATTCCTTGCCGGGCTGATCGTGCTGCCGTTTTATCGCCGGCGGTAAGACAGTTGTCAGTGATCAGTCGTCAGTGATCAGTTGCCAGCGACCAGTTGTCACGAGGTGCGATGCCAACCACCGGCCGATCCCAATTCGACGCTGCGGCGCTGAGCCGCCTGGCCTGCCACGGTGACTTGAATCTCGGCAATGAAGTGCTGGCCTGCGCCGGGTGCGGCCGCGTCTATCGCATCGCTGACGGAATTCCGGTATTGATTACGGAACGAGCCGAAATCGGCCACTCAAGCGGCGCACAGCCACTCACCACTGATCACTGACCACTATCTACTGAATCGTCGCATCCTCACGATGATCGGAGGAGGAGGCGTGGTGGCGCTTCATTCGGCCGGCAAACTCCTGCTCGATGCGCTCGGTGGTGCCGCCCTTGGCGAACTCGTAGGCTACGCGGATTCCGTTGAAGATGGCGCGATCGTTCGACGAGCCGTGGCCGATGATGCAGACGCCGCGCACGCCCAGCAGCGGCGCGCCGCCATACTCGCGGTAATCGAGGCGCTGGCGGAAGTCGTTGAACGCCTTGCGCGACAAGAGCGCGCCCACCTGGGCGGTCACAGTCTTCTTGAGGGACTCGCGCAGCGCGTCGCGCACGAACCGGCCCACTCCCTCGCTGGTCTTGAGCGCCACATTGCCCACAAAACCGTCACAGACAATCACGTCGGCGAGGCCCGAGAAGATGTCGCGCCCTTCAACGTTGCCGATGAAACGGATGGGCAGCGCCTTGAGCAGCGGAAATGCTTCGCGGGTGAGGTCATTGCCCTTGGTCTCTTCTTCGCCGATTGAGAGCAGCCCCACGCGCGGATTCTCAATCTTGAGCACGGTGCGGGCGTACATCTCGCCCATGATGGCGAATTGCTCAAGGTTATGCGCTTTGCAGTCAACATTGGCTCCCACGTCAAGCAGCACGCAGGGATTGCCGGTGGCGCTGGGCATGGGCGTGGCGAGCGCGGGCCGGTCGACGCCGGGCAGAGCAGTGAGCACCATCTTGGCCGTAGCCATGGCTGCTCCGGTGTTGCCCGCGGTTACAAATCCCTGGGCTTTGCCCTCGCGCACCAACTTGAGGCCCACGCGCATGGAGCTGTCTTTCTTGGTACGCACGGCGTGAGCGGCCTTTTCGTCCATGCCGATCCGCTCAGAGGCATGGTGGATGACGATGGGTTGCTCTTCGTTCTCCAGCATGTCGTCGAGCTGATCGCGGAGCTCGGCCTCAGGGCCAATCAGGTGGACCCGGACAGGCAGCGCGCGGCAAGCCAGGATTGCGCCCCGGATTTCAGGCTCGGGGGCGTTGTCAGAACCGACGGCGTCGAGCGCGATGTCGTAGAGCATTTGAGCTGAAGTTTACTTGGCTGCTTCTTTTACGTCCAGAACAGCGCGTCCCTTGTACTCGCCGCACTTGGGGCAGGCGCGATGGGGAAGCTTCTTCTCGTGGCAGTTCGGGCACTCTGAAAGCCCACTGGCGGTCAGAAAGTCGTGGGCGCGGCGGTTAGCAGTACGGCGCGTGGAGTGGCGCCTTTTCGGATTCGGCATCTCAAATTCCTTCTTCGTGTACCGTGAGCAGTGGACCGTGAACCGAACCTCTGCTCACGCCCGCCTCTCACTGTCAGCGGATATTGGTGGATCGCGAACCCGGTTTCCGGTCACCGTCCACCGTTCACCGCCCACCGTGATGATTCTTCAGGACTTGATCCGGCCGCGCAAACCGGCCAACGCCTCCCACCGGGGGTCGCTTGGACCCACATCGCATGTGCAGGGTTGAGTGTTGCGGTTGGCGCCGCAGCGCGGGCAAAGTCCCTTGCAGTCTTCCTTGCACAGCGTCCTGACCGGCAGGGACAACAGCACCTGCTCGCGCAGCACATCTTCAAGCGCAAGACTGTCTTCTTGATAATAACCGATTTCAGTCTCCGGCGCTGAGATCGACCGCTCCGAAGCGCCGCTGTCGACCCCGATGGGGCGAAAGATCAGGTCGAACTCGGCGGCCAGCGGAATCTCGACCGGCTCGACACACCGGGCGCAAGGCAACTCAAATTTGCCCTGGAAGCTGCCTTTAAGCCGGATATCGGCGACGAT
>DATJSB010000139.1:0-3108 GCA_035504315.1 Occallatibacter sp.
TGACGCTCGCAGCGCAGGAAGAAGCGCGTTGGACTCCGGAGCGATGAGAGATGAAGCCATCGGGGAGAATGCCGTGAAGATTGTTCCTGTGATCAAGTGCCGTAATTTGGAGAGGTCGGTAGAGTTTTACACGGAGATTCTCGACTTTGTGCGCAAGTGGCCGGAGTATGAAGATCACGAGACTGCCAACGGAGTGGCCCATCTGGTTCGGGAGGGAGCCGAGCTACAGCTCTCGCGCCATGCGGGAGACGGTGTCTTCGGTTCGCTCAACCGCGTGTTTGTGAATGACGTTGACGAGCGTTATGCGACCTTCCGTGCTCGGGGGCTGGACACGACGTTGCGCCCGGAGTCTCCCATTCACACGGCGCCGGTCGATCAGACCTGGGGACTGCGCGAATTTGCCGTGACCGATCCAGACGGTAACGGGTTGTGCTTCTGCGCACCAATCGGATAGGAGCGGCCGGATAGTCCAACTCGCTCGCAGCCCCGCGATACTCCCGAGTTTCCCGGCGCGCCAACGTACGCGTCGGCGCACGCTGATTTGCTGACTCGCTTCTAAAATCCCTTGCCCTTGAACAGGTACACCAGCTCGATGAGCAGGATGAGCACCACGATGGCTTCAAGAAAGAACCCGCGCGCCTGGTTGAACTGGTCGATCATGTCGTGGTACAGGTCTTCGGCGGTCTTCAGTTTCTGCGCCACCAGGGTTTTGTAGTCGGGCACGCCCACTTTGCCCGCGGCCAGCCGGTAGAGCCGCGCCGCAAACATGTCACTCAAAAACTTGATGGAGTTGTCGGCCCGCTCGGTGAGCTCGGCAATGTCGAGCAGCACCGTGTGCAGCCGCGTGGCCCGCCGCGCCATGCGCCACCGCACCATCATGCCCCGCTTTTGCTCGAGCGAGTCGTACACGTTGTCCAGGATGCCGGTCAGCAGCTCGTCGTAATGCCGGAACTCAAGCAGCTGTGAGTTTGCGTACTCCAGCAGTTGAATCGCGGTCTCCGCGCCGGCGTCGCTGTCGTAGAGAAATGCCGCGTTCCAGCCGATCACGGCCAGGTCGTTTTCGTAGTATGAAATGCGCGACTGCAAGACTTCAGTGCATTCGCCCGGTGAGAGGGCCAGGCGGTCGCCGCGCACAATCTGCGCAATCTCCAGCCCGTGCTCGCGGGTCAACTCGGCCGCGGCCGTCGCCAGGCTTTTCTCGCGCACATGGAAGATGAAGTAGTCCTCGCTCAGCCACTTCGTGTACGGTTTCACCATCGCGTTGGGCACGCGTTCCAGCCGCTGCCGCACAATCGGCTCGATGCGCGCGGCAAAATCCACCTCCCACACCCAGCGGCTGGCCAGGTCAATCAGGCTCTCCCAGTTGCCGCTGAAGCTGAGCTGGTAAACCACGCTGACCACGCCGTAGTCGTAGTACTTGATTTCGCCTTCGAGACGCTCGCCGCCCTCGAGCGTGAGCGGATCGAGCGGCGCAACCACTGGCGGCCGCTGGTAGCGCACATACGCCGGCACCGAGTGCTTGATCTTGGGCTGCGGCACCGTCCGTGCATTCACCGCCTGCTGCAGCTTGTCGAGCCGCAGCTCTTCGCTCACATCAAACTGGATCAGCACAAGAACCGATCCGCTGAACGCCGGCGTTATCGTAGTGGCGGCAGTTACGCTCTCACTCGCACTCACACTCAAACTCCGCTACTGTTTCTTTGCCCGCTTGTAGAACGGCAACGGAACCTGCTTCGCCCTGACAGGATTGGCACGGCATTGCACCATTACATCCGCGCCCGATTCAGCGACCGCAGCCGGCACCAGCGCCATGGCGATGTTGGTCTTGAGAAACGGCGCTGGAGAACCCGACGTAATCGTGCCAATCTGCTCGCCCTCGACCGAGAACACGGGGTACCCATCGCGACCAATTCCGCGCTCCACCATCTCAAGCCCGACTACCTTGCGCTTCGGTCCGCCTGCCGCTTGCACCTCAAGCAACGCATCGCGGCCGATGAACTCACCCTTATCGAGCTTGAGCCAGCGATTGAGTCCGGCCTCGAGCACGTTGATCTCTTCGCTGATCTCGTGGCCGTAGAGGCTCATCCCCGCCTCCAGCCGCAGCGTGTTGCGCGCGCCCAGCCCGCATGGCCGTATGCCAAACTCCGCGCCCGCATCAAGCAGCGCCTCCCACATCTTCACCGTGGTCGCCTCGTCGCTGGGGATGTAGACCTCGAACCCATCCTCGCCGCTGTAGCCGGTGCGCGCGATCAGCACATTCGGAATCCCCGCAACCGTGCCCCACGTGAACCAGTAGTTCCTGATCGCGGCCAGGTCCACCTTGGTCAGCTTGGCCAGCGTCTCAAGCGCCCGCGGCCCCTGCAGCGCAAGCTGCGAGTAATAACTCGAGTAGTCGCTGATGTGGATCCCGGACCACGAGCCCACTTGCTGCCGTATCCAGGCGAGATCCTTGTCCTTGGTGCCGGCATTTACCACGAGGAGGTAGTCGTTGGGGCTGAGCCGGTGCACAAGGATGTCGTCGACGAAGGTGCCTTGATGGGTCAGCAGGGCAGAGTAGTGCGCCTGCCCGTCGGCCAGCTTCGAAGCGTCGTTCATGGTGATGTGCTGCACCGCGGCCAGCGACCCCGGCCCGCGGAACTGGATTTCGCCCATGTGGCTGACGTCAAACAGGCCCACGCCGGTGCGCACGGCCAAGTGCTCGGCGATGAGGCCGCCACCTGGGCAGGGGTATTCGACCGGCATGTCCCACCCGCCAAAGTCGACCATTTTGGCCTTGAGCGCGCGATGGGTTGCGTTGAGCGCGGTCTTTTTTAGCGGCGCGGCCTGCGGCTGGACGGCCTCGCTTGTTCCCGGAACTGTACTCGCCATGGGATTCCTTTCTGCGTGTTGCACCCTCCTCCACCATAGGCAGTGGGCCGCGCCGGGGTCAATCGTGCTTTGAGACGCCTCGCGGCTAAATGTTGCGCGAATCGGCGGAGGATCATAGGCTTGGCATAAAAGGAACGACTATATGAACCGCTTCCGCGGAGTCTTTATGCTTATCGCCGCCTGCGTCGCTTTCTGGGAGGGTTGGCGTTTGCGCAGCACCCATTATGCGTTGTCGGCGGT
>DATJSB010000140.1:0-21026 GCA_035504315.1 Occallatibacter sp.
CACTGGCTTCAAATTCGGAAACCAGCGCCTCGACCTCAGAATGACTGCGCCGCCTCCGCACCACCCCTGCTTCACTCATACAGCAAGTCCAACACTTAACCTCGCCTTATGAAAGCGTGCGTTGGTCTGACGGATACAGATAAGCCTCGCTGGGCCGATGGTACTGCATGGGCGACTGTGTGGGAGATTAGGTGATCGCCGGCATAATTCTTAAGCACAAAAGGCCATCCCGAAAGGGATGGCCTTCGTGCGTTTGGGGAAGATCCCGGCCTCTACTCCCGGAGTCCGATTTGATAAAGTTCTAACCATGTTCCAATTTGCCAGGCCTGCCAGATTCGTTTGCGCCTCGATTCTTTTCGGAGCCGTCGCGATCATGGCAGCGTCGCAGGCACCCTTCGTGAAGACAACGTATGGCGTGTCACCGGCGAAAGAAACGCTATGGGTGCAAATGCATGAACCATTGTCAGACGCGGATGTCGCAAAGGTGAATTTAGAACTCTATGCCAAGGGAAATAAGGAAGCGGCGTGGGAACTCGGCTTGGCATATATGCAGGGTCTTGGCGTCCCTCAGGACTTCGCGAAAGCTGAGCAGATGTTTGAGATCGGCGCAGTCGATGCGGACGACAAGGGAATGGTGGGTATGTTTTATGCCCATGGGTACTTCCCGAAGAATCTCGACGCCGTCGAGCGTTGGTATACCGCAGCAGGCAGGCCGGATGACTACTACGAATTAGCTGAAGCCTTCAAGGCCGCCGGCGAAGCTGATGAGACTGCGGCAAGTGAATATTACCCGAAGGCCACTGCAATCTATCTCCGATTGCTTAAAGAACCGAGCCAGCCACAGGCGCGGCTTGCCGAACTCGAACTTGGCAACTTTGTCATCGATAGCATTTATAGCGCCGGCAACAATGCCAGTGGCCGCGCACAGAATCTCGCATGGGCGAGAATGATTGCGCAGGAGCTTCTCGGGCAGAAGGAATTCCAGAGCGCCGTCGAATACGCTATCGGCAATCATGGCCTGCCCAAAGACAAGGCAATGTGGCTGCGTTACTGCAAGCGAGCCGTGGCCTACAACATCGATAGCGCCCAGCATTCATATGTTGACTCCATCAACCAGGGCGAAGTGCGCGATTTCACAGGCTACGACGCCGTTGCCTATACTCGGCTCAGCTCTCAAAAGATGTTTGCGGATAAACCCCTGCTTCAGGCGATGACCTCTTCAATGACTCCGGAGCAGAGCGCGGCGGCAGAGGCAGCTTACCGGGCATTGCTCAACGAACGTGCTCAGTTCGGCGCCTACTATGTGCAGGATGATTCGCTCCGCGATCCTTCGCCGCAAGCGCTCGCGGCCATGGATCAGGACGACCCCGACGTCCAGCTCCGCGAAGCATTTAATTTCGAACGCTCGGCTGCGACTAACGAACACGCGTATCAAACTGTGCTCGCCATCTACCGAAAGGTTCGCGACGAACGCGACTACGGATTCAGATTGGTTTTAGGCCGGGATGCGCTCTATGGAACAAACGGTGTTGCGAAGGACCGGAATGTAGCGGAGTATTGGCTCAAGATGGCTGCCTACGGCGGATCGAAACCGGCTCAGCAATTGCTAGACCAGATTGAGAACCACTCTGCTACCCAATAGCGCGCTCACAGCATCGCCTCAAACCCCTTCCGCCTAATCACGTTCAGCAGCGCCAGCGCCGGGCCTTTGGGCCGCTTAATTCCACGCACCAACTGCGAGATGTATCCCGTGGTTAGATTCAGATACCACCGCGACAAATGAGGACGAGGCTAAGAATGCACCGCATCCCCTCCCTCGCCTCACGTCTCGCGACGATGGTCTCATCCGCACAAATCGGCCGGAAACAACCTGACTCTCTCTATCGGCCGGTAAACACGCCCGCGCCCCTCGACGAACTGCCGTATCAAAACGGCATTTTCAAGGGGCGCGACAGGCTACATCAAGCGAGAGCAAAGCTTCCGCCAGGTGGCCATGGCTTTCGCTGCGCGTCAGAAATTCGGTTTCACATCCGCATCGGCAGCAATGGTCCGCAACTTTGAAACGATCGCGTTGGGATCGTCGCTGAGTTTGACGAACGTGGACGGGTTGTTGCAAAGCTTCGAGATCAAAGGAGAACTTCCACGAAGCAGCGCCTCGGGCGGGACCCGGTAAAGGTGACCGGTTTCTCTCTCGATGTACGCTCCGGGCTGTTTGATGCTCTCCCAGGTTGACTCACTGAGGGACGTCAGGGTCCCAACATTGCCTTCTGATGTTTTCATAATGCTTCTCCTTCCTTTCGGGGTTATGGGTTTTTATCGTCGGCTCCAGATTCCGCACGAGATCCAGCCTTCGCTCGCACTCGCCAGGTCGAGGAGTAGACGATGACGCGAAGCGAACCTCCGCTCCGCGAGCGTTTTTATCAGGGAAACTGGCAATGGATCTGGGCTCTAGCGGCTTCGATCAGCAGGTTTTTTCGCACACTACTCTGCTGTCGTATACAACGCATCTTGCGCCGGACACGCTGCTTGCACCGCCGTTCTTTCGAACCGGATCTTTCGCCGTACAGCCTTGGCGAAAATGAGAGCCTCAGCCGGCGAATCGAGCGCCGGCGCAGTCCGTATCTTGATTTAATTCGGGCTGCCCATGAGCAACCTGCGCTGCCCCAGGGAGGTTTATCTCCGCTTGGCCGCGCAGAGAATTCTGCACAGTGGCGAGCCAAGCGTTTCTTGCGCGCGGAGCCCTGTCAAGAACAACCGCAACGAAGTTCACTATACTCCCATTCGCCGGGCGGAGGTCAAGTGGCGCAGCGCAGATTTTAAAGAAACACGAAAGAGCAGTTTCAGCAGCGCGACATTTTCGATCGCGGCCATCGCCACCGCGAATGGCGCTTTTGCATCTGGAGGCTCGGCAGCGCGCTCCGGCCCTTAGTGCGCTCCCGTTTGATACATTGGTGGCCATGCTTCCGTATCGCAGCTTTCGATTGTTAAAGGAGGAGAACTTGTCCATTCGCAGTTTCCGCGTGCTCGCCCTCGCTGTCTCGGTTTGTCTGCTGTCTCGTTTTTCGCTGCCGGCATCTGCGCAGAGCAGCCACGCTGCGCCGCACACGCTCGACATGACTCCAGTCAAGCCTGAGACCGTCGGTTTTTCTGCAGAGCGCCTCGAGCGCCTTCATGCCTTCATGAAGCAGACTGTCGACGATAAACAAATCTCCGGCGTGGTCACCATCCTCGCTCGCCATGGCAAGGTGGTCGATTACTGGAGCTACGGCCAGCGCGATATCGCCAGCGGCGCGCCGATGACGAAGGATACGATCTTCCGTGACTTTTCGATGACTAAGCCGGTTACGGGTGTCGCCATGATGATTCTTTACGAGCAGGGCAAGTGGCTGCCGACCGACCCGATTGCCAAATACATTCCTGAATTCGCGCACCTCAAGGTCTTCAACGGCTTCGATAACGCAGGCAAGCCGATCCTCGTCGATCCCGGCCACCCGCCCACCATGGCGGAACTCATGTCACACACCGCGGGATTTACCTACGGCTTCTTTGGCGACACTGCTGTCGACCACATGTATCAAGACGTGAAGCCGCTCCAGGCGAAGAACCTTCAGGAATTTATCGACCGCATGGCCACGCTGCCGCTGCTGTATCAACCGGGGCAGGGCTGGACATACAGCGTCTCGATGGACATCGAGGGCTACATTGTCGAGAAGCTGTCGGGCGAATCGCTGCCTGATTTCATGCGCGACAATATCTATCGCCCGCTGGGAATGAAAGATGCCGGCTTCTATGTTCCCGCCGAAAAACGCAATCGCTTCGTTACCTATTACAAGACTGACAGCAAAGGAAACCTCGTGCCCAACCCGATCTTTCTAAACGGTGGTTACTCGGTGCAGCCGGGCCTGCCCTCGGGCGGAGGCGGAATGGTTTCAACCGCCGAAGATTACTACCGCTTTGCGCAGATGCTGGCCAACGGCGGCGAACTTGACGGACACCGCATTCTTGCCCCCGCAACGGTGAAGCTGATGACCTCGAATCATCTCAGCCCTGAGTTGCTGATGGGCAAGTATGGCATCGGCAACGCACAAATGCGCCCGGGCTTCGGTTACGGATACAACGGTGCGGTCGAGTTTGATCCGCAAACTGCGAACCTGCCTGACGGCAAGGGCACTTACAATTGGGACGGAGCAGCCGGCACATGGTTCTGGATCGATCCGACCAATGACGTTGTCTTCGTCGGCATGATCCAGCAGGCGTACCCATGGCCGCCCGTGGAGTACCGCAGCCGCGCGCTGGTCTATCAAGCGCTCGTTGATCCGGCAAAGTAGCTCCAGAATACGGCGAAGCAATTGACATGCGGCGAAGTAAGTGATCCCGCCAAATAAAAGTAGTAAGTGATGCCGAGAAATAGAAGAAGTCGGACGCGCATCGGTGCGGTATCCTCGCTTCGTGCATCCTCATCGCGCCTTCCGCGTTGTTTTGTTAGTGATTCTTAGCGCTGCGGCCGGGTCTCGTTCGCAAGAGCCCACCCGCTCCGATTTGCTTGCCGCACTCACCGCTGACTTCGATCGGCTGGCGCCGCAGACCATTCGCCCGGCGCAGGGATACATTCATCACGACTATCTCATCCCGGCAGGCTATTACACGCAGATGTGGGACTGGGATGGATTCTTCATCGGTCTGCACTGGCTTAACCAAAGCGCAAAAGAGGCGAGCCTCCTGCGCGACTGGGTGGTGAGCTTTGCTTCTTCCGCCGATGCCGGCGGCTACGTCGCCGGATGCATAACACCCAACGGCCCCCGTCCGCTCTTCGGCAAGTTCGCCATGAAACCGTTCCTCGCGCAGGGCGCGGCGTTAGCGGCCAACCAGCTCAACGATTACGAGTGGATTCGTCCGCTCTGGCCGGCCATGCAGCGCATTCTGGCCTATCGAAAGCAGACCCAGTTCGACGCGAAGTGGAACCTCTGGTTCTGGGACAATGCGATGCAGTCGGGCGCCGACAATAATCCGGCGCTCAGCAACGATCCCAAAGACCCGAGTTCGATCCTCGCCGTCGATGCGTCAGTGTGGGCCATGCGCGAATACCTGGCAATGGCGGTGATTGCGCGGCATCTCGGCGAACCCGCGCTCGCCGTCGAGTACGATCATGAGGCTGCGGCCACGCGCCGGGCAATCCTTGCGCACCTCTGGCGCAGCAACGAGGCCATCTTTCTCAATCGCCGTCGCGACACCGGCGCGTGGATGCCGTCGATCGCATGGTCGAGCTTTGTACCGCTTGCCTTCGGATTGCTGCCCCAAGCCGAGGGGCAGCGCATGATCCGCCAACATTTGCTCAACCCGGAAGAGATGCGTTCAACCTACGGTTTCCGCAGCCTCGCCAGAAGCGACTCGGCCTACAACAACGAGGCCATCATCAATCCCTATTCCAACTGGCGCGGGCCCATTTGGATTAATGCGAACTATCTCGACTGGCTCGCCCTGCGCCGTTATGGATTCAACGCTGAATCAAAGTGGCTGGCCGGCTCGCTTGCAACGATTCTGCGCAACGACATTGCACGGTGGGGCTCGATGCACGAGGACTACGACGCCGACACCGGCCTCGGCCTTGCGCCTACGCCGGCGCAATCGCCCGGCGGAAAATTCGCGGGCTTTGTGGGATGGAACATGCTCGCCGAAGACATGCTGCAGTGCGAAGCAACGTATAGCCACTGCATGACGCTGAACCTCGAACGCTGACCGCCCATCTCCCGTAACTATCACAAATTGATACTGATTAGTCGACTGCTACTGTCTTCTCCTTGACAATCTAGGAGAACCGTATTAATCTCCCCCTAGATTAACTAGGAAAGCGCCCGATCGGAGACTCCACTATGGCTCCCGACAAGCAACAGGAACTACTCCAGGGAACACTCGACATGCTCATCCTCAAGGCCGTGTCGCTCGGTCCGCTGCACGGCTACGGCGTGCTGTTGCGGATTCAGCAGATTTCCGGTGAAGAACTGATTGTCCAGCAGGGGTCGCTTTACCCCGCACTTTACCGGCTTGAGCACCAGGGAGCCATTGCCAGCGAGTGGGGCGAGAGCGAGAACAACCGCCGCGCCAAGTACTACCGCCTCACTGATCTGGGCCGCGCGCGCCTTGGCGAAGAGACCGAAAAATGGCAGCGCATGTCGGGCATCATCAACGGAATTCTGAGCGCTACACCGGAGCAGATATGAGAGAAGCAGGGAACAGGGAGCGGGGAATAGGGAATAGGGTGCCCAAGCCCCGAAAAGTGGCAGGCGCAAAGCTTTCAGCCGTATTCCTACGATTGCTTACGCGGTTCCGGTCCTGGTTTCGCGCAATTACTCATCGCAGCAGGCTTGAGGCTGACATGGAAGCCGAGCTTGCGGATCATCTTGAACGGCTCACTGCGGACCTTATCCGCGCCGGCCACTCACCCAAGGACGCCGCTCGGCGCGCCCGCATCGCGCTTGGTCCGGCTCTCAAAACCAAAGAAGACATGCGCGCCTCGCTTGGTCTGCGCTGGTGGGACGAGCTTGCCGCCGATCTGCGTTTCGCCGTGCGAATACTTCGCAAGAGCCCGGGATTCACCGCGATTGCTGTGGGTTCGCTGGCGCTGGCCATTGGCGCGAACACGACGATCTTCTCGGTCACCAAAAGCATGCTCTACGATCGGCTGAATCTGCCGCATCCAGAGCAACTGAGGATGTTGTACTGGCAAGCCGCCGGGCATAGTGCGGTGCATTCCATGTGGGGCGAATTTGACTCTTCGCCTGAAGGAGGCACCAAGAGCTCGTCTTTTTCTTATCCGGTCTATCGAGAGTTAAGCGCGCACAACACCGTGATGCAACAGCTTGTCGCCTACCAGGAGGACGGCATGAACGCGACCATCCGGGGGACGGCGCGACGTGTGCAGGCGGAGATGGTCTCAGGGACCTACTATTCCGGTTTGAATGTACGGCCTCAGTTGGGCCGCCCCATTCAGCCTTCCGACGAGGCAGAATACAGCGCGGGAACGGTTGCGGTCATCAGCGAAGGGGTATGGGAACGCGACTTTGGACGTTCGCCATCGGTGCTGGGCCAGACCATCACGTTGAATCAGACGGTGATGACCATTGTGGGAGTCAATCCCCGCGGATTCACGGGCGCCGACGATAGCCAGATCTCGCCGGATGTGTGTGTACCGCTGAACATGCAACCGGTACTTGATCCGAAAGGCGGCAAGAAATCGTTTTTGGAAGACCCGGAAATGTGGTGGATCAGGATCATGGGCCGGGTCAAACCAGGAGTAAAGGACTCTCAGGCTGAGGCGGTGCTTTCATCGCAACTGCAAGCGGCGGTGCGCGGCACCATGACGGTAAAGCCCGGTGAAACCATACCTCGCCTGGTGATTGGTGACGGCAGCCGTGGAAACCACCTTTCCGAGAGCGAATTCAAGAAGCCGGCGTTTGTGCTGATGACGCTAACCGGCCTGGTGCTCTTGCTGGCCTGCGCCAACATAGCCAACCTGATGCTCGCGAGAGGGGCACAGCGGCAGCGGGAGATGAGTGTGCGGCTGGCCCTTGGAGCGGGACGTGGACGCATACTGCGACAGTTGCTTACCGAGAGCCTGTTGCTGGCTGCCACGGGCGGATTGGGCGGGCTGGCGCTGGGCTACCTGGGCCGAAACGCCATTCCCAGACTGCTGGCAAACGCCTGGGAGGCAAGCGAGGTCAACGTTCACTTCGACTGGCTGGTGTTTGGCTTTACCGCGGCAGTCACGATCGCGACCGGATTGCTTTTCGGTCTCGCGCCTGCGTGGATGGCCGCACGCGCCGAGGTGAGCAGCAGCCTGAAAGAGTCTGCGCTGACTGTAACGCGCCGCCGCAAGGGCCTCGGCGGCAAAGCCATCGTCGCCTTTCAGATTGCCCTGTCTACTCTGCTGGTAGTGGGCGCCGGGCTGTTTCTGCGGACGCTTTTCGCGCTCCGCTCTGTGGATGCGGGCTTCAAGACCGATCACCTGATCCTGTTTTCGATTAACCCACCGGCCACGCGCTACGCCGCGGGCAAGGATGTGCAATTGCACGCCCGCCTGGAGGAGGATTTCGCTGCCATTCCCGGCGTGCAGGCGGTAACAACCGCTTCGACGGCATATATCAGCGACACCATGTCGAACGAAATATTCCTGTTGCCAGGGGAAAAGTTCGATGAAAACAAGCAGCAAGCGGAGTATGTCAACACGGTGGGGAACAGCTTCTTCGCCACCATGGGCATACCGATCGTTGCGGGCCGAGCCTTCGACGCGCAGGATACGGCCACGTCGCTCAAAGTCGGAATTATCAACCAGAGATTGGCGCGCAAGCGGTTTCCGAACGTAAATCCCATTGGGAAGATGTTCAGAACCGATGACGCAAAGAACGCATGGGTGCAGATCGTGGGCATATGCGCCGACACGCGATACTCGAATCTTCGCGACGAACCACCGCCGCAATTCTTCTTGCTGTACCGGCAGCAAAGCGATGGCGTCGGCGGTTTGACCTATGCAATCCGTACTCGCTTGGCGCCGGCAGCCCTGGCGCCTGCATTGCGCGAGGCAGTGCGAAAAGTCGATCGCGACCTACCCATCGTCGACATCCGCACCCAGCAGGAACAGATCGACTCGACCATGCAAACGGAAAGGATCTTCGCGTCTCTCTCCGCTGGCTTTGGCCTCCTGGCGCTGGCTCTGGCCTGCGTAGGCATCTACGGCATCATGGCGTATTCAGTGGCCAATCGGCGGAACGAGATCGGGATTCGACTCGCGCTCGGCGCGCAGCCGGAACAGGTGCGCGGAATGATCTTGCGCGAGAGCACCTGGCTGGCGATTGCGGGGATTGTTGCCGGAACGGGCGCAGCGCTGGGCCTAACCCGGCTGGTCAAGTCGATGCTCTACGGGATTCAGCCAAACGATCCGTTGACGATTGTCGGAGGAGTTTTGATTCTACTGGCAGTTGCGCTGGCCGCAAGTTGGATTCCAGCGCGCCGTGCCGCAGGCGTGCAGCCGATGGAGGCGCTCAGGCACGAGTGAGGGGCGTTAACCGATGGAGCGGATGAACTGCTCCATCGTCGTCTCCTGCTCCTCGATCGATTCGATCAGCTTGAATTGCGTGCGGCAACGGTCCAGGTTGTGCCCGGCGTGATGCACCTTGTAATAAGTGTCGCCATTCAGGTGATCGGTCAGAAAACGGATGCCCATCAGGAAGGTGATGACCTTTCCACCGAGAACCAGGGACTCTTTCTCAGCGCGGGTGAGCAAAGCGCCTGCTGTGCTCAGATAGCCGCGTGCAAGCGCTTCAAAGAAGTCAAAGCGCATGGTGACTCGCGTAAGATCGCGCTCGTCCTCCGAAGCCAGGCAGGTCGCCGAGCGGACCAGGTCGCCGAAGTCGTAGGCGGCGAAACCGGGCATCACGGTCTCGAGGTCGATCACGCAGATTGCTTCGCCGGTGGAATTATCGAACAGCACATTATTGATCTTGGTGTCGTTGTGAGTGACGCGCTCGGGCAGACCAGCATCGAGGAGCGTGCGGGTGATGGATTTGCGCGCCAGGGCAAAGGCGATCTCCGGCTCGGCGTTGCGCAGGCGTCCGGCAGAATCGCGGGCCACGGCGTCTTCGAGAGCCTGAAAGCGTTTCGGCGCGTGATGAAAGTCCGGAATGGTGTCGTGGAGGCGCGGCGCGGGTAAATCGGCGAGCAACTCGAGGAAGCGCCCGAAAGCCCGCGCGCCCTCAAAGGCCTGTTGCGCGGATTCGACGGCGTCATAGGTGCGCGCGTCCTCGATGAACCGATAGGCTCGCCAGTAGCCGCCCGAGGGGTCAATGTACAAGGAGCGGCCGGCGCGATCGGGAATGAGAGTAAGCGCGCGGCGTTCTTTGCCGGGATCGCAGGCAAGCTTCGTCGCCAGGTGTTCGGTGACCCGCTCGATGTTCTCCATCAACGCCTGAGGATTGCGAAATACATGGTTGTTGATGCGCTGCAAGATTATGCGAACGAGAGCGCCGGCGCGGTTGAAGGCGACGCAATAGGTTTCGTTGATGTGGCCGCCTCCGTACGGGACTGCTCCGCAGAATTCACCGTCGACGGCAAACTGGCGCGCGATTTCTGCGAGGTCGCGCGCATGGGGGTCGCGCGCAGGGATCGTGACAGGTGAGTTCACGCGCCGACAGGCAGCGTGGGCATGGCGCGCTGCGACTTTGCTTCCGCCACCACGGCGTCGAGATGCGAGAGGACTTCATCAACGCTCATGGTGTAGACCTCGCGCTGCGCGTCGTAGCCTTCCTCGATGAGCTGCTTCAGGTAGCGGCCGGCGATCTGCGCGGCGAGCTGGTCGGTGATTACCTTCCCGGAGCGCTTCTTCTGCTCCACCCACGCGGTCGAGGGCAGCGCAATCCACATCGGCCGGCCGTTTACGTCAAAGCGGATATCGACCGCATCTGCGTGGCGCGTGGCAATGGCCACCATGTTGGCCTTCCAGTGGCAGTGAATGTCTTCGCCACTCCAGCGATCGGCTACGTGGAAGTCTTCGTACATGTGTTTCAGGGTAACAGGGAACAAGGGAAGAAGGGAACAAGAGCTGGCCGACGCCAGGACTTCGGCCAACTGGCTAAACGCCTCGGCCCGCTGTTAAACTGGATGGGTTGCAGTCGCAGTGTCTCTAACCAGCCTGAACCAGCCGAGTTCGGCCCCGCCTGCATAATCAGCGAAGGACTGAAATAACAAGTGGATACACAAACCCGTCACGCATTAAAGCAAGACAAATTCGCCCGCGCGGCTGCCTCCAGCGCCAGCTGGCTGGGAGAACACCGCTCCGGCGTTCTCCGTTGGATTATCAGCGCGGCTATTGCGCTGGTGGTGGTGATTGCAGGGGCAGTCTACTGGAATATGCGTACCTCAGCGGCCGACCAGGCGCTGGGCAGCGCGCTCGACGTTTACACTGAGCCATTGGCGACGCCCGGCGTCCCTGATTCGGGCACTTATACGACGGCAGCAGCGCGCGCCACTGAGGCGAATCGCGAGTTCGTGGCCATCGCTCACAACTTCAGCGGGTTGCCCCAAGCGTCGAAGGCTCACTACTTTGCCGGCGTAACCTACATGAACCTGGGGAAGAACGGGCCAGCCGAGACTGAGCTGAAGGCGGCTGCCGGTTCGTGGAACCGCAACCTGGCCAACCTGGCCAAACTCGCCCTCGCCGGGCTTTATCATCAGACCGGCCGCGACAACGACGCCATTGCTCTCTATAACCAGCTGGCGGCCAAGCCGTCGGTCACTGTGTCCACCTCCGCTGCCCAGCTTGGCCTTGCCGATCTCTATGCCGCCGAGGGCAAGCAGGATCTGGCCAAGGCGATCTGGGCCAAGATCAAGGGCACTGACAAGGAGAGCGCGGCCGCGACCATTGCTGAAGAGAAGCTTTCCGGTAAGGGACAGTAAGGCGATTCGGGGGCAGGCAGACACGGTGCCGATTCTGCCGGTTCACCGGATCATCGATGGTTCAAACCCCTGCTACGAGACCCGCCGCCAGGCATTCCGGACGAGCGCGGCGGCTTGAAGCCTGCGGCTTCCGGGACGAGCGTTCCCGAGTTCACTGGTGGCGAGCACTTTGCCACCCGCCTGCGTCTGGTGCATGATGAGCACCAGCCAGGCCATTTGCGTAGGTTGGATGGAATTTGAAGACACCGCCGCGGCCAATGCGGTCCGCCAGCAGGCGGAAGAGGCGGCCCTTGCGGCGTTGGTCGACCAGTATGCCGGCGCTCTCTACCGTGTGGCATTCTCAGTGTTGCGTAATGCAGCCGACGCTGAAGATGCCGTGCAGGAGGCTTTTCTGCGCGTTCTGCGCCATCGAGACCAACTGAATGAGGTTCGCGACCACCGGGTGTGGCTAATCCGGATTGTGTGGAATATTGTTCTCGACCGCAAGCGGCGCGCGAAGACCCGGCCCGAGACCGACGATGTTTCAGAATTGGCGCGGGTGCTGCCTTCGAACGGACTTTCGGCCGAGCAGGTGGCGAGCGCGGCTCAGCATCACGCGCAGGTGCTCGCCTGTGTTGAACAGCTGCCGGCCAAAGAGCGGGAGGTGTTGATGCTCTCGGCCTTCGAGGAGCTTTCGAGCGTTGAAATTGCATCGGTGCTGGGCATAACTGAGTCGAGCGTGAGGTCAAGGCTCTTCCGCGCGCGCAATCTGATGGGCGGGATGCTGAATCACGTGAGGGGTAAAGCCAGGGAAGTGGAACCCTCGGGCCGCAGGGAAGAAACGGTGGCGGCTGCAGAGGAGGACAGGCGATGAATCTCAGGTCGCACAATTCGATGGACAGGACTGGCACGGGCGAAGACACGCTGCGGCTGCTCGCAGGCCTGCCTGCGCCGGAGGGGCTGGAGTCGCGGGTACATGCCAGTTTGCGCAACGCTCCGCGGCAGGCCCGGGTATTGGCGTGGCCGTTGGTGCTGCGCGCCGACGCCGCGTGGGTGAGGGCTACGGCCGCGGCGGCCATTGTGATGGTTGTGGCCGGTGGAGGCTGGGGAATTTATTCAAAGGTTCAGCCGCTGCAACAAGGCAAGCTTCAAGCGGTCCCGGCGCGGGTGAGCGCGCCGAGCGGATTCTCAGGAGCCGGCATGGTGAGTACTCCCAAGACGATCGAGGGCCCCGTTGTGACCGCGCCCCCTAAATCAACTCCCGCGAAATCTGTGCAGAAGAAGAGTCGCAAGCGGTCTGCGGCGTCAAGCGTGCGGACTACACCGGCAGCACCTGCTTCAAAGTAGTTTTGCGGGCCGGTGCCGATGGTGGATTGCTTGACGAGACGGCCTACCGCTCAGGATTTCTTCGTCACCGCGCGAATCAGCATTCCCAGCAGCGACAGGACAACCCCACCCCAGAACGCGGGGACGAATCCGCGCACATAAAAGCCGTGTACGACGCTCGAGGCGAGCAGGATCATCAGGGCATTGATGACCAGCAGGAAGATGCCGAGGGTGAGAATGCTTAACGGAAAGGTGACGATCTTGAGAAAGAGGCCAACCGTTGCGTTGAGCAGGCCGATGACCAGGGATGCCACCAGCGCCGGCCACAGTCCAACGACGTGGAAGCCGGGCACGATTCTCGAGACGATGATGAGCGTCAATGCGCTCAAGAGCCACTGTGCCAGCAGAGCCAACATCTTTCGTTCTCCTCCAAAGTCTAAAAGCGAAGGGGTGCGTCGATACGAGCGCGACCCTGGCTTATGGGATGCAGAATACTCCCATGGGCTGCATCCCGTCTGAAACGGAACGGGATTTCGGCCGGTTCCGTAACCCATTGTGCAGGCGACTCTGCCAGGCGCCAGCAACGTTGAGGGCTGCGAAACAACGAGTGTGACAGCGAGGTCTGGTTGGGATGCGAATGCGAATAATTTCGAAGCTGGCGAGTTTGGTCACGCTGGTTTTTGTTGCCGTGGCGGGGCACGCCCGGCAGGCTGCGAACGCTCCTCTGCCGAATATTCCCGACCTGATGCGGAAGGTAGATGATCACCAGAAAGAGCTCGAGAAGGTACGGGAGAATTACACGTTTACGTCGGATCAGACGACGCAGGATATCGACTCGAACGGCCATGTGACCAAGACCGAAACGGAAGAGGACGACGACTTTTTTGTAAATGGGCACCTGATTGAGCGCACGGTGAAGAAAGACAGCAAGCCCCTTACCGGCCACGATGAAGAGAAAGAGAACGAGCGCGTAACCAAGCTGGTGGAAAAGGCCGAGAAGACGCCGCCCGATCAGCCGCTCGAAGGGCAAACGATAAGCGTGAGCCGGCTGCTCGAGATTATGGATGTGCGCAACCCGCGGCGTGAGACGTATCGGAGCAGGCCGACAATCGTGTTCGATTTTATCGGGCGCAAGAATGCGAAAACGCATGGGCTGGCCGAGGACGCATCGAAGAAGCTGCAAGGGACGGTATGGATTGATGAGGCCGGTTTGCAGGTGGCGCATCTCGAGGTGAGTTTCAACGACAAGTTCCGCGTGGGCGGCGGACTGGTGGCGACGGTGGACAAGGGAACGAACTTCAAGTTCGACCAGTCGCCGGTGGAGGAAGGACTGTGGCTGCCGACAGGTGCCGAAGCAATGGTGGACGGACGGCTGCTGCTGTTCAAGAGCCTGCGCCAGCACATCACCGAGCGCGACTACGACTTCAAAGTCTTCCACGTAGAGACGCAGCAATCGAAAGAGGCAAAGGTTTTGCCGACGACGGAACACTGACGCTGCGCGAGAGTTCAGACGAGAGTTTAGAGTTGATGCATGTTTGTGCGGCGGATCGCAGTGGAGAAAGTGGATGCCGACGGCATTCATCACGCGTGCCCGATTGCGTGGATCGACAACTTTGCCATGCGCAACTTCACCAACGACGCGGTCTTTGACGATACGCTGCCGGTTGCCGATGGACTGCTGGAAGCGGGACATCGCGTGCCGCTCAACCGCCTGCAAAGCGCGATGGACGACTGGTTCCGGCGCAAGGGGTATGTGAAGGCGGGCGAACGAGTGGAAGTGAAGGAACTGTTTATCAATAAGTAATCTTCTTTTCAAAATAAATTCACTCATTAATTCCATCAATTTCGAATAAAACAGCCAAAATACCCCGATTTCGGGGTAAAAGCAGTGCGTCAATGTAACAGGCTTTTTGTTGTTACATTTTGACAAGTGATTGACTTTCCGATGTTTGCTGGACAGTAATCCTGTTGCCTTTCTAATTACCCCGGGGGAGGGGGGTGGGGGGAGTTAATTTTCTAGTAAACTTTGGTTCTCAGTTTGCCTCCGCTGGCTGTTCGATGGCCGCGCCGTTCCACAGGTGGAGTTCGGCTTCGCGGCGCGCCTTGAGGCCGGCGTTTTCCTTGGCGCCTGCGTGGTCCCAGCGCAATAGCTGCTCGCCGGCCAGGGCGAAGTTCCCCGCGTTCAGTTCGCGCAGAAGCGTGGACTGGGCCAGGCGGGTCTGGCCCAGATTGAAGACAAAATCAACCAGCGCATCGAACTGGCCCTGGGTGAGCTGCGGCTTGACCAGGCGTGCGACGGCCTGCTCGGCCTCGCGCACGTCGTTGAGGAGGATCGCGGTTCCCTGTTCCGCGCTGATTCCATTGGGGAAGGTCTCGGGATGGACGAGGCGATGGCCGTAGCCGATGGTGGGGAAGCCCTCGACGTCGAGATAGACGCGGGCGCGAAAACCCTCAGATTTCTTGATCAGTTCAATGCCTTCAGCACTTAGTTCCATGAGTTCCTCCGATGCTCCTAAACCGATGATGACAGGAAGTGAGAATTAATCGGCAAAAGGGGAGGAAACAGGGAACAAGGGAGCAAGGGAACAAGGGAACGAGGGAACGAGGGAGCAAGGGAACAAGGGAACGAGGGAGCAAGGGAACGAGGGAGCAAGGGAACGAGGGAGCAAGGGAGCAAGGGAACGAGGGAACGAGGGAGCAAGGGAACGAGGGAACGAGGGAGCAAGGGAGCTTCGGTGGAGTGTGTTGCTCGTTGGGCTTTTTAAAAGCAAATGCAGATCCCTCGGCTCGGGTTGCCGCATGGAGACGGGGCGACCCGGCTCGGGATGACGGTGGTCAAGGTAAGTTGCGGCTTTCCACCCTTTGGGCGAAAGGCTTGCCCAAAGGGTGGGCATGGAGATGTCCGGGGCTACGGAGTGGATGGAGCGGGCAGCGGGGGTTTATTGGCGATGGAGAGGAACTGCGAGACGACGTCGTTGAGAGCCAGGTCGAAGTTGCGGTCGTGGGTTTTCTGCAGAACGGCCCAGCCAACCGACGAGGTCATGGTCCAAAGTACGAAGTGGCTTTTGGCATCGTAGACGGTGAGCCGGAACATGGGCAGCGGGTCAGAGGCGCCATTCTGCTTATTGCCGTTGGTTGGGCCGTATGGAGCGACCAGCCGGATCTCAAGAACGAGGTCGGCGTTGGACGGGTCGGTCGCCATGTGGAACCTACCCGTCGACATGAGTGCGGCGAAGAGCTGGTTGTAAGCGCGGCTTGGGTCTCCGCTGAAGGGTTCAGGAAAGAGGCCGCTGTCGGCGCCGCCGTTGGAGACGAAGATGGATTTGGCTGCCGGAATGGCCGGCGGAACGGGAGCCGGAGGCGCAGGCTGAGCGGAGGCAATGCTTGCACACATCAGGAGCGCGCCGGCAATGGCGAGATGTGAAAGCCTGGGTTCGATCAAGGTTGTATCCCCCTGCGGAGTTGAGATGCGGGGGGAGTGGTTGAGGTGGGTTGGGGAACGAGGGAACAAGGGAACAAGGGAACGAGGGAGCAAGGGAACAAGGGAACGAGGGAACGAGGGAACGAGGGAGCAAGGGAACAAGGGAACAAGGGAACAAGGGAACAAGGGAACAAGGGAACGAGGGAGCCTCGATGGAGTGTGTTGCTCGTTGGGCTTTTTAAAGGCAAACGCAAATCCCTCGGCACGGGTTGCCGGGTGAAGACGCGGCGACCCGGCTCGGGATGACAGACCCTCCCCAGGTCAGCGCGTGGGGCTGCCGTATTCCGCTTGCGTTGCGGGCTGCGGTCCTGATTTCGTCCGAATTCAGAAGGGCTTCGCAGGGTCGGGTTCTATTGGCCAGAGGTGCAGCCGGCGAAGGGTTTCTGCAAGTCCTGGCGGGCCTCGTTGACGGCGCCCTGGGTGTTGTCGTTGGTTTGCACTGCGAGGCGGTACTCATTGATGGCGCGGTCGCGCTGGCCGGTGCAATCGAAGATCTTGCCGATGGCGATGTGGCTCCAGACCTCGGTCCAGGGCGGTTCGTCGTCGCCGCGGAGAGCGTCGCGGAAGGCGTTGACGCTGGCCTGGAAGTTGCGCTGGGAGAAGAGCACTTCGCCGATGCGGTAGCTGGCCAGCGAACTGAGCGGATTGGACTGGAGGGCCTTCTGATACTCGCCGATGGCGCCGACCAGGTCGCCCTGCGCGACCAGTTGCTGACCTTTGAGGATGGCAATGCGGACCTGGAGGTCGGGGGTGTTTTTGAGCACCCAATCCTGCGGGTCGATGCTGATTTGGCGGGGGCGGCCGAAGGTGTCGACGACGTATTGGGTGTTAGTGCCGACGACTTCGATCTTCTGGTTGACGGTTTTGCCGTCGGTTTCAATGCGCAGATCGACGGGCATGCGGAAGAGGTCGAGATCCTGATCGATTTCGCCGATGGTGCGGAAACCCTTGTTGTTGCCGAGGCGGTAGACGGCGTACTTGTCAGTGAACCTGGGTGCGCCGGTGCCGTCGACCCACTGAGAGAAAAAGGGCAGGAGCTGTTGCTGGCTGACTTCTTCGGCGACTTTCTCAAAATCGGAGGCGCGGACGGACTTGTCGGTGTACTGGCTGAGGAAGCCCTTGAAGATGTTGGGGAGCATTTTTTCGCCCACTTCCCAGCGGAGCATGTGAAAGACCATGGCGCCCTTGTCGAAGGTCATGGACTGGAACTCAGGCGTAAAGGGGCCGAGGCGGCTGGCGCTGGAGAGTGGGATGGTGTCGTAGGCGAGTGCGCTGGCTTCGATATCGGAAAGCGCGGAGCGCAGGGCGCTGGCGCCGCTCTCATCCTCGAGATACATCAGCTCGCCGTAGCGGCACATGCCGTTAAAGATCCAGGCATCGTTGAGTGTGCGGGGGCTGACTTCGCTTCCCCACCACTGGTGGGCGATGGTATTGGCGAGCAGACGAACGCCGGATTTGTCGCCGAGACGGGAACCGGGGATGGCGGCGAGCTCGGGGGCCCAGACGGCAGGCAGGGTGTCTTCGGGGATTTCGACGACGTTGAGGCGCTCCGACTCAGGCTGGCCGAATTGATCGGTAAAAAAGTCGAACTCGCGAGAGGCGGTTTGCGCGACCTGGTTGGCGGCCTTCTGATGGGCGATGGTGGTGTAGATTTTTACGTTGCCTGCACCCACTGAGACGGCCTCGAGATAGCGGCCGGCGATGACGGTGCCGGGAAACCCGGGCCTGGTCCACTTGAAGTCGTACTGGTCGCCGGGCTTGCCGTTGGAGAGCACGACGGAGTGGGATTTGCCGGTGCTGCCGCTGGCGAAGACGCGCATACCCTGGGGCACGCGAATGTGCATCTCGGCGGTGAAGCGATCGGTGAGGTAGCCGGAGGTGGGAAACCATTCCGCGGGATAGAGCAGGTAGCTGATGGGTTCCTGGATGGCGGCCAGTTTGAGACCTTCAATGGGGCCGTCTTCGTTGCCGGTGATGATGCCTTCGTAGACGAAGGTCCAGTGGACGGGGGTCCCCGGGGTGAAGGGAGTGGAGGGGATGATGCGAATGGATCCGTCGGCGGTGCGTTCGCCATCAAGAAGCTTGCCGGAGTCGTCGGTGATCTTGGTGATTTTGAGGGCGGGGTGAAAGCCGAAGTTGGCGACGTCGAGATTGGCGGGCGCCGTGAAAGTGACCACGGTGGTGGCGGCGAGGTGATGCGTGGCGGTGTCGAGCTCGGCGTCGATTACGTAGCCGGTGACATTGAGGGTGGGACGCTCGCGCTGCGCGAGAGCGGGAATGAGGGCGCCAATTGCGAAAGTCACCAAGGCAAGCGCGGCCCGGGAAGCGAAGGGTAAGAATCCATCCAAGACTCGTGTTCGCATAGCTTCAATCATCGCATTCTACGGCCGCCAAGTTGGCAGCCGGTTGAAGTTTATGCCGCTGTTTGTGTCAGCCGTTGCGGCTCAAAGGTTTGACGCGGGCCTCGGGGTTGGCGGTTACGGGGACTATGAACGTACAGCAGGGTGTGGTCTTCCGGTCAGGTGCGGGCGGGTTGGCGAGAACTGCGGGAAGTGGAATCAAGCTCCTCCATGACGGCGGCGGCGAGACGGTCAATGGCTCCCTGATTGCGGCCCGGTTCTGAATGGGCGGTCAAATTCACTCGGACTGCGGTCAGGGCCACTCGGACGGCAGTCAGCCCCTGAATCATGGACTCGCGAGGGGGGCCATCGGGAAGCAACGGTTGGAGGTGTTGGAGGATATTTTGGGCGGTGAAGTCGCGCTGAATGAGTTCGGGAACGAGGCGGCGGCCGGCAATGAGGTTGGCCATGGCGACGTGGGGCACATCGACCACGCGCCTGGCAATGGCGTAGGTGAGGGGCGAGACGCGGTAGACGACTACAAAGGGGTTGCCGATGAGGGCGGCTTCGACGGTAGCGGTGCCGCTGGCTACGACGGAGGCACGGGCGTGGTGGAGGGCGGCGCGGGCGTCGCGGACAAAGGTGATGCGGGGCGGATGGTCGGGGAGATAGCAGTCTCCCAGTTCATATTGAATTGCATTAATCTGACGTTCGGTCAGCGTGGGAGCCATTGGAACGATGTACTCGTACTGGTTGCCCAATAATGCTGCAGCATCGACCATCGTGCGGAAGTTTCTGCGAATTTCGGTCGAGCGGCTGCCGGGAAGGAGGGCGATCCACTCTTTCTTCGGGTCTAACTCATAACCAATTTTTCCATTGACCCAATCTGTACCCTCTGGCGGATGCATTCTCGGACCCACGTAGTTCCACTGGTCCTGATGAATGAGGGCGGCCTGTTTGGCGTATTCTTCGCGCGAGATGGAAGGTGGCGGAAGTTCGGCGAGCGGGTGGCCGACGAACTCGGCATTGACGCCGCGATCGCGGTAGAACTGCTCCTCAAAAGGGAAGATAACCAGCATGCGGCGAACGTACTTCTGCACCTGTTTGATGCGGTGTTTTTTCCAGGCCCAGAGCTGCGGGCTGACGAAATAAACGATGGGGATGCCGAGGCGATGGAACTCGCGAAAGAGGCGGAAGTGGAAGTCGGGGAAGTCAATGAGGACGGCCACCTGGGGACGGCGCTCGCGGATGGCGCGGCGGAGCTTGCGGAATTCGCCATAGATGCGGGGCAGGTGCTCGAGAACCTCGGTCAGGCCCATGACGGCCATATCTTCTGCGCGGACGAGGCAATCGACTCCGGCCGCGCGCATGCGCTCGCCGCCCATGCCGAAGATCTCGGCCTGCGGGAGGCTTTGGCGCAGGAGGGATGCCAATTGTGCGCCGTAGAGCTCGCCGCTGGCTTCGCCTGCCGAGATGAAGAGGGTGGGGGGCATCCGGGGTGTGCTGGAGTTCATGATAAGCGAGGCGAGAGAGGCTGGCGGTCAGCAGGCCGGCGAGTCAGCCTTCAGTTCGGGGGCCGGGGACGCAAATCTGGTGACAAAGTCTTTACATTTTTGGTGTAATTTGTGGAGTCAGAGGCAACCGATGACGCTGAATTCAGAGCTTCCCTATCGCATCGGCCGAGTACGCCTTTTGGCCGCAACCTTGCTCGCCTTGGTGACCTTTGCGGGTGCACAGCAGCCCGATGCAGGTCAGACGCAACCGGCTGCGCCGCCCGTGCCATCGCCGGCGGTGTTTCAAAACCTGATTCCGACCGATCAACTGGGTTTTCTTGCCGGCTACGACGGCAAAATGCCGAAGGAGATCGTGCGCGACAAGCGCTTCAGGCAGCTTGAGAAGCTGATTACGCCGAGCGCGTATTACTTTTACCACCGCGACAAAGAGCTTTCCGAAGCCAGGGACGAAGTGCTCGACGAGCGGCCAATTCCGATCAGCGTGCGTGACGGGCGCTACGTGATGGTGGCGTCGGCCGGCGGGCCTGACCAGCACATGAGCGGGCGGGGATTCATCTGGATCGACATGCAGACGGGGATGGGACTGGGCGGCATCTACTTCAAGCCCAGCAACGGCGAGCCGACGCCGACGCTGGCAATCTTCTCAAAGCAGTTGACCGATACCTACCTGGGCATGAGCCAGCTGCCGCCCGAGTTCCTGGTGGACTTGAATCAGTGGGCGCTGCTTGCGAAAGTGAACCCCACATCGCCGCGGTATTTCATTCCTGCAAACAAGAAGAAGTATGCGCTGATCCACGATGGAGACTTTTGCGCGCACGCAGCAGGCGCTCCCGCGCCGCCGGAAAACGAGTGCGAGGAGATGAACGCCGAGGCAGCCGATGCCGACCTGGAGGCCGCGTACTTTATGAAGCAGACGGGACACCTCTCGGATGCGACGGCCTT